>JAEWWC010000259.1 GCA_023396555.1 Bacillota bacterium
ACTTATCCACACTATCCACAATTTTTACATTAATACCCTAATCTCCCTTGACACTATATATAGAGATTAACTATAATAATTCATACAATAAGTTGAACAAAAGCGGTGCGCCAGTGGCAATGACGCCATAAAAATGCGCACTTTCATTTTTCGGCGGTCTAAAAAATTCGCTTACATTTTTATATAATAAAAGGGGTTAAGGGGGTCTATGTCTCATGTTCACAGTCATTCTCAAGAGAAGCGGTCAGAAGCAAGCGTTTGCGCCGAAGAAGATCACCGAAGCGATTTTCAAGGCGGCTAAGGCGGTAGGCGGCGAGGATTATCAGCGCGCCGAACAGCTGACGGAGCAGGTGGTGGACATCGCGCGCATCACGTTTGGGGACCGCATGCCGGGCGTGGAAGACATTCAGGACATCGTGGAGCGCGTGCTGATCAAGAACGGGCACGCGAAGACGGCCAAGGCGTACATCCTCTACCGCGAGAAGCGTAAGGGTGCGCGTGAGGCCAATGCGCTGATCGGCGCGACCATCGACATGTTTTCCAGCTACCTGTCCGACAAGGACTGGAGCATCAAGGAAAACGCCAACACGCAAAAGAGCGTGAACGGGCTCAACAACTACATCCGCGAGGCGTTCACGAAGAAATACTGGCTGCATGAGATATATCCCGAAGAGGTGCGTGAAGCGCACTCCTCCGGCGACTGCCATATCCACGACCTCGGGTTCTTCGGCCCCTACTGCGCCGGCTGGGATCTGCGACAGCTGCTGATGCAGGGCTTTGGCGGCATCCCCGGCAAGGTGGAGAGCAAGCCGGCCAAGCGGCTGCGCTCCTTCCTGGGGCAGATCGTCAACTCCACGTTTACGACGCAGGGCGAGACGGCAGGCGCACAGGCCTGGTCCAGCTTCGATACGTATTGCGCGCCGTTCATCCGCAAGGACAATCTGGATCATTCTCAGATCAAGCAGGCGCTGCAGGAGTTCATATTCAATATCAACGTGCCGACTCGGGTCGGTTTCCAGTGCCCGTTCTCCAATCTGACGTTCGACATCAAGGTGCCCAAGACGCTGAAGGACCATCCGGTGATCATCGGCGGCGAGCATCAGGACACCACCTATGGAGACTATCAGGAGGAGATGGACAAGTTCAACCTGGCATTCTGCGAGGTGATGCTGGAGGGCGACGCCAAGGGCCGCGTGTTTACGTTCCCCATCCCGACGATCAACATCACGAAGGACTTCGAGTGGAACAACCCGGTAGTGGACAAGTTCATGGAGATCACCTGCAAATACGGCATACCGTATTTCGCCAACTACGTGAACTCCGACCTGTCGCCCGAGGACGCGGTATCGATGTGCTGCCGCCTGCGGCTGGACGTCACTGAGCTGCGTAAGAGGGGCGGCGGACTGTTCGGCTCCAATCCGCTCACCGGCTCCATCGGTGTGTTCACCATTAACCTCCCGCGCATCGGTTACCTGTCGCGCACGGAAGATGAGCTTTTTGCGCGCCTGCGCCGTCTGGCTCAGGTCGGCAAGACGTCGCTGGAACTCAAGCGCAAGGTGATTGAGCAGCAGACGGAGAACGGCCTCTATCCGTATTCGGCGGTGTATCTGCGCGATGTGAAGAAGCGCACCGGTCAGTATTGGGCAAACCATTTCAACACCATCGGCATCATCGGCATGCACGAGGCGTTGCTGAACTATATGGGCAAAGGCGTTGAGACGCCGGAGGGCAACGACCTCGCCGTGCGCATCATGCAGTTTCTGCGCGGCATCATGCAGGAGTTCCAGAAGGAAACGGGGCATCAGTATAACCTGGAAGCGACGCCCGCCGAGGGCACCAGTTACCGCCTCGCCAAGCTGGACAAGGAGCGCTATCTGGATATCATCACGTCCGGCAAGGATGTGCCGTACTACACCAACTCGTCGCAGCTGCCCGTGGGCTACACGGACGACATCATGGAGATGATCGAGCTGCAGGACGAGCTGCAGTCGCTGTACACCGGCGGCACGGTGCAGCACCTGTACCTCGGCGAGCGCATCGAGGATACCGAGACGGCCAAGCGCATTATACAAAAGATATTCGCGAAATACCGCATGCCGTACATCTCCATCACGCCCACGTTCAGCGTATGCGACGAGCACGGCTACATCGCCGGCGAGCAGTTTGCCTGCCCGCAGTGCGGCGCGAAGACGGAAGTCTGGAGCCGCGTGGTGGGGTATTTGAGGCCGGTGCAGAACTACAACGACGGCAAGAAAGAGGAGTACCGCGAACGGCTGAAGTTCGTGGTGCCAGAGGCCATGTAGAATATGCAAATTGCCGGTTTGGTCAAGAATTCTTTTCTCGACTATCCGGGGCTGATCGCGGCGGTGGTGTTTGTGCCGGGCTGCAACATGGACTGCTGGTACTGCCATAACCGCTCGCTCTGGAGCAACGTGAATCTGCTGGGCACAGCGGAGGTGCTTAGCTTTCTCGAAAAGCGCAGGGGGTTCTTGGACGGTGTGGTGATATCGGGCGGCGAACCGACGCTGCAGAGCGGGCTGCCGCCGTTTATCCGCATCGTAAAGCAGATGGGATACCGCGTGAAGCTGGACACCAACGGGCTGAAACCCGAAGTGGTGGAAGCGCTGCTGAGTGAACTGGATTATGTGGCAATGGATATCAAAGCGCCGCCCGGGCAATTGTCCCGGGTGGTGTCTTTTGCTTTGGATGACGAACCCATCTGGCGCTGCGCCGACTTGCTGATGGGCAGCGGCGTGGATTACGAGTTTCGCACCACGTTCATGCCGATGCTGGATGCGGGCGACATCGAAGAGATTTCCCGGCGAATAAAGGGGGCTCGACGGTACGTGCTGCAACAGTACCGCAAGACGGACGATCGCAAGCTTCAGCCGGAGCCGCACAACGCAGAGACTATCAAAAAAGCGGCCGAAGCCGCTTGCGAGCATGTCAAGGATGTAGTGATACGCGGGCTTTAGTCTGCCGTAGCAGCAGGCGTCTCCAGCTTATCGAGCAGGTCGTCGCGCAGCTCCTCCGCCTGCTGGCTGGCTTCGTTGGCCTTGTCCGCCCAGGGGCTTTGCCACAGCCCATAAGCCGATGCGATGAGTATAACCGCCAGTGCAAGCACCGCAAGAAATTTGATAAAACCGGGTATCAGCTTCCAGATGATGCCGAAGCCGATGAAGAATATCACCACCGCGCCCACGATGATGGCCCAGCCGGGCAGTATGCGCGCGTATTCCGTAACGCTCTGCTGTACGGGCGCGCAGGCGGCGAGCACAGCGATGATGGCCAGCACAATAGCCAGCACAAGCAAAAATCTTTTCATAATTCGTCTCACAAATTTGATGATGATATTATACCCACCTGTCGGCATTAAGTAAAGAGTCCGCACTGTATTTGCTGTACCTGAATGATTTTATAGGTCGTGTATGCTCATCTTCTCGAGCTGTGCCTTGTGTTTGCGCCTTTCCCGGATCACCGCATAGATCACCAAAAACACGACGGTGGGGATATTGTACAACAGCAGCGTTACCGCGACCAGCAGCGTGTTCTGCCATGCGTTGCCGGTATCCATTATGTTCAAAACGGGCAGCCACGACAGAATAAAACTCAGCACGGGCAGTATCAGGCCGAGCCAGCGGCTGTTCCTTTTTGACAGGAATATCTGCAGCCAGATGATGCCGGCGGCAGCCGCCAGAACGATGACCGCGAATATGATGATATTGGTATAGGCTATGTTCATAGGACCGGATTCCTTTCGCCAATGTTAATCAGAGGGTGACGGCTATTTGTCTTCCTTTTGTTTTATCCCTTTTTTATATTCCGAAATGAGCAGCTTGGCGGTGTCAAAATCGAGCTTGTCGCTTAACGCCAACCGCTTGATGAGCGCGACATATGGCTCCGTTGTGGCATCCTCACCGATGCGGATCTTTTGTATGAGCCTGTCCAGACGCAGCCGAACGGTTGGATAGGTCACGTTGTATTGCCGCGCGATCTCCTTCAGCGATCCGGATGATAGCACGAAATTTTTGATAAACGATACGTCCTCGTCGTCCAGATTCGCCATCCAATCGGGCAGATTATTAACAGCCACATCGTCATCCTCCTTTAATAATATTATATTAATATTTAATAAAGTTAAAGTCAATATCAAAGATGAGATTAATATATTATAGACAGACAGAAGCCATGCACAATAATGCGCCAAGGGCGGGGAGTTGGAAAGGATTTGGGTTTAAAAAAGGCCGTCCGCGTGGTAGACTGTCTACTGACGGAGGATGTTATGTTTATTGCTGATAACTTAAGAGAATATACGGTGCTGGACACCGGCAACGGCGAGAAGCTGGAGGACGTGGGCGGTATCGTGCTGCAGCGCCCAGACCCGCAGGTGATATGGGAGAAGACCAACCCGGATTTGTGGCGGCCCCACGCGATATACGACCGCAGCGAAACGGGCGGCGGCAGCTGGCGTTTCATCAAAAAGGTGCCGGAGCGCTGGGCGGTCGAGCTCGCAGGCCTCAAGTTCCATGTGCGGCCCACCGGGTTTAAGCACATCGGCGTTTTTCCGGAGCAGGCGGCCAACTGGGAATATATACGGAAGCGCGTTGCCGGGGCAGGGCGGCCCGCGAACGTGCTGAACCTGTTCGCGTACACCGGCGGCGCGACGCTGGCGGCATTGTCGGCGGGCGCGTCGGTGGTACACGTGGATGCGGCGAAGAGCATGAACGATTGGGCGAAGGAAAACGCGAAGCTGTCCGGCCTGGGCGACGCGGACGTGCGCTTCATCGCGGACGACTGCCACAAGTTCGTGCTGCGCGAGCAGCGGCGTGGGCGGCGTTACGACGGCATCGTGATGGATCCGCCGTCGTACGGGCGCAGCGACAACAGCGTCTGGAAGATCGAGCAGAGCCTGTTTCCGCTGGTGCGCGACTGCGCGGCGCTGCTGTCCGACAACCCGCTGTTCTTCATCATCAACTCGTATACCACCGGCCTGTCCGATGTGGTCACAAGGAACATGCTGGCACAGTGTCTGCCCAAAGGGCGTATCGAGTCCGGCACGCTGGTGCTGCCGCAGAAGGATTCCGATATATTGCTGCCTTGCGGCACCACGTCGAGATGGCAGCCGTGAAGGTGCTCTACGAGGACAACCACCTGCTGGTGGTGGAGAAGCCGTACGGCGTGCCATCGCAGGCGGACGAGACGGGCGACGCGGATATGCTGAGCCTGTGCAAGGCGTATATCAAGGAGAAGTATCAGAAGCCGGGTGATGTGTACCTTGGGCTGGTGCACCGGCTGGACCGGCCGACGGGCGGCGTGATGGTGTTTGCGCGCACGTCCAAGGCCGCCGCGCGGCTGACGGCGCAGATACAGTCCGGCACATTTGAGAAGACGTATCTGGCCGTGCTGACGGCAGCGCTGCCCGAGCAGGCGGGTTCACTGACGCACTGGCTGGTGAAGGACGAGGCGACGCACATTGCTCGAGTGGCGAACAAGTCCGCGTCGGGCGCAAAGCTGGCGGAGCTGGAATACGAGACGCTGGCGCAGCGGGACGGGCTGGTCCTTGTCCGCATACGCCTGTTGACAGGACGCTTTCACCAAATACGTGCGCAGATGGCGGCGGTGGGTGCGGGCGTCTACGGCGACATGAAGTACGGCGCGCGGGACATCAAAGCGCCGCTGGCACTGTTCGCGTGTAAGGTGTGTCTCGATCACCCGACAAAGGGCGGGCGCATGTGCTTTACCGCACGGCCCGCGCGTCATCCGTTTACGCTGTTTGACATGCCGGACGAATAGATTATGCTGACGTCGGTCATTGTGGGCGGGTGCACGATATGTTATTATGGACACGGACAAACATATCAATTAAATAGTATAAAAATGTTTGTCCAGTCGGAGCAATATAATTCCCATGCTGAGGCGACGGAAGCCGCACCGGCATTTTTTTCGCAGTGGCGGTCTGGACTTCGGAAACGGGCCGCGTATAAGCGTTTATTTTTTTAGGGAGGTTGTCAGTTGCTTAAAGCGGTTTTGTTTGACATGGACGGGGTGCTGGTAGATTCGGAACCGGAGTATCAGAAGCTGGATATGCGGCTGGCCCGGGAGCTGGGATTCGAGCTGACGCCCGAGGAGCAGAGTCTGTATGTGGGTGTCAGCACAGTGGAGATGTGGCAGTCGATGCAGAAAAAGCATGGATTCGCCGAAGACCCGCTGGCGGTGGCACAGAAGGAAACGGCGCAGATGGCGCGCTATTACGAAAGCGGCGATTTATGTCCGTACCACGCATCGGTGGCGCTGCTGAAAAGCTGCGCGGCTGCGGGGCTCAAGGTGGCGGTGGCCACGTCTTCCGAGCATAAAAACGCCGAATGGGTGGTCCGGCGGCTGGGGCTGGCGGACATCGTGGACGCCGTGGTGTCCAGCTGTATGACAGAACGGTCCAAGCCCGCGCCGGACATATTTCTGCTGGCGATGGAGCGGCTGGGCGTGGAAGGCACAGAATGCGTCGTCATTGAGGACGCGGACAACGGCGTTACTGCGGCGCGCGCGGCGGGTGCGGCCAAGGTGATCGGCATCCGGCACCCCATCGGGCGGCAGTCGCTGAACGGCGCAGACCTCGTGGTGGATTCGTTGGAGGGCATCACAGTACAGGCACTAAGAGATATGCTTGAACAATAAGGCGCATTATCTGCGAGTTTAACTTTTGATCCTATAATATTGAATTGTTGGATTCTCAAGGGATGCGCCCCTTGAACGGTGGTATGGGGGCAGCGCCTCCACGGCCTTACACCTTTATCAAGGCTTGTGCGGGATACGCTCCGCTTTATTTTTTTGCGCCGGTCGTGTATAATGGGGCGGGTTTTACCGATACGGCAGATTTTTGGAGGATAAGCGTTGGTCGCGCTGACACTAAACAACATCAACAAGAGCTTCGGCGCGGACGAGGTGCTGAAGGACATATCGCTGGTGCTGACGGACGAGCAGCGGCTGGGTCTGGTGGGCCCCAACGGCGCGGGCAAGACCACGCTTCTGCGCATCATCTGCGGCGAGATGGCCGCGGACAGCGGCAGCGTGAGCATCGCCAACCCAGCGGGGCTGGGATACCTCAGCCAGGAGGTGCCCGCCGGAACGGATGATACCGTTTGGGGTACCATGCTGGCTGTGTTCGACGACGTGTTCGCGATGGAGGAGCGCATGCGCGCCCTGGAGCACCGGATGGCGGAAGCCGCGGCGGACAGCGACGCGTGGCAACGTGTATCCCGCGAGTATGAGCGGGTGACACGGGCGTTTGAGGAAGCGGACGGCTATGGGTACAAGAGTGCTATCGGCGGCGTGCTAAAAGGCTTGGGCCTCGGCGAGGAGATGTTCGAGCAGCGGGTTTCCACGCTGTCCGGCGGACAGCGCGCGCGGCTGGCGCTGGGGCGTTTGCTGCTCAAAAAGCCCACGCTGCTGCTGCTGGATGAGCCCACCAACCATCTGGATGCGGGCGCGATCGAATGGTTGGAGGGTTACCTCAAGAGCTGGCGCGGCGCGGTGATATTGGTGTCGCACGATCGCTGGTTCCTCGACCAGCTGTGTACGCACGTGGCCGGGCTGTACAACAACAAGCTGAGCGTGGAGATAGGCAACTACTCCGCGTTTGCGGCCAAGAGGCAGGAACAGCGGCGGCTGCAGCAGAAGGCGTATGAGCACAACCAGCGGGAGATCAAACGGCAGGAAGCCGTGATCGAGCGGTATAAAACGTGGGGACGCTCGGGCGGCGGCAAGAACTTTATCAAAGCACAGGCGCGGGAACACCTGTTGGAAAAGATGGAACGCGTGGACCGCCCCGAGGCTGAACGGGCACGCATGACGCTGAAGCTGGACGGCGGTGCAACCGCGGAGGATGTGCTGATCGCGGAAGGCCTGTCCATGGCGTTTGGGGACAAGGCGCTGTTCGACGGGCTGGATATGCGTCTGTTCAAGGGCGACAGCGCGGCGCTGGTAGGCCCCAACGGCGTGGGTAAAACGACGCTGCTGCGCATCGTAGCGGGCAAACTGCTGCCGCAAGGCGGCAGCGTGACGCTGGGCGCGGGCGTGAAGCTGGGTTATTACGACCAGCTGCAGGAGGGCCTCAATGAGCGCTGCAGCGTGATCGAGGAATTGCGCGAGGCGTATCCGTCCAAGACGGATGCCGAGCTGCGCAACATACTGGCGGGGTTCCTGTTCTTCGGGGACGACGTGTTCAAGCTGGTATCGGCACTGTCAGGCGGCGAGAAGGGGCGACTGGCGCTGCTGAAGCTGATGATGGCGAGACCTGCGCTGCTGCTGCTGGACGAACCGACCAACCATCTGGACATGGACAGCCGCGAGGTGCTGGAGGACGCGCTGATCGATTTCGACGGCACGATACTGTTCGTCAGCCACGACCGGTATTTCATCAACCGGGTGGCCGCCAGCGTGCTGGAGCTCAAGGACGGGGCGCTGACCGCGTTCGAAGGCAACTGGAGCGACTATCAGGCGGCGCTGGAGGCGCGCAAAACAGCGACGGCCCAGCCATATACAGACGACGGGCTGACGCGCACCGAAGCCACCAAGCGCCGGCGCGCGAGCCGCGAGGAGGAGCAGCGCGCGAAAGCGCAGAGGCTGCGGGTGGAGCAGATAGAGAAGGAAATCGTACAAGCGGAGACGCGGCTGAAGCAGATTGAAGAGACGCTGGCCGATCCGTCGGCACTGAGCGAGGCTGAAATCGTGGCACTGTCCGGCGAGCATGAAGCCGTGCAGCGGCAAATTGAGTCGTTGATGGAGCAATGGGAAGAAGCGCACGAGACGGCCTTAGGCGGCTAATGAATATCAGCTACGATCTTGCTTCGCAGGATGTGGATACGATATCGCCGGTCCGATAATAGAACGTTACATATTCGTCTGATGTTTTTGTTATGGTCGAACACATGTTGATGCTCACCTTCACATTGGGATATATGGCCTTGAGTACATGCAGGCGGGCATGACTGAGTTCTTCTATTTTTTTCATGACAACTTCCAGCTCCGACACAGCCTCGGAATACTGCTGCTGGAACTGCTCTTTCGCAGCGGTTAGTTTCGGCAGAAGCTGCTGGCGGCCGGTTGCATCGCTTTTGGCCATGAGTACCCGGGTTGTCATGGCCACTTTGTCGAGCTGGGCCTTGGCTTCATCTCTGGTGGCTGTGAGCCTGGCGCATTGGGCACGCATCTCGGCTGAAGCCCCAAGCTCGACCACGGTGAGTTCGTTTGAAGTGGAACCGACTGTGTTTGCGGTGATGACTCGACCGGCGCGGACAACGCCTCCGAGTATCCGGGCCCATTTACCCTGCATTTTGATAAAATCACCCGCGGTTACGCTGCAGTGTACGATAGAATCGGAGAATAAGCCGCCCTGTGCTTCCACAGAGCTGCGCTCCAGAAATCTCGCCACGATATTGCCGCCCGCCTTAAGTTTGCCCTTGTCCATGCCCTGCATGCCGTTCTTAAGTATGATGTCTTTACCGGCGATAATGGTGGATGCTTCCACATAGCCGCCGACTTCCACCGTGCCGGACGCTTCTATGGTGAGCCCTGATATGACATTGCCCTTGACGGTTACATCGCCGTCAAATAGAATATTGCCTACTCCCATATCGACGTCGCCCGCAATCCGGAACGCATCCGCAACATCAATGCGGCCGTTGATATAGTCGACCCGGCCGCTTTTTGCGGCAATGAGGGTTTGTCCGTCTTCCGAAATACGGACGTTTTTGCCTTTGGGGAGCTTGGCATCGCGGCCTTTTTGAGCCGGTATTGTCTGTCCCTTCACGGTGCAGCCGTCCGCCCCTTCGCCGGGCTTGGTCAGCGTTGCGACCCCCGCGCCTTCCTTCACGCCTTCGAATACATTCAGGTTTTTATAGTCCGCGCTGCCGTCTTCTGCGATCTTGGGGGCATAGCTGCGCTGTGTATTGAACAACAGGACAACCTTGCCATCCTCGCCTTTCTCCATGGGTTTGCCGTTTGCTATACTGATTTCCTGATAATATAGTCTTTCCACGATCGCTGCTCTGACAGCGTCCTCATCCAGCCCGAAAGCGACGCCCCAATTTTCACGAATCGTTGCCAGCAGTTCTTCCGTATCCTGAACGCTGCCCGTTCCGCAGGGCGGCAGCAGCACCATTTTGGCCGACATCTCATCGCGTGTGACCGTCACAAAAACGGTAGTATCGGACGGCGGTTCCGGCTGCACGTCAGCGATGCGGATGCGCTCTTCATGCCGTCTTATGCGGATGAGTGGGCCGCCAATATCTGCGCCGACAATGTTTCTTCGGCTAAGATCGTATGATAAAACGGCGGGCTGAACGGGAATACCGCCGGCGTCTTCATAGGATACATTGAGGAACACGCCGTCTTCGGCATATTCCACGACATAAGACGCGTTCTTCACAAAGGGTTGGTCCGTATTGCCACCGGTGTTTTGTACATCAATATTTTGATAGTTTTCATCAACATCAGGCATGTGGTTTCTCCTGTCAATTCCCTATATATTTAATATCGGTAAAAGTACAGGATATGTTTAGTGATTTAATACGGACGTACGATATGAGGTGGATATGCCGGCAAGACTATATCATGATGCAGTTCTTACCCGCATCCTTTGCTTTATAAAGCATGTCGTCTGCGCGCTGGTATAATTGATTGAACGATTTGCCGCGGCCTGTGGCAAGTCCAATGCTGACTGTGACGTGCAGCAGCTGCTCCTGATATTCAAAAGTATGGTGCTCAATACCGCTTCTGAGCGTTTCAGCTGTTTTAAGGGCTTCATCCGGGCTGATCCCGCTGATGAATATGGCAAACTCCTCGCCGCCGATGCGGCCCAGCAGATGCTGTCCGCTGAGCTTTTCAGCGACGCAGCCGCAGACCTCCTTGAGTACGTAATCGCCGGCTATATGACCGAAGCTGTCGTTAATTTTTTTAAAATCGTCGAGGTCGAAGAATATGAGGCAGACGTCGCGGTCGTTCCGCGCCAGCGCTTGATTCACCAGATCAATAAACGTATGGCGGTTATAGATGCCCAGCAGGCCGTCGCGTTCGGCGCGCAGCTTGAGCAGCTCGTTCTGTCTCCGCTGTTCGGTGACATCACGCAGCACAGATATCGTACCGATGGCTTTGTTCCTTTTTTTCGACAGCACATAGGTATCGCATTGCAAGTGGTACATGTCCCCGTTTAGTGTTTCAGACAGCTGAAACGAGCCGGCCTGACACTGAGCCAGCAAGCCGCGCCATTCCGGATAATGATCTGCCAGCAGCCGGTTGATGCCGGACAGACATTCCGGTCCGCCGGTACAGTGCACGGAGCACAGATGTGACAGCATGCGGCAGCCTGCAGCGTTCGCATCGATCACTTCGCCTAGGGGCGATGCGACCAGTATGCCGTCGCCAATCACGTTGAACGCCTCGTTGCGCGCGATGGGGAGCACCATCAGAAAATCGTATTGGAATATACCCAGCAGCATGGCGAGGCTGGCGAGCCCAAACATGGCTGAGATGGGGAGAAAAGGCAGTATCCGTTCACCTGATGTGACCTTGATCAGCGCGTAGACCACCGCAATGGCCATGCCCGTCATCGTGATCAGCACCTGTGTCCGCATTTTGTTGTTCGTCTTGACAGCGAAGACGATCAGGATGGCGAGAGCCGCCGCCATAATGATAAAGTTCGCCGATACCAGCATCCTCCCCAGCCAGGTGGAAGTGACGGTGACGACGTTGACGCCGCCGCTGCTCAAGAGCTGAACGCTTTCGCGCATCAGGTGCAGCCATGGGTCCGTGAAAATCAGAAGTATGCTCATGGTCTGGACGGCAAATACGAAGATGAGAAGCGGCTTTTTAATGTTGTTCAGCATTCCGGAATAAGTAACGGAAAAGGTGAGGCAGGCTGCGGGGGCGTAGAACACGCCGACCTGTGTGATGTTGCGCCACATCAGCTTCGCGGCAAAACTGTCGGCAAGCACTTCAGCAAAAGAGCTGACCGCCCAGAGAAACATGAAAGCGGCGGCAAGGCATAGCTGCAATGCGCCTGCGTTGGTTCTTTTTCTCCACGCATATATAATGACACTGGCGATCAGGACCAGAGATGCCGAGTGTATCAGTATTATTGGAAAGCTGTTCAATATCAGATTACCTCACGCAATGCTTAAGATGTAATTCGCAATCCGCTTGCACAGCATTTATAAATCAGAATCGTTCCGGCGAAACGCAATTTTCCTGCCTGATTTAAATAAATGGGTACATAAAATCAGTCTGTTAACTGGGAGATGACTATGGCACCGCATATTGGGGACACAGAAAAAAGCCACAATGAATAGATGAGATATCAGAGAACGGGAATTATCTCTTTATAACGGGAGTCCAAAGCTCGCATGCGCCGGCCACGTTCTCGGGATAGAACTCAAAATAGAAACCGTGGTTTTCATCCGGCGCATAGCCTGCACCTGGAATGGCAGTATAAAAGAATTCGGTCCACGCTTTCACAAGCTCGGTGCCTGCCGGAAGCCTTACCGCGGCGTATTGGGTGGCAGGAATATATTTGGCCAGTGCACCGGAAGGAGCCTCTGTGTCGGCATCCACCTCTTTGCCAAGCAATTAGAAAAAGCTTTTGTGCCCCTCCGAATACCACTCTAGGCCATAGTAACCGCTCCGGCATCCGGGGAGGGAAAGCAGCAACTGTTCCTTCCCGGTCGTAAAGAAGTCGTGATACAGCGCGGCGATATCCGCGTCGTTGTTTTCCAGCGTCGTTTCCGCCGCAAAACCGCAAATATAAAAAGGATCGCGCAATACTGTTTGGACGGTCATACCATACTCCTGAAATGTCGATTATCCGAAAAACCGCTTTATTTCGATCTCCGCGTTTTCCGGCGAGTCCGAGCCGTGGATCAGGTTGAACCGGACGCAGTACGAAAGATCGCCGCGTATCGTTCCGGCCACGCGGTCCTCGAACTCTGTCGCGCCCATGAGCGCACGCGTGCCCATTACGACGTTCATGCCCTCCACGATCAGCGCCAGCACCGGTCCGGATGTCATGTATTCCACGATCTGCGGATAGTACGGCCGGCTCACCATGTGAGCATAGTGCTCGTCCAGTATCTCTTTGGACAAGCGCAACATTTTGGCGTCTGATATCCTGTATCCTTTTTTCTCGATGCGGGAGATTACTTCGCCCACCAGCCCTCTTTGGATGCAGTCGGGCTTGAGCATGATAAACGTTCTTTCGGTATCCATAATGCGCTCCTTGAATTGGTGCCCTGTAACAATGGGATATGTTTTCAAGTGTAGCCAGAATAAGGGTATCTACAGACATTATTATATCTCTTGAATCAAACGGCGACAACCTTTATAGAGGCAAAAAAATACCGGATGAGGTTTGATTCCCACCCGGTATGCCCTGTGTAATATGTTTACTGTCAGAATTTCACCATATCCGCAATGTGTGCGGACAGCTGACTGATGTCCATGCGAACCTGTTGCATGGTGTCGCGGTCGCGCACGGTGACGGTGCCCGTCTCCAGAGTGTCGAAGTCCACGGTGATGCAGCACGGCGTACCGATCTCGTCCTGACGGCGGTAGCGCTTGCCGATGCTGCCCGTGGTGTCGAAGTCCACCATATGGTCCTTAAGCAGCATGTCGTAGATCTCCTGCGCCTTGTCGTTGAGTTGCTTCTGCAGCGGCAGCACGGCGGCCTTGAACGGTGCAAGCACGGGGGAGAGGTGCAACACAACGCGCGTTTCGTTCTCCAGCTTTTCCTCGTCGTACGCGT
>JAEWWC010000263.1 GCA_023396555.1 Bacillota bacterium
TTCACAGTAAAGGGCATGAAGCCGTCACTGTTCGATATTTGGCTGAGGAAACAGGATATTCGCATACCAACCTTTATTATTATTTTAAGGACTTGAATTCTCTCCTATGGGCATTACGCCTTAATATGATTGAAGATATGATTACAGAGCTTACCGATGTATCAATCCCCCGAGAGAATTGGGCAGAAGAAATTCTGGGCGCCTTTTACAGCTACGTTGACTATTTTTTAAAGCACCCAAACGTCTTCAAGTTTTTTTATTTTTATCAATTTACCCAACCGGAAGGGGATGACAGTTATCAGAAGCTCGAACAACGGTTCCACGGTATTTGGCAGGCTTCTTTTTACAGGCTTATCCGGGAAGGTATTATCCAAGCTGAAGATATTGAAATCGTTGCCAAGACGATCATTTATGCCCTGCAGGGAATGATCATGCTAAGTTTCTCATCCAATGGCCTGCATAGAGAAGGCATTAAAGATGAACTTACAAAACTTGTGAATTACTTATTCAAAATAAATAAGGGAAATAATTAAGCGAGGTGTTTATTATGAATCAAGGTTTTAACTTCCGGCCACTTTTTCGTATTGCTTGGTATTTGGCTTTGGCGATGCTCATTCTGATACTGATACAGATTGCTGTATATGTGATCGCACCGCCGCCGACTACCGTCACGGGTCTGTTTGAACTCTATCAACAAAATCCGTTATTAGGATTGGTAAGCATGGATTTTCTTTATCTGTTTAACAACATCATTATCGTTGTTATCTATTTAGCTCTCTCTGTTATCTTATATCGAGAGAAGCCCTCGGTCGTACTGCTGGCGTTGATACTGGGTCTGATTGGAGTTGCCTGCTATTACCCATCCAATCCCGCTTTTGAAATGATGAACTTAAGCAAGCAGTATTTTCTTGTGCAGCCAGAACAACAAGCCATATATCTGGCAGCCGGCGAGGCTTTAATGGCAGGTTATACGGGCACAACCTTCGACACATACTACGTGCTTAGCACTGTTTGTCTGTTGATGTTTGCCTGGGCGTTGATCAAAAGCCCCCAGTTCAAAAAATCCGTTGGCTTGTGGGGCTTAGTCTCCGGGTTTTTCATGATTATACCATCATCTGCCGGTATGTTGGGAATGATATTTTCTTTGTTATCCCTGATTCCATGGGTGGTGTTTATTGCACTTTTAATGGTCCATTTCAGGAAACAACTTAAGAACAATGATCTGGAAAGGAATCAGGTATGAAAATTGGTATTATTGTCCACTCCCATACTGGGAACACCCTTTTTGTTGCGCAGCAGATTTATAATCGGTTTCATGACGCAGGGCATACGGTATCGATCGAAAGGATTACGGCGTCAAACGACAGCGAGAAGAATGCCAATTCAATTATATTGACAAGCGCTCCAACACTCGATGAATACGACATGCTTGTTTTCGGAGCTCCTGTGCGCGGGTATATGCTGTCACCTGTGATGCTGGCATATCTTAATCAGCTTCCAACCCTCAAAGGGAAATACATCTCGGGATTTGTCACGCAATTTTTCCCCAAGCCCGCGATGGGCGGCAATCAGGCTATAGCGCGCTTGTCCGAAATCTGCCGTTCCAAAGGGGCGGAAGTGGATAAAACAGGCATTATAAATTGGCTGAATCCATTCAAGCGAAAGAAATTAATTTTGGAAGCCGTCGATAAGATTACAAACATAACAGAATAATCAGCGACTACTTCCATAGGTTTCAGCTATTATCGCTCTCATGTACAATAATAAGAGATGTATTCAAACGAGTACGCAAAAAATCCCTGTATTGCGAAGCAATCAGGGATTTTGAGTAGAGCGGAATCCGCTCCGACATGGTGGAGAATATGGGATTCGAACCCATGACCTCCTGACTGCCAGTCAGGCACTCTAGCCAACTGAGCTAATCCCCCAAGTTTGTGCGGCATTAAGTATTTTAATATCTAAACGTATTGCTGTCAACCAGAAAATAATAACGATCAGGGAACCGTATAAAAAATTAAGTATTACCTGCAACGGATGCAATTTGATGGTGGTGAAATACCTGAACTTTTGTAAAAAACGTGCGATGATTAAAACTATTTTTGCGTGTTTGAGCAAACTGTTGACCGCTTTAACAGCCTTATGCTATTCTTTTATCAATTGAACAAGCCAGCATTCTGGTGCCGATAAGGATAATAGGGAAAACGGTGCAATGCCGTTGCAGCCCCCGCTACCGTATGGCAGACCGAAAAGACACAAGTGCCACTGAGGAAACTTGGGAAGGCGTCTTGGAGGAATGAAGCCAAGCCGGTAAACCTGCCTGAATGTTTTGTCGCGAATTCTTCGGAGGGAAGATGCAGACGACCGCGTAACAAGCGGTATAGCCCCGAGCATCTATAGCCTCAGGGCTTTTTTGATGGAGAAACATCCTGTTGTTTTCTCTTCGTGGGACATATTAATCCATGGAGGAAGAGAGTATGAAAAAACTGTTGCTGATTGTGCTGTCCGTAATGATGGCGGTTGCTATGCTGATCGGCTGCGCGCCCAAGGCGAGCGAGGAAGCGCCGACGCAGGTGCCCGCGGTCACGGCGGTTCCCAAAGATCTGATTGAGGAAGACACCGACGCAATGGGCAGCGAGGTGGAGGCTGTGGACACAGCGGAACTGCGCATCATCTCCACCGCGCCGAGCGCCACGGAGATACTGTTCGCGCTGGGACTGGGGGATAAAATCGTCGGCATCGACGTCAGCTCCACATATCCGCCCGAAACGGCGAATATCGAGGTGGTGGGCGATTTCAACGGCTTCGACGTGGAAAAGGTGATATCGCTGGAACCCACGGTGGTGTTTGCCGGCAACGGACTACAGAATGAGGACATTGCAAAGCTAAAGGAAGCGGGCATCAACGTGGTGGCGAGCGAGGCCACATATTATGATGACATCGCCAACAGCATCACGCTGATCGGCAAAACGGTGGGCAAGGAAACCGAAGCGGCGGCGCTGATCGAGCAGATTGCCGAGGTGGAAGCCGCCGTCAAGGAGAAGGCGGCCACGCTGGCCGAGAAGCCGTCCGTCTACTATGTGATGGGCATCGGCGAATACGGCAACTGGACGTCCGGCAAGGGCAGCTTCATCAACACCATGATCGAGATGGCGGGCGGCGTCTGCGTGACGGCGGATACCGATAAGGAGTGGTTGGAGTACCCGGTGGAGCAGCTGGTGACGGACGATCCGGACATACTCATCGTGTCCAACTGGGTGATGGAGACTGATCTCGTCGCGGCGGTGGGCTATGCCGACCTGACCGCGGTCAAGAATAAGCACTACTATTTCATCAATCCGGAGCTCAGCGAGCGGCCCGGCCCGCGCGTCAGCGAGGCGCTGCAGGCGATTCAGGCCGACATTGAGCAGTATCTGGCGGAGAAGTAAATGGATAAAACGCGCGCGCGTAAACTGAATATCACGATCGCGGTGCTGCTGCCGATAGGCATTGCCGCCTTTGTTTCGGCGTTCCTGTTCGGCAGCTCGGGCGTGAGCCTCGGTGATCTGCTGAAGGTGATCGGCGGAACGGCAAAGGAAAGCACGCAGATCATATTCTTCAGCATCCGGCTGCCGCGCGCGATACTGGCATTCGTATCGGGCGGTGCGCTGGCCATTGCGGGCGCGTGTCTGCAGGGCATGTTCAAGAATCCGATGGCGGATTCATACGTGATCGGCGTTAGCGCGGGCGCGGCTTTTGGGGCCACGGTCGCGCTGGCATTTTCTGCGACGCTGGCGTTTCTGGGGTTCGGCGCGGTGAGTCTGTTCTCTTTTCTGGGCGCACTGCTGGCCGTTATGGCGGTTTACCGTCTCGCGGCGACGCACGGCAAGGTGTCCACGTTTTCGCTGCTGCTGTCCGGTATTGCGATAAGCACGCTCAGCACGG
This sequence comes from Bacillota bacterium, assembly GCA_023396555.1. Lineage (GTDB taxonomy): Bacteria > Bacillota > Clostridia > Christensenellales > SZUA-584 > SZUA-584. Next base: position 3,922 of record JAEWWC010000263.1, read on the forward strand.
CGCTGGTGTACTGTTTCATGATACTGTTTCGTGACAAGATGGAGCATATCGTGATGTGGACGATGGGCA
>JAEWWC010000267.1 GCA_023396555.1 Bacillota bacterium
GCTTGTCAATATTCGCCGCCCGATGTCTGGTCGGACAGCTCCATGAACTGCGTGAACTCGCCGCGCCAGCCCACGTTCACGTCGCCCGTCGGTCCGCTGCGCTGCTTCGCCACGATGATCTGCGTCACGTTGTCCGCCTCGTGGTTGTAGTAGCTCTCCCGGTGGATGAACAGCACCACGTCGGCGTCCTGCTCGATACTGCCCGATTCGCGCAAGTCGGAGAGCATGGGCCGCTTGGTGTCGCGCTTCTCGCTCGCACGGGACAGCTGGGACAACAGTATCACCGGCAGCTCCAGCTCCTTCGCCATGATCTTGAGACTGCGCGTCATGCTGGAAATCTCCTGCTGGCGGTTCTCGCGCCGGTCCTTGCCCGTCATCAGCTGCAGATAGTCGATCACGACCAGCCCGAGGCCCTTCTCCTTTTTAAGCCGCCGAGCCTTGGCCAACATCTCCATCACGGTAATGGTGGGCGAGTCGTCGATGTATACCGGGGCTTTGCCCAGCACCTCAATCTTTTGTGCAAGATCATCAAAGTCTTTATATGTCAACCCGCCGTTACGCGTTTTCTGACTGTCCACTTTGGCTTCGCTGCACAACATGCGCATCGCCAGCTGCTCACGTGACATCTCCAGCGAAAATATGGCGACAGGTATTCTTTCCTTCACCGCGATATGCTGCGCCATATTTATAGCAAGGCTCGTCTTGCCCATGCCGGGACGCCCGGCGATAATGATGAGCTGCGTCTTCTGCAAGCCGGAGAGCTTCTTGTCCAGCAGACTGAATCCGGTGGGTATGCCCAGCAGCCCCGAATCGCTGTTCATCGATTCGCCGATGGTCTGGTAGCCCTCCAGCAGCGCCTTGCGAATATGCTCCAGAGAATCGCGCCGCCGCTTGACGGCGATCTTGTATATCAGATCGCCCGCGCGGTTCACGATCTCCGCCACTTCCTCTTCCGAACCCGACGCATCGCGGATGATCTCGTTGCCCGCGGAAATCAGCGCGCGCAGCACCGACTTCTGCTCGACGATGTCCACATAGTATTGAACGCTGGACGCAGAGGGCACGCTGCCCGCCAGGTCCGCGATGTATATGGTGTCGTCCGCGTCGGTCAGCAGGCCGCGCCGTTCCAGCCAATCCACCACCGTCACGGTATCGATGGGCTTGCCCGTCTCGGACAGTTCCCCCATCGCCTCGAATATCAGCTGGTTGCGCTTGGCGTAAAAGTCCTCCGCGGTCAGGCGTTCCAACGCAATAAAAACAGCCTTGGGGTCCAAAAACATGCTCCCCAATACGCTGCGCTCCGCCTCTATGCTGTGCGGCGGCATATATGCCGCTTGACTCTGCTCCATAGCCCCCCTGAAACCCTCTCGATAATCGCCTCAATAACGCTACGCATTATTGGGGACAGACTGCTGACAAAGGTCTAAGACCGTGGAGGCTCTGCCTCCAAACCTGCACCCCAAAAACGTAGCTTTCGGGGACCCCGCGCCTCCGCTTAAGGGATTAATCCCTTAAGAATCCCACTGAAGATGCCATAGGAATGGCATTTTCATATTTCCCGTTTTTCTAGCGCCCGGAACGGGTATCAAGAAAAGCGGAAAACCCCGCTAGTTACTCCGCCGCCTCCACGGACACGACGATCTCGGTGGAAATGCCCGCGTGCAGCTTCACCTGCAGTGTCACCTCTCCTAAGTCTTTCAGCGCGCCGTCCATCACGATGCGCTTCTTTTCGATCTCGATGCCGTGCTGCTTCATGATCGCCTCGGAGATCTCCTTGGTCGTCACGGAGCCGAACAGTCGGCCGTTCTCGCCGCACTTTTCCTTCACGACCACCTTGAGGCCCTTGAGCTTCTTGGCTGCCTCCTCGGCGGACAGCCGCTCCAGCAGCTTGCGGTTCTCGTTGGCCTTCTGCTGTTGCTTGGCGATGTTGAGGTTCTGCGCCGACGCCTCCTTGGCCAACCCCTTAGCCAGCAGGAAGTTGCGTGCGTATCCGTCGCTGACTTCCTTGACCTCGCCTATATATCCCAGCCCCTTTACATCCTTGGTCAGTATCACTTTCATCGGTCATCCTCTTTCATATATTTTTTAATGGCCTTCTTCAGCCGTGCCACGGCCTCGGGAACCTCCACATCCGGCAGCTTCACCGCCGCGATGGTGGCATGTCCGCCGCCGCCGAGGCTCTCCAGTATCAGCTGCACGTTGACGTCTCCCAGCGACCGTCCGCTGATCATCACGTTGTCGTCCACGCGGCTCACCACGAACGATGCGATCACGCCGCGAATCGTCAGCAAGGCGTCCGCCGCCTGCGCCACGATCAGCGGCGCTTTGGGGATGCCCTCGGGGCACACTGCCACCGCCACGCCGTCCACGATCTCCGCGCTCCGGACGATCTCCGTCTTGGCCAGATAAGTCTTCAGGTCATCCTGCACCAGCTGCCGCGTCACCGTGGTGTCCGCACCCATCCGCCGCAGGTACGACGCCGCCTCGAACGTGCGCACACCGGTATTGAACGAAAAGCCTTTGGTGTCCAGCGTGATACCGCATAGCAGCGCCTCGAGGTCGATGGGCAGCGGCTTTAAGTCTTCGCCGAAATACTGCATCACCTCGGTCACCAGCTCGCATGCCGATGACGAATACGGATCATGGTAGAACAGCGACGCATTCTCAATGCTGGACGTGCCGCGTATGTGATGATCGATCACCACCACGGTATCCGCCATCTCCAGCAGACCGGGCGATACTGTGAACCCCGCCAGCTGCGTATCCACCACCACCAGCATGCTGGACGGGCTGATGCGCATCGCCGCCTCCTGTCCGCTGATGATGCCGGATATGTAAGCCTCCGTAGAACGTATCTTGTCCAGCAGCAGCTCGATGGAGGGGTTGGGGTTGTCGATCACGATCCAAGCCTTTTTGCCCACGTGCCGCGCGCACGCGCATATGCCCAGCGACGCGCCGATGCAGTCCAGATCGGGCACCTCGTGCCCCATCACAAACACGTCGCCGCACTGCTCCATCAGGTTGCGCAGCGCGTGGCTGATCATGCGCGACTTCACCTTGCTGCGGCGGAACACTGCCCTGGTCGCGCCGCCGAAGAACACGAACTGGTCTCCCTGCTTGATCACCGCCTGGTCGCCGCCGCGCCCCAGCGCCAGCTCCAGCGCCTTGCCGGCGAACTCGCCGGACTGCTCCGGGCTGTCGCCCACGCCCACCGCGATGGACAGTGTCGGCGAAAACGCCGCCTTGATCTGGCGCACGTCATCCAGTATGCGAAAGCGTGTGGACCGCAACGTGGACAGAAACCGCCGCTCAAACACGCAGACATACCGTCCCCGGTCAATGCGGGCAAAGTAAGAGGACACGGACTTGGCCATGCCTGCCACGCGCCGTTCCACCGCCGCCACCAGCTCGGACAGCTCCGTCTGCTGCACCTCCGCCGCCAGTTCATCGTAATTATCTATCTGTACAAAACAAACCACCGGCAGGAAGCTCTGATAGAGCTTCTTGACTTCCACGGTGTTTTCCAGATCGATCAGCCGGTACAGCAGCATCTCCTTACCACGGTGCTGCAATACCGTCAGTTCCTTCTTATAGGCTCTGCCGCCTATGATAATCTTCTTGTCCTTATCCGGCTTGCTGATACCGGGCAGCATCCGGCTGATATTGCGCAGCGCGCCGAAGCCCGCCAGATTGCGGAAAGCGAGGTTGGCCCATTTCACGCTGCCCTTGCGCGTGGTGAGCGCGGTGGGAATCGCCATCGTGTTGAGATACGCCGCTTCCTCCGGATCGGAAAGCGTCTTCATCACCAGCTGTTGCAGCCGGATGCGTCGTAGCGTCACCAGCGTCACATACAGCACAGCCAGCAGCACGGCAGCCGGCAGCGCGATGAGCCCCAGCCGGTAATCCGCGACAAAAGCAAACACCGCGGCAGCAGCCAATGCTCCCGAAACGCATATCACATCGGTTGTCAGAAAGCGGATGCGCAGCTTCACATCACCGCACCGCCTTTCGATTCCAGGCGTTTGCGCAGCTTCGCCATATTCTCAAATAAGCCCACCCACATTAGCAGGCTGCCCACCAGCGACGCCAGCGAGCTGATCACCAGCGCCAGCACATGTAGCGCGACCCGGGCTGCTGCACCCATGTTGCGCCGCTTATACATATAGTCAAGGAACGAGAGCCCCTGCACCGTCAGCACCAGCGCATAGAGCGCATATACCGTCACCTCAAGTATGTCGAAACCCGGCCAGCCAAAGCTCCGTCCGATCACCGCAAACAGATAGCTCAGAATAAATGCGAGCCAAAAACGGTTGGGCAGCGCGTATTCGGAAAAGGGCGGCACCGGGATAACCTGTGCCTTGCGCCTCTTCAGAGCCGACCGGGGAATCAGATAGCCGATCAGCCCCATCAGCAGCGCATAGGCTCCGATCAGGCTGACCAGGGTCACATTCAGCATCTCCCGGAACTGATCGGTGATAAAAGCGATGGCGTCGGCGCGTGACGCCGCATCCAGCGCCGCCTGCGTCACAGCCCCTGTCATCAGGTCAGAATACCGGACCATCTGGTAATACGCGTTTAAGGAAACATCATCCATCGCCGAAAAAGTAGAGTTCAGCCCCCCGATGACGTAATCCACCGGTTTTTCACCAGTCAGCAGCCACAGTACGCCTACAGCCAGCGCCGCACCTACAAGCGCCGCACCGATCACCGCTGTCACGCTGTAACGAAAGCGTATCTGTTTCCTAATAACATAGCCAACGGTCAATGCAAAAGGCACACTCAGCGCCGCCAGCAGCAGGGATGTCTTATAATCCAGCGCACTGCCCGCTACAAAGCACAAAACGAGCGCCAGCCCCCCCGCGGCAAAACCTCCCGCAGCCACAGCATACCCCAACAGAAGCGGCAGTACCAGTGCCGACAACGTCAGCAACAGCATCCCGTATTGCACGGGCAGTCCCGCCGATCCCAGCAGCAGCCCCACCGATATCAGAAAGGCAATCAAGACGCTTTTATAATCTTCGCTTTTTGTCCTGTTCAAAACCCCTCAAATTCCCGCTTTCAAAATGTTTTCTCAAAAGGGACAGATCTCCGTATGTGCTTTCCAGCTTATGCCCCTCACTGATACCCGTATCCGCCTTGCCGATGATGTCCGCGTCCAGTTCTGCAAACGAGATGCCGCACCGCCTTGCGAGCACATAGGCCAGCAGCACGGTGCCGCCCAGCGTATCCACCAGCTCACTGCGTCCGTCGGGTGCTAAAGCCACACGCATCACATCCGCCGCTTCCCCGATAAACTCCGCTTTTAAGACCTCGATCATTTTTGCGTTGGAGGCCACATTCATTGTCTGCTGCATAATAATACCTCACAGTAAGTTATGGCCCCAAAACCCCACATATTTTAAGTGTCTTTATTCTATCTGTTTACCATTCAATAGTCAACGTTGCGGGACAAACCCCGTCAAAAAACACATGCTTAGTATATAGCCCTGAAAACAAAAAACCGCCCGCCGCCTTATCAGCGCGCGCGGTTCTTTTCTGCCAGCTCACATCAGGCACTCCGGTCCATGATCAGCTTGTCCGCCATCAGCGCAATGAACTCGCCGTTGGTCGGCTTATCCTTGCTGGTATATATGTTGTAACCGAGGAATGAGTTGATGTTCTCGATCTTCCCTCTGGACCACGCCACCTCGATCGCATGGCGGATCGCGCGCTCCACCTTACTGGCGCTGGTTTCAAAAGGCTCCGCGATGCCCGGATATAATTTTTTAGTAATCGAATTGATGAGATCGGGGTTTTTGACGACCATTTTGATGGCCTCGCGAAGGAAGTGATAGCCTTTGATATGCGCTGGAATACCGATGGATAAAAACACGGCGGTGATCTTCTCGTCCAGCGACCTTGAGCGCACCGGTGTGGGTGCTCGCCGGGTGGCAATCACGCGCTGCCCGAACATGTCCTGAATGCGTTTGTAGAGAATGTCTTTGTTGAAGGGCTTGATCATGTAGTATTTCGCGCCTAGATCGCAGGCCAGCTTCACCATCTTTTCGTTCCCCACGGCGGATACCACGATGGTGGCGGGCATCGTTTCAAACTCCGAAGTGTTTAGCCGCTCCAGCAGCGATAACCCGTCTGCCTCCGGCATGATCATGTCCACAATCAGCGCGTCGGGCGACGTCTCTTTGATTAAACCGACTGCCTCTGTCGGATTGTTGCAGGACCCCACTACCTCGACATCATTCTTTGTGCTGAAGTATTTTGTCATCATTTCATTCAGCTGCACGTTGTCCTCCACGATGAGTAATTTGATCTTTTTGTCCATAGCTATAGGACTCCTTTCATAATTAATGACAAACTTAAGACCCATTAACCCCCGCGAAAAATGACGAAACGTGACGAATCATCCCAATAAAAGAAATATTTGTTAGTATATTATCATGTCAACGCGGCTTTTACAATGGTATTTTAAAATAAAGACAATATATAATAAATATGCGCAAGTCTAAAAAATAATATTTCTTAGGAAATTGATTTTTCTCTTAATTCAGATGTTATTCGACAAAAAACCGCATTCGGCAGACAGCCGGCAAATATCACCGGCTGTCTGCCCGTCATGTGTTTACAACGCGTCGGCGCTGCCTCTTGCGCCTTCCTTGAGCCACTCCGCTAGGCCGGATACGCTTTCGATGTCCTTGGTCTCGATCTTGGCCTTCATGCCGATCAGCTGCTCCACGAGCGACGCCGCTTTAACGCTTCTTTCCATCTCCTTTTTGAGGCGGGCATTCAGAGCGGCGTTTTCCTTACGGATGCTTTCCGCCTGTGCGGCAGCCAGCCGCATCTCTTCCTCCAGCCGGCCCTTGGATACCGCCATGCCGGCCACTTTTGCCAGCCCTTTGAAGAAGCTCTTCACATCGATATCCGCAGCCATCAGCGCCTTCACCACGCTCTCAGGAATGTACTTGCTCTCCTTGCCGACCACGGCACTCGGCTTCGCGGTTTCATAAGGGCTTATGTACTTCTGGTTATCCCGCTCCATATCCGCCATCACCTTTTCCACCAGCGGCCGGGCGTTTTTGATCAGGCTCCTGTACTTGTTCTGATAGCGCAGCATAAGTGTTTTATCACCATCAGCCAGATTTAAGCTCGCGCCCCTTATCGACTCTCCGCGCGCGCCGGAGGCCAGCAGTTCCCGCAACAGCATGTAGATCTCATCACGGTTAAACGGCGTAAAGGTGGAAGGCTTCTGCTCAATCTCGCCCGTTTCCTTCACCTTCATATAGTAATAGTTGCGCACACTATTCGGCTTGCGTCCCGTGCTCTGTGCCACCGTTTCAAACACGCGCTTCAAAGGCGCCCCGATCCTCTGCGCCTTCTTCACTTCATCCCAAAGCATCAGCTTTTCGTCGTCCTTCCATCCCGTCCGCAGGGCGATATCAAAGCTGTGCAGCCCGGCTTCGTTGTTCGTATCCATGTTCCTAAACCCCTTATCATAGAATTTTAGTGTATATTATTCTCTTATACCATGCGTTTTAAACCGCCTTTTATACAAAAATATAAAAAGCAAACGCCCCGCCCCGTCTGCTTTTGTATCTTAATCACGCTGCCCATTTTGTATATAGTTATGCGAAAAAGCCGAGTGTTAGAATGATGTATCTGCCGCCGCCGCGCTGAATATATATATTGTACAAAGGGGGATGGCAATGGAAGACCAGGCCATAAAACTGCTGTACATCAATTCAAAGGTACACGCACTCATCAATATCAATCAATCGCCCGCGGGCGAGACAGGCGTTGCGGCCGTCACACAGCCCATTGCGGCCAACTCGTCCTTTTTCATTACGATGTTGCCGCTTGAGAACGACAGCCATTTTATCTATCTGCCCTATACCCGCCGCGTTTCCATTGCCGCCAAAGGGGCTCTGTTCGACAACGACGGCCTTATCGACCTGTGTATGTGGCCGGACAACATCATCGAGCTCACGCTGCAGCCCGCAGCCGTTTACCGCAGCGATGAGGAGGAACTGCAGCCCGCTGTGCTTTCTCCGTTCGATTTTTATATCGCCAACGAGCGTCATACGGCATTCATATACAACGAGGCGGGCTCCAGCCTCATCGTGGAGCACGCCACCACCGGGCGGCTCCGCTTCATCGCGCCGCTCGCCTTTTTCGCGGCCAGCGCCGACATCGGATTCACCCGGCTGGACGACCTGCCCGTGCTGTATGCCACCGGAAAAACCACCGAGGGAGAGAGCTATTTTTATGCAGCCAATGTTCAGCCCGCCTTCTCCACCGCTGTCAACACCGTCTGCGCAGCCTGTTCGGTGGAGAAAAGCAGCCTGGCCGTCGTCACCGAGGGTGACTACCGGCAGATGCGCACACAATACGCCAAGTGCGGAGAACTGCTGGGGTCCGTTCATTCCGAGCTTGGATGGTATACCTGCGAGGCCCGCATGCCTACCACCGCTGCAGATATCTGCGCCAGCCTGCTGCAGGCAGTGAAAGCCGGCATGCGCGACGCGGCGATGGCTTGTCTTACGCCGTCGCTTTCGGAGGACTTGAGCTTCGACGACTTAAGGGAATTCTTCGGCGATTTCCTCAGTTTCACACAGACAATATCCCCCGCCTGCGGCCAGAATAGCATTGCGCTCAAATATTCCGCCGGACGTCATCTGTTTGCCGCACGGGAATTCTGCGTAGATATCAAGACCTCAGGCAGCACCGTCCTCATCGATAACATCCGAGAACCGTAACGGCGAGCTGGCTTGTGGGGCCCGATACACAAAAACAGATTTATTTGCTCTATAAATATATGTGGACCAAAAAAGCGGATCAGGTTCCCCCGATCCGCTTCGTTATCGTATCCTGTTATATCGTCATCGTCCAGCCGAACTCGTCCTTTTCACGTCCGTACTGTATGCCCGTCAGCTTGTCGTACAGCTTGCTGGTCAGTTCGCCCATCTGCCCGCCGCCGATTTGGATGGTCTTGCCTTCCCATGTCATGCCGCCCACCGGGCTGACGACAGCCGCCGTACCGGTACCGAACACTTCCTCCAGACCGCCCGTTTCGTTCTCTGCAAATACATCGGCTATGGCGATAGGCTGCTCGTTTACCTTGATGCCAAACGTCTCTTTCGCCAGCCCGATCACCGAGTCGCGCGTGATGCCCGGCAGTATACTGCCTCCCAGCGGCGCGGTATAAAGCTCGCCCCTGATCTTGAAGAAGATGTTCATCGAGCCCACTTCCTCGATATACTTCCTCTCGACGCCGTCCAGCCACAGCACCTGCGAATAGCCGCGATTGTGTGCCATCTCGCCGGCCACCAGACTGGCCGCGTAATTGCCGCCCGTCTTGGCGAAGCCCATGCCGCCCACCACCGAGCGCACATACTCATCTTCGACATAGATATCGATCGGGGACAAGCCGGAAGCGTAGTATGCGCCCACCGGAGACAATATTACAAAGAAGGTATATTCCTCGCCCGCCTTCACGCCGAGAAACGGGTCCGTTGCGATGATGGTGGGCCGGATATACAAAGATGTACCTTCGGATTTGGGTACCCAGTCCTTCTCCACTCGCAGCAGTTCCACCGTTGCATCCAGAAACGAAGCTTCATCAATTTCGGGTATGCACAGACGCTTCGCGGAAACGTTCATCCGCTTATAGTTCTCCCACGGCCGGAACAGTTTGACGCCATCCGGCGTATAATAAGCCTTCAAGCCTTCGAATATAGTCTGGCTGTAATGAAACACCAGGCACGCCGGCGACAGCGAGAAGTCTTCAAAAGGACGGATCTGCGCGTCGTGCCAGCCGATTCCCGCCTTATACTGAATGGTCAGCATATGGTCGGTAAACAGTTTGCCGAAGCCCAGTTTCGATTCGTCCTGCGGTTTTGTTTTTAAGCTGTCCGCTTTCGTCACCTTGAGTTCCATGTTGCCTTCTCCTCATATATCAAATATGTAAACATTTTAGTGTATTTTATACCGGCGAACCGCCATAGTCAACACCAAAGCGGCGGTTATACCACGCCTCGAGGCTTCACTGCCGCATATCATACCTTTGCAAAACATATCTTTACTGATATAATAGCATCGCAGTCAAGCGAAAGGAATATCATTATGGGCATTTTGGAATCGATCGCACTTGGCATCGTGCAGGGCTTAACGGAGTTTCTTCCCGTGTCAAGCAGCGGACATCTGGTACTTCTTCAGAACATTTTCGGTTTTTCCGAGCCTCAGCTCTTTTTTGATACGATGCTGCATTTTGGCACACTGGTCGCAGTGGTTGTCGTCCTGTGGAAAAACATACTGGACCTCTTCAGAAAGCCGATAATGTTACTCTATCTCGTTATCGCCACTATACCCGCAATCATCGTCACGCTGCTGTTCAAAGATTTCATTGAACACACGTTCACAGGTGTCCTCCTGGGCTACGGGTTCTTGCTTACGGCCATTTTCCTCACTTCTGCTGAGTTGCTCTCGAACCGAGTGCGCAGAAAGCGTGAGATTAATGCGGGCATATCCCTGGCCATGGGCACGATGCAGGCCATCGCCATATTCCCCGCAATCTCTCGCTCCGGGTCCACCATCGCCGGCGGGCTTGCCTGTGGGATTAACCGTAAAGAAGCCGCCACGTTTTCGTTTCTGATGTCCATTCCCGCGATACTGGGCTCCGTTGCCGTCCAGGGTTATGAGATTTTCAAGGAGAACGCTATCCCGGGCGACTTGCTTCCCACCATCATCGGCATGGTGTGTGCGGCGGTTTCCGGATATTTTGCTATCAAATTTATGATCGCGCTGGTCTCCAAAAAAAGGCTTTATGGTTTCGCGATATACGTCGCGATACTGGGTATTTTGGTATTGCTCGACCAAAATGTGTTTGGGCTGATCAACTGGGCATAATAAACTGAGCATAGAATCACGCTAGAGGTTGCAGACATGCTTGACTTTTCCTTTGAGCCTTACAGGCACGAAATGATTGAAACCCTGAAGGATTTCATCAAGATCGAGAGCGTTAAAAGCGCCGGTCAGCCCAACATGCCGTATGGCAAGGGCATATTCGACGCGCTGATGTATGTTCAGAGCACAGCGGAACGTATGGATCTGGAGTGCGTTAACCTGTTCGGACACATGGCCTATGTGGACTACGGCGAGGGCGACGAGATGCTGGGCATACTCACGCATCTGGACGTCGTTCCCAAGGGCGAGGGCTGGACAGTACCTGCTTTCGAGGGCGTCGAGAAGGACGGCCGCATCTACGGGCGCGGCGCTGTCGATAATAAAGGGCCGGCCATCGCTGCGTTGTATGTGCTCAAGGCGCTGAGCGACAACTGCGTTCAGCTTAACAAGAAGGTCCGCCTCATATTCGGCGCGGATGAAGAATCCGGCTGGGCGGACATGGACTTCTATAAGCAGCACGAGCAGTGGCCGGATGTTGCGTTTTCTCCTGACGGCGAATATCCCGTCATCAATTCGGAAAAGGGGCTGCTGCATGTCCAGCTCAAGCTGGAGGCCGAGCCGGTCACCGAAGGCGTCTGTGTGAACAGCTTCAATGCGGGTACGCGCGTCAACGTCGTTCCCAACAAGGCGGACTGCTTTATCAAAGCACCAATCGCCGTGATACAAAAAAGCCTTGCCACTTACGCCTGCCCTATCGGCGCACAGCTCACCTGCGAGGATGCGGGCGATGGGCTGGTTCATATCATGGCAGCGGGCAAAAGCGCGCACGGATCCCGTCCGGATCAGGGCGTCAACGCCGCCGCGTCATTGTTAAAATACCTGGGTACGCTCCCGCTCTGTGCCGGGGCGATATCCGAAGGCCTGTACGACCTTGCCACTCAAATCGGTATCAGTGTTAACGGCGAGCCGCTCGGGATGGACATGACGGATGAATCGGGCCGGCTTACATTCAATCTTGGCACCGTGTCGCTGTCCGGCAACACACTCAAGGCCGGACTGGATATCCGTTACCCCAAGTCCATGCAGCCGGAGCAGGTCAAGGAGAAACTGCAAAGCGGCTTTTCCCGTTTCGAGGTCAGTTATCCGCATTCTCTGGCAGCCCACTTCGTGCCGGAGGACAGCGAACTGATCACGAAGCTGAAGGAAGCATATACAGAGGTCACTGGGGAACCGGCTTACTGTGTCGCTATCGGCGGGGCCACCTATGCGCGCGCTTTTGAAAACGCTGTCACATTCGGACCGGTGTTTCCGGGTCAGCCCAGCGTCGAGCACGGGCCGGACGAATACATCGAAATCGAAACTCTGATCAAAAACGCCCAGATCATCGCCAACGCGGTTATCAAGCTCTGCGGCGAGTAACGGTATGCGTTTCTGGGGGAAGATTAAAACAGAAGACAGGATATTGCGAGAGCTGGTTCAGGAAGACAGGGATTTTTCCGCCGCACTCGCGTCGCTATGCGATATGTTCGATATCGGCAAACCCATCGTCTGTGACAAGCACCTTAAGGAAATGCAATCCTTCCGCCGTACGCTTTTTTATCCGGACGATTTTGTGGAAAGCGTTTCTTTTGATACTTTTGAAATTGAAATCATTGACATCAAAAAAAACAAACAAAAGTGATAACGTGGTGCCGTTCTGCGGATAATAACTCCGAAAGGAGTTGATTTGTTTGAATATCGTCGCAATGATACTGGTCATCATCGGCGCAATCAACTGGGGCTTGATCGGCTTTTTCCAGTTCGACCTCGTCGCAGCCATATTCGGTGGTCAGGATGCCGTTGTTTCAAGAATCATCTATGCGCTTATTGGTCTTGCGGGTCTTTGGTGCATCATATTGGTACCCAGAGTCAGACACAGAGACAAATAATATGCTCAGTCCGGGCGGTCTACATATGTACGACGCGCCGCTCACCAATGCTGGAAACAACTGATAACCGTATCCAATAAGGCCTTCGCCCCTTTCGGGGTTCCTGTAACAAAAAAAAGAGCCAAGTACTTGGCTCTTTTGTCATCTTTTTTCGTCTGTTTCATTTAAAACGGACGGGATTTAAAGCCGGTCCACTGACTTTATGCTGCACCCAAACCGACAACGATGTAAAGTCCTATGATCAGCAAAACGGCGCCCACCGCAATCAACTTCTTCATCGCCTGATCCCTTCCTTTCCTCACAAATGGGTCTTGTCCCCTCTGACCATATAATAATACTTTTTCTGGGCAATTAAACACAATAACACATCATTTAACACGGCTTTCATCAAATATTCTTATTGTTAATGTTTATGTAACAAATACAGAATCTACGCTTTACTTTGCATTTGCACAGCGCCGCCAACATGGTTATAATAGTGCAAGAAACGAGGTAGTTGCATGAAAAAAACAATGCTGCCGCTGTTCTTGGTACTCGTGCTTGTGTGCGCATCGTGTTCAGCTGCGCCGGGAAGCCAGATCAATAGCGCATCCATTGAGGAACGGCTTGCCCAAATCGACGCCTATAAGGAGTCCATACCGGCCCGAACGGAAGTGCCCGTAAGCCCTTCGGCCACGCTTTCATTCAGAGACATCGCTTTCGGTTCCATGATGTCCGATGTAGAGGCCGCCGAGACACAGGCTCTCACACAGGCTTATTCCAACGCGCTGGACTTTGAGCCGGTCACCGTCTACTCATACAGCATGCAGCTCACCTACTGGTTCAACGACTACGGCCAGTTTTACAGCGGCGCATACTCCATGACGCAAAGCGAATTCATGCCCGCAATGGAAGACCTGCAGTCTCATCTCGCGTCGGAATTCGGCGACCCCAATGAAGCTGGCTACTACTACGACAGTGAGACGCCCGTCACCGACGCATCAAACGACGAAGCTATTGCCGTCATCGACAATGGCGAAGCTTATTATTTTGCCTCATATAACGGCGCAAACGGACTGCGTGTAGAGCTCTATATCGAAGCTTCCGATTCAGGCGGATATGCCTGCTACATTTACTATACCGATCCGGCCTATATGTACTGACTGAGCGGTTACCATGATAAGGAGAATGTATTTTGATCACCAAATATGAAGTCCTCGACACCATTAAAATGATAGACACCGAAAACCTTGATGTGCGCACCATCACGATGGGCATATCCTTGCGGGACTGCGTCTCGCCGGATGCCGCCGTATGCTGCGGCAACATCAAACAGAAGATATATGCACTGGCTAAAAACCTTGTGGCCGTGGGTGACGACATCGCGCGTGAATTCGGCGTGCCCATTGTCAACAAGCGCATATCCGTCTCCCCTATCGCTGAGATCGCCGCTCCCAGCGGCCTTTCCGATTATACCGTGTTCGCTCAGGCTCTGGATGAGGTCGCCGCCGACATCGGCGTCAACTTCGTCGGCGGCTTCGGCGCACTGGTGCACAAGGGCGAGACAAGAAGCGATACCGTGCTTATCGAATCACTGCCCGCCGCGCTGGCCGCCACGCAGCGCGTCTGCGCTTTCGTCAACGTCGCCAGCACGCGTACCGGCATCAACATGGACGCCGTCGCCAAGATGGGCCGTGTATTGAAGGACGCCGCCGACCTGACGAAGGACCAGGGCGCCATCGGGTGCGCAAAGCTGGTCGTGTTCGCCAACGCTATCGAGGACAACCCGTTCATGGCAGGTGCGTTCTGTGGCGCAGGCGAGCCTGAATGCGCCATCAACGTGGGCGTCTCCGGCCCCGGTGTTGTCAAAGCCGCGCTGGAACAGGTTAAAGGAGCGCCGTTCGACGTTGTCGCCGAAACCATCAAAAAAACAGCGTTCCGCATTACGCGTGTTGGCCAGTTGGTTGCCAAGGAAGCCTCAGAGCGTCTGGGCGTACCCTTCGGCATCGTGGACCTGTCTCTCGCGCCTACACCGGCCATCGGCGATAGCGTGGCGCGTATTCTTGAAGAAATCGGTGTGGACGTCTGTGGCCAGCACGGCACCACTGCGGCGCTGGCGCTGCTGAACGATGCGGTAAAAAAGGGCGGCGTAATGGCATCCTCTCAGGTAGGTGGTCTGTCCGGCGCGTTCATTCCGGTCAGTGAGGACGAAGGCATGATAGCTGCTGTGCGGCAGGGTGCGCTGTCGCTCGACAAGCTGGAGGCCATGACGTGCGTCTGCTCCGTGGGCCTCGACATGGTGGGCGTCCCGGGCGATACTCCAGCCTCGGTGCTGTCCGCCATAATCGCGGACGAAGCCGCCGTAGGCGTCATCAACAGCAAAACAACAGGCGTTCGCATTATACCTGTACCGGGAGCCAAGGTGGGCGAAACAGTTGAATATGGCGGCCTGCTAGGCCGCGTCGTGGTGATGGACGCGGGGCAGAGCGGCTGCGAGAGGCTCATTGCCCGAGGCGGGCGTATTCCCGCGCCATTGCAGGGCATCCGCAACTAGCATCATAGCAATTATTATCGTGTTCTAAGCCGCGGGCGCTCAGCAGCGTTGCAGTTGACTTTTCGATTGATTGCCGTTAAAATAACATGGCATATGTACCTGAGTCTCAGAAGGGCGGAGCAACGTTCACTGCCCCGTTGAGTATAGGCAAAAATTGAATAACGAGTTCCCGTAGCTCAGGTGGATAGAGCGAACGTCTCCTAACCCGCTGGGATAAAGTACAAAAATCGAATAACGAGTTCCCGTACCTCATCAGGATAGAGGGCCCGCCTCCTAACCCGATGCGTTATGGGGCAAAAATCTAATAATATGTTCCCGTAGCTCAGGCGGATAGAGCGGTCGCCTCCTAAGCGACAGGCCGCGCGTTCGAGTCGCGCCGGGAACGCCATAAACCCCGTTGTGAAGCCACTTTCGGGGTTTTTTTGTGTTCAAAAATGCTTCAAATTTTATACTACACAAAAGTAAAAACTGCCTACATTTCGAGGCTGCTTGATGACGAAGTAAAAAACAGCTGTCAGGACGGTTTATACTACATTTTACTACACTTTTTATATAACGCCTTATCATTCTATAGACTTTATAGTACAAAACTGGCCAAACGCGGTTGTATTTGAGCACCGAAATACATCCTTATTCATCAATTATACATCCAATAAATATAAAGAATTATAGGAGGAAACAGAGTCATGGAACAAATGAATGGGAACGAGTTATACAGTGTTTTGATTGAAAAGAATTTGATCGACGAAGTCGGAACAGTCAACGTTTTTAAAGTTAACCTTATTTCCGGTGCGCATACTTGGCCGCTTTTGAGCGAGGTATGGAATCTATATCAGAGTGATGTAACGCTGATGGAAGAATTGAAGGATTTCTTAAATGCTGTTTATGAGCAAGGGCAATATGATACTCTTATCGGCATACTGAAAGTTCTGTATAGCTGTAGCGGGCTGCTCATCCCCGACGACTTACAGATGCTCTTCAATTGCGAAGAGAAAGAACTGAAGGAAAGTTATCTATATGAGTTTCTGGAGGACTTTCAGGACATCATGTATGACTTGCGAGAGGAGGCGAAATAGTTTCTAAGACATACTTCGCTCGAATTCTGTTCATGAAGTATAATTGTATTGGAAGAAAAAAGAATCTTTGATATACTGGCAATAGATTCTATCAGTCGAAATTTGCGCATAGCAAAATACTAGGCTCTATTATATTATTAAGGGGATATAAAGTGCTTGAATCTGGGCTCTATGAGCAAGTCATTAATGAAAAAATTGCAAAAGAGCTTCAGCAAAGTGACAGGCTAAAGAGAATTGAGCCAATTGATTCTGCAGAAGCGTCTAAAATCTTATCACATTATCTGTTAGAGATTATCGAGTCTGGTCTTATCAATGCCAAAGAGAAAACTGGTGATATTAGTGGCCAGGTTTTGTTTGCAAATAAGATTGTTGACCTAATAAGAACAGAATTCCAAGAAGATGTATTTGAGGGGTTCTTTATAGATGAAAATGCAGAGCAACTTCTTGCGTTACTTGATAAAACAAACAGTATCTATTCTCTGAATGATAGAGCTGAAATTATTCGTCCAGAAACATCGATATCTGTTAGTTCGTTATTTACCGGAGCCATTCATGAGCCTAGTATGTTTTCCGAATTAAAAAAGGAGATATTATCTTCTGACAGAATCGATATGCTTATATCTTTTATAAAATGGAGTGGCCTTCGGTTAATTATTGAAGAACTACGAAGCTTTACCCAAAGAGGCGGACTGCTCCGCGTAATAACAACATCTTATATGGGCGCAACTGATGTTAAGGCCATTGCGGAACTCGAGACCTTACCAAATACAGAGATTAAAATTTCATATGATACAAAGCGGACTCGTCTGCATGCTAAGACATATGTTTTTTATCGGAATACCGGATTTACAACAGCATATGTGGGCTCATCTAATCTTTCAAATGCTGCTATTTCGAGTGGCCTTGAATGGAATGTAAAGATTACTGCTAAGGATTTGCCTGATACTTTAAAGAAAATTGAAGCCACTTATGAAAGCTATTGGAATAACGGTGAATTCGAGTTTTATAACGACCAACAACGTCCTCGTCTTGCCATGGCTTTAAAAGCGGAAAAGATAGACTCAAGCAACGGGTTACAATACCTTTTTGATATCCATCCTTATCCTTATCAACAGGAAATACTAGATAAGCTTATTGCGGAACGCCAGGTGCGCAACAGATATAGAAATCTAATCGTTGCAGCAACCGGGACAGGTAAGACCGTCATTTCAGCTTTCGATTATAAGAGATATTGCAAAAATAATCTTGGACGCCAAAATCGACTACTCTTCGTAGCACATCGAGAAGAAATTTTGAAACAGAGCTTAGAGTGCTTTCGTGGGGTGCTAAAAGACGCTAATTTCGGGGACCTATTTGTCGGAGTACATCGCCCTACAAGCATTGACCATTTGTTTATTTCTGTACAAACATTTAATTCTCAAGATTTTTTTGAAAAAACAACGCAGGATTACTATGATTATATTATTATTGACGAGTTCCATCATGCAGCTGCACCCACATATCAGAGATTATTAACTCATTACAAACCGAAGATTTTACTTGGGTTAACGGCAACACCGGAGAGAATGGATGGAAAAAGCGTACTTGATTACTTTGATAACCGTATCGCTGCTGAAATTCGCTTGCCAGAAGCCATTGAACGCAAGCTGTTATCGCCTTTTCAATACTTCGGTGTAACAGATACGGTTGATCTTGATGATCTGAAATGGGCACGTGGTGGCTATGAAAAATCCGAGCTAACGAAGCTTTATACGCTCAATCAAGCTTCAGCAAACAAGCGCGCGGATATGATACTAAGATCAATCTTCAAGTATATGACCGACATTGAAGACGTAAAAGGGCTAGGTTTTTGCGTATCAATAGAACATGCCGAATTTATGTCCAACTTCTTTAATACGAGAGGAGTCGCCTCGATTTGCCTGACAGGCCAATCAGGTAACGATGAAAGAAGTGTTGCCAAAGACCGCCTCGTGAGTGGTGATATACGATTTATATTTGTAGTTGATATCTATAACGAGGGCGTTGATATACCAGAGGTCAATACCGTATTGTTCTTACGACCGACAGAATGACTTAGAACGTTTTATATATATTAGAGAAAATAAAAGAAGACTTGCAGATGAACTTATTAATACAAATATAGCCGGAAGAGACTATCAAATACGGGCAATTCGCGCCGTAATGGAGGGAATCGAAAAGAAAAAGCGGGAATTCCTTCTTGTTATGGCTACAGGTACTGGAAAGACTAGGACATGTATCGCCTTAGTTGACGCCTTAATGCGAGCTGGACATGTAGAGCACATTTTGTTTCTCGTTGATAGAATTGCTTTACGAGATCAAGCGTTAGCAGCTTTTAAAGAGCATTTGCCAAACGAACCTAGATGGCCTAAGACTGGAGAAAAAGCCTTTACTAAAGATAGAAGGATTTATGTTTCAACATATCCCACAATGCTCAATATAATACGTAATAAAGAAAACACCATATCACCACATTTTTTTGATTTAATTGTAATTGATGAAAGCCATCGCTCAATTTATAATACGTACGGAGAAGTTTTAGATTACTTTAAAGCAATAAACCTTGGTTTAACAGCAACTCCAACAGATATTATTGATCATAATACTTTTAGACTTTTTAATTGCGAAGATGGAATACCCACGTATGCGTTTACATATGAGGAAGCTGTTAAGCATAAGCCACCATATCTATGTAATTTTCAGGTTATGAAGATACACACGAAATTTCAAGATGAAGGTATAAGTAAAAGAACTATTTCTTTGGAAGATCAAAAGAGATTAATTCTCGAAGGAAAAGAAATAGAAGAAATCAATTTTGAAGGTACCGAGCTTGAAAAAACAGTAACCAACAGAGGAACAAATGCACTAATTGTGAAAGAATTCATGGAAGAATCCATTAAGGATCAAAATGGAGTACTACCAGGAAAGACGATATTCTTTTGTTCCTCTAGATCTCATGCTAGACGAATTGAGCAAACATTCCCTGCACTGTCGCTAAAACGACAAGCCAATCCCGCAGATACGCCAAGACCGCCAAAAAAGCGCGAGCGAGCAAGATCATAGGTGGAAACACGAGGATGATAACCTCTAAGGCGATGAAAAATGCAGAGGCATAATGATACTTCCGTCCAGCCACAGACATCGCAATGGGGGCGGCCTCCGGAGATCCCGGAGGAGGTGAGATTCCTATGAGGCCAGTCATCACGGCCATCGGCAACTCTGAAAACAAGAATCTTGTTTAGGCCAGCACTTATAAAAATCACAGAATTGACTTCTTCGCATGCGAAGGTATACTAAAGCCCGTAAAGCCTTCGTGTGTTGTAAATACAATGGAAAGGAGTGTATGGATGGGAGAATACAACGCACAGAACCACAATGCCTCTGAGAAAAGGACATATCTGGTGGGAGATATCGCAGCGAT
>JAEWWC010000021.1 GCA_023396555.1 Bacillota bacterium
TGAACGACATCGTGCTGCTGGACGTGACCCCGCTGTCGCTGGGCATCGAGACGCTGGGCGGCGTATCCACCCGGCTCATCGATCGGAACACCACGATACCCACCAAGAAGAGCCAGGTGTTCTCGACCGCTGCGGACGGACAGACCAGCGTGGAAATCCACGTGCTGCAGGGCGAGCGCGAAATGGCGGCGCACAACAAGACGCTGGGCCGCTTCAACCTGACGGGCATACCCCCGGCGCCGCGCGGCGTGCCGCAGATCGAGGTCACGTTCGACATCGATGCCAATGGCATCGTGCACGTGTCCGCGAAGGACCTCGGTACCGGCAACGAGCAGAAGGTGACGATCACCGCGTCCACCAACATGTCCAAGGACGACATCGACAAGGCTGTTAAGGACGCCGAGCAGTTTGCCGCCGAGGACAAAAAGGAGAAGGAACGCGTTGAGATCAGAAACAATGCCGACGCACTGGTGTTCCAAACCGAGAAGACGCTGAAAGACCTTGGCGACAAGGTAAGCAGCGAGGATAAGGGCCGTATCGACGCCGAAGTGTCCAACGTCAAGAGCGCGCTGGCCGGCACCGATACCGACGCAATCAAAGCGGCGGCGGACCGGCTCTCGCAGGTATCGTATGATGTGTTCGGCAAGGTGTACAGCCAAGCTAACGCGCAGGCCAATGCAGGTGGCGCGGCGGGTGCTGGCTTTGACCCCAGCGCAGGCGCGGGCGATCAGCAGAGCGCACCCCACGACGATAACGTGGTGGACGCCGACTACGAAGTGGTTGACGACGACAAGAAGAACAAGTAAAACATATAATAGAATAACAATATGAACGCACGAAAGCCAGAGCGGGCAGCCGCTTTGGCTTTTCGGATGCATATCATCTTTATTTAGGCGGTGTGAGAGCTTGGCAGGAAAGAGAGACTACTATGAGGTCCTGGGCGTCGGCAAGGACGCCAGCGGCGACGATATTAAAAAGGCATACAGAAAGCTGGCGAAACAGCATCATCCCGATGTAAATTCTGAAAACAAGGATGCAGCGGCGGAGAAGTTTAAGGAAGCCAGCGAGGCGTACGAGGTGCTGAGCGACCAGAAGAAGCGCCAGCAGTACGACAATTTCGGCCACGCGGCATTCGACGGCAGCCGGGGCGCGGGTGGCTTCGGCGGTTTCGACGATGTCATGAGCGGCTTCGGCTTCGGCGATATATTCGACTCGTTCTTCGGCGGCGGCGGGCGTTCATCGCGTCGCAACGGCCCGGTGCATGGGGCGGATCTTCGTATGGAGCTGCGCATCACATTTGAGGAAGCAGCCTTCGGCGTCACGCGGGAGGTCAATATCAACAAGGACACGACGTGCGAAACGTGCGGGGGCAGTGGCGCAAAGAGTGGGACTCAGCCCGTCACCTGTTCGGCTTGCGGCGGTACGGGACAGATCCGTCAGCAGCAGCGCACGGCTTTCGGCAACTTTGTGAACGTGGCCGACTGCCCGACGTGCGGCGGACGCGGCAGCATCATCAAAGAGCCCTGTACGGCATGCGGCGGACGCGGCATACTGAACAAGCCCAAGACGCTCAAGATCAACATACCGGCGGGTATCGACAACGGACAGGTGATCACGCTGCGGGGCGAAGGCGCGGCGGGGCAGCGCGGCGGTGAGCCGGGCGACCTGCAGATATTCATCGGCGTCGCGCCGCACGAGTTTTTCAAACGCGAAGGCTTTGACCTCGTGCTCGACATGCCGGTGTCCTTTACGGATGCCGCGCTGGGCGCGGAGCTTACCGTCCCCACGCTGGACGGCAAGGCCAAGCTAAAGATGAGTGAAGGTACGCAGACGGGTACTGTATTCCGCCTGAAGGACAAGGGGATACAACATCTGCGATCCAACAAAAAGGGCAGCCTGTTTGTGCGCGTGAAGGTGGAGGTGCCCACCAAGCTGACCGAGAAGCAAAAATCGCTGCTGAAGGACTTTGAGAAGGCCGGAAAGCAGAAGGAAAAGAGTTTTTTTGACAAGGTGAAGGGCCTATGAATTGGAAAAAGGTAAACGTCACGACAAATGAGGACAATTCGGACATCGCCGCATCGGTGCTGTTGGACGCGGGTGCAGCTGGCGTGGAGATGAGCGGAGGCAGCGTTCCCGAAGCGACAAACGACGAATACGCTCTGCCGGAAGCAGCGACGGAACTGGTCGCTGTTTCGGCTTATTACGGAGAGGACGGGTTCGACGCGCTGCTGGAAGGAATAAAGATGCGGCTGGCTGAAGTTTTTGCGGAAGCGGAGGCCGGTGTCCCTGAGGTTTCGGTCGAAACAGTTGCCGATACCGACTGGAACGAGAACTTCAGGAAGAACTTCACGTCGTTCCGCGCGGCTGGGCGTTTTGTGGTCAAGCCATCATGGGAGGAATATCCGGCGAATGATGAGGATATCGTGCTGGAAATCGACCCCGGCATGGCCTTCGGAACGGGGGATCACGAATCCACGCGCATGTGCCTGGAGCTGATGCAACGGTATATGTCTGTTGGTACAAAGGTATTGGATGTGGGGACGGGCTCCGGTATACTCGGCATCGCGGCGATGAAGCTGGGGGCGGCGCTTGTGCTGGCGTTGGATTACGACTCGGTCAGCGTCACCGTGGCGAAGGAAAACGCGGAAAATAACGGCGTTGCGATGCAAGTGCGCCAATCGGACCTGCTCAAAAACGCGGACGGCGGGCCCTATGACATCGTGCTGGCGAACATCGTGGCGGATATACTGATCCGCCT
>JAEWWC010000063.1 GCA_023396555.1 Bacillota bacterium
GAATCACCGTGGCGCTGCCCGACGTGTTGCCGATCTCCACCGAACCCATGACGTTGGCGACGCGCACCGCGCCCGATGTGCTGCCCGCCTTCACAGAACCGGACACGCCGTCCACCGTCACGCTGCCTGAGGTGCAGTACACGTCCACGTTGTCAAACTCCAGATTTTCCGCCTTAACGCCGCCCGATGTCACATTGATATTGAGTGCGCTGCCTGCGCAGTCCCTGATATCCACGGCACCACTGGCGCTGTTGACGGAAAGGCTGCCAAATCTGATACCGCCGATTTCCGTTGAGGCCGATGCGCTGGATACTGAGGTGTCAAGCGCCATATCCTCGGGCAGATACACCGTCAGCACCATGTCTCCGCTGATGTAGTGCGGATAGATCGTATCCAAAGCTGATTTCACCGTCAGGGTGCCACCCTCGTTTTTGACCGACAGAAACTCTTCCTGATCCGTGTTGGTCATGATGCGCCCCGTTAGCGTGGCGTGCGGCTCGCCCATTTTCACAATAATTCGGCCGGACACGTTTTCGATATTGAGGCGCTCCACACCGCTCAAGTCAATGTCCGCGCTCTCGTCCAGATCGATGGTGTTGCTGGTGAATACGCCCTTCCAGTTCAGCGGGCCGCTGCTGTTATACATGATGCCGAATGTCACCGCCGCGCCGATGATGCAGACCACCAGAACCGCCGTTACGATCAAGACGACTTTGGTCGTTTTACTCATTGTTCTCCCCTCCTGAGTCGTACTGAAATTCTATTTAAAAACGCCATATTGGCTTTTTTGAACAACCTGGCCAGCTGCATGTTGCCGATGAACGCCAGTATGCCAAGGCAGACCACCGCGATGCCGACCAGCACTGTGATAAACACGCCCGCCGGCCCGATCATCAGCGAGAACGGTATGCCCGCCACCATCAAGGCGATGCCGGACAGGCCGATGCACACCGCGGCCACATAAAACGCCGAAATGATGATGTAACCCACAACCACCACGCACAGCACATACAGAAAGTTGATGGTTCCGAGAGCTGCCGACGATACGAACGCACGTGCCATGGACTTGGGCGACGCCTTCACGTTGGCTTTGGCGATGCAGCTCTGCGCCCAATATTCCTTCCCCAGCTTTTTGGGGTCTCCCAGGTGCGCGACTATCGCTTGGGCGCTCTCGCCGTCACGCGCGGCGCAGTCGAAGAATTCCGCGATGTCGGCCATTATCTCTTCCCGCTCGGAGCTTTTGAGCTTGCCCAATTCTGCGGAAAGCTGTTTCAAATATTGCTCCTTATTCACTGTGCCCTCCTACGATCTTCTCGACGCCCTCCACAAACGTGCGCCAGTCCTTCAAATACTCTTCCCGCTTCTCCTCGCCCTTGGCTGTCAGCTGATAATACTTCCTTGGCGGGCCCTCGCTGGATTCCTTCAAATACGTGCTCATATATCCTTCGTTCTGCAGCCGCCGCAACAGCGGGTATATCGTGCCCTCGGATATCTCGATGCTCTTGGATATCTTGGCTACCAGCTCATATCCGTATCGGTCTCCCGTTCTGACAAGCTCCAGCACGCAGAGCTCGAGAACGCCTTTCTTTAATTGTGTATTCACTCCGCCCCTCCCTTCAACAGGTGCATTATACCACTTGGTATCTTACTTTGCAAGGTACCATCTTTAAAAAAATAGTCCCTCGAACAAGATGCAGTATATCACATGGTACTGTTTATTGCAAGGTACTTTTTAAAAAATATCAAGAAAATTTTCGGGCTGCCTTCCTGTTTGAAAAGCAGCCCATTTCTCCCCTGCTATTTCGCCGGCAATGCGTTCACAAAGCGGTTTTTCTCACTGCTCAGAATCCGATCAGCAGCTTGGCCAGCACCGAATCTCTCCCGAGGATCACAGTTTTGTCCGACCCTTTCAGCGATGCCTTCAACGCATCCAAGGCCAACATATACTCGTAGAAATCACGTTTGTCGGCTGAGTTGTAGGCATTGGCCAGCATGCGCATATACTCCTGCTCGCCTTCCGCCTCAATCTTGGCCGCCTGTGCGTCCGCGTTGGAGATGATGATGTTCACCTGCTTATCCACATCGTTGCGGATGATGGACGCCTCGTATTCGCCGTCAGCAGCATACTTCTCGGATATCTGGTTGCGCTCGGAGATCATACGCGAATACACCGCCTGCTCGTTGGCTTCGGGCAAGTCGAACCGCTTGATCTTGACGTCCACCACCTCAATGCCATAGTTTTTGGCGATGGCATCCACATTGGACGCGATCCCCGCATAGATGTCGTTGCGCTCCGAGGCGTCCTCCTCGTTGATGATATCCTTCTGTGCCAGCGTGCCCATGATATTCTTCAGCGCGTTGTACGTCATAGCGTCCAGCCGCTCCTCGGCCACGCCGACACTGCCCAGCGTCTGAAAGAACTTCAGCGGCTCAGATATGCGCCACAGCACATAGCTG
This sequence comes from Bacillota bacterium, assembly GCA_023396555.1. Lineage (GTDB taxonomy): Bacteria > Bacillota > Clostridia > Christensenellales > SZUA-584 > SZUA-584. The sequence goes on from JAEWWC010000063.1 coordinate 2,458, forward strand.
TCCACCGTCATGTTCTGCTTGTCCGCCGTCAGTACTTCCGATGGCGGTATATCGTAGAACATGATCGCCTTGGGGAAGGTCCTGACGCTGTCGATGAACGGCGACTTGAAATACAGCCCCGGCGAGCCGGTGGTGGCAATGATCTTGGAAAACCGCACGGTACAGGCGTATTCGTTCTCCGGCACTACATAGAAGCTCGAGAAGGCCACGATGACCAGCACGACAACCAGTATGAGTATGAACGCCTTGATGATCTTCTTTTTCATGTTACTCCGCCCCTTCCTGCTGCTGCGTACCCGTCTGGTTATCGAGGAAGCTCTCCAGCGGCAGCATCATCTCCACGCCGTTCTCAGAGGTGTTGATGAATATCTTCACACCCGGCAGCATGTCCGTGATGATCTCGTAGTACATGCGGGAGCGTGTAATCTCCGGATTGTTGATGTACTCACTGTACATTGCCTCGAACATGGCAACGCGTTCGGTTGCGTCGTTGATGCGGCTCTGCTTTAAGAATTCGGCATTCTGCAACGCCTTGTCGGCCTGCGCCTGCGCCTTGGGTATCTCGGCATTCTGATAGGCCTTGGCCTCGTTTACCACCGTATCGGCCCCCTGTTTGGCCGTCTCCACCTGCTTGAACGCGGCGGTCACCTCGTCCGTCGGCGGCTCGCTGTCCTGTATTTTCACATCCGTCAGCATCAGCCCGACGTCGTATTCGCTCAGCACTGCAGCGATCAGTTCCTTCACCTTCTGCTGGATAAGCTCCTTACCATTCGTCAGTACGGCGTCCACGTTGGTGGAGCCCACGACGTTTCTCACTTGGCTCTGCACCAGATTCTTGAGTATCTTCTCCGGCTCGTAAGACGAATACAGATACTTGACCGGATCGGATACCTTATACTCAACGAAGAATTCGACATTGACGATGTTATAATCCCCCGTGATCATCTTGCTTTCTTCTTCAACAAGCGTATATCCCTCTTCAGTCTGCGCATCGGTACGGTAGCCCAGCTCTATCTTCTGATAGACATTCACGTTTACTTTTTGTGCCTGCTGTATGCCGAAGGGCAGCTTAAAGTGTATACCGGCTTCCGTGACCTCAGTCACCTTCCCGAACGTCGTCACCACCGCCTGCTGCTTGTCATCCACCGTATACCAGCACGTGGTTGCCAGTATGATCAGCACTACGGCAACGAGACCCAGTATTATGATTCGCTTCACTTTTTTCCAATCGGGCTTTACCCCAGTAGGATTCAAATCTATCACCGTCCTCATATGTTATTGCTGTATATGTTATCATAAAATCTGCTTGTCCGTAAGGCATTTGACGTGAGCAATCTTCGAATTCATCGAGGTCAAATAAAAAAGCGGCATATCCTCTCCCGTTCGGTACGCCGCCCGTGTCACTATAAGTCCCCTATTTTTTAGCGCCACAGTGCGGACAGTAGGCGAAGCTGGGGTCGAACGCCTCACCGCAGTGCTTGCACGTTGAGTAGAACTCGCCGGAGTCGCCGAAACTGCCGCTCACCTTTTTCAGGCGTGAAAAATCCAACTCCGCACCCTGTGCCAACTGTCTGCCGTATTCAGCTTCCGCCTCATAAACCGCTCCGCAGCCGCGCACGCATATATAATACCGTTTATTCCAGCGGAATGTAGGGATGAAGAATATATGTAAGTATGTATAGTGAAGTATCAGTACCGCGCGGGAATACCCGCCGCAGTCTGCACAGACGATATTTGAGAACTCGTGCAGTTCCTTGTCCTTCTCCTCGACGCCGAATATGAACAACATTGCCCACACCTCACTTTATTTCCATTATAGGCGGATTTACCGCAGCGTCAATCGGCTTTGGAATCTGCAGGCATCTCCCGAAAACAGTTCTATGTGTAATACTGCCCGATGAACTCGACAGACGCCTTGCCCGCGCCTGGAGCATTCAGCATCAGGCGGTAATACCTGCCGTAAAACTTGGCCACGATGGCCTGTGTCTCCCCCGGCGTTATGCTCTTTTGCGTATCGTATGCCCAGCAGGACGCATCGGAACTGGTCTCTACCGTTGTCAGCATGTCGTCCCCACCGCTGTTGGTGACGAAGAACGTCCCTTCTTTGATGCGGTCCACGCGCCGCACGACGGATGAATCCTCGCCCTCGAATTCGATGTCCCAGACTTGGCTCTCCACTCGTACGCCGGAACCGCCCGCGCAGCGCCCACAGGACACGGGAGCGCATATGTCCACAGCATCAGCACAGGGGCAGTCCGAGTGTGCACAGCTGCTATCCAAAAGGCCCTGCCAGTCCAACGCGAGCCGGGGGCCGGTGCGCGGCGCCGCCGAGAACATGATCAGCGAGGGTGTGCTCACGCTCAGTGTAAGGCCGAACGGCGCGTCGCCAAGCTCTCGCCCGACAGCCCCGATCAGCGGCAGTATATCCACCGCTTTCCAGCCGCAGAAGTTCCGGCCCACCTCAAACGACACCCTCTCCTCCACCGGCAACGGCGCGCCGCAGGGCAGCACGGGATGAACACACACCGTCTCACGGCTGTTTCCCATCTGTGCCCCCCGCACGTACACGCACAGGGCAGCAGAACAAAGGTCAGAGCAGCCTCGGTTCCCCGTATCAAAGAAAGCATATGCGATACGAGTCTGACGCCCGATAACACCGGCTTGCAGCACACACGGCAACGGCCGTTTCTCAAAACCGGAATTGATTAATGTATAGCATTTTGCGCAGCGGCAGGTTTCCAAAGTGTTCAGCATTCGTCAGTATCCCCTCACTAGATGATATGACTAGGATGCCGGTATTGTTAAATTAGAAATGCACAGTTTATGTGAGTGTAAATATTGAATTGCTTTTTACTCAGGCTTGTAGCGTGAAAACGTCGTCACAGTTCCGTCTGCATGTTCTTATATGTGTTCTTCACCTGCTGGACATACTGGCTCGCCGCGTCCTGGGTCTGGTAATACCCCTTCTCGCGCATCTGGTCGAACAGCTCAAACTGATCCTGGCTGGTCTGGCTGAACTGGTTGCCAAGTATTTTGCGCAGGTTCTTGCACGAGGCTTCCTGTATGCCCGTAGCGTAAAGCGACATCATCTGCTTTTCCTGGTTGAGCAAATCGGTTAGCAGTTCTTTTTCCGTCATATCGGGCTGCATCATTATATTCCTCCCTATTTATGCGAATCCAGATAGCCCAGCAGGTTCATGAAGTTGTCCTTATGGTGCTTGGCCAGCTGCTGGGCGCAGCTTTTGAGCGCCGGGTCTGCGAAGTATTCCGCGTACAGTTCGCTCTTCTTAGCGGCCAGGGCTTCATGGCTCAAATGATCCTCAATGATCATCAGATTTTTAGCCTCTATTTCGGACGTCGCGCTTCCAAATATCATATTTTACCTCCTACGCTACCGATTGTGGTCAATCATTTATATTTTGTACCCAAATACACAAAATATGCACTTTATGTTTTTGCCGTTATGCATTATAATCGAAATTATGGAAGAAATACTGACAATCACAGCCATTGAACCGCAAAAGAAGAAGAAAGACCGCTATAATATCTACGCCAATGGCGAGTATGTCGCGTCGCTGGGGGCAGAGGCGGTTGTCAGGATGAACATGAAGACGGGCGCTGCCGTCAGCCAGAGTGCGCTGGATGCGGCGGTGTTGGAGGACAATATACAGTACGCGTTCGACTGTGCCGTATCGCTGCTGTCGCACAGCATACGCACGCGGGGCGAGCTGGTGCAGCGTTTGCGCGAAAGGGGCATAGCGGACGCGGCCATTGAGCCCGCGATGGACAAGCTGGCCGCTTACGGCTATGTGGACGACGCAGACTATGCCAAAGAGTTTGTGCAGAGCGCCGTATCCGTGGGGCGCTGGGGGCGCATCGCCGTGTCACATCGGCTGCAGGAGAAGCGGCTGGACCGGGCGCTGATCGACGACGCGATGGCGGCTTACACCGACGAGGACGAGCGGCGCAACGCGCGGCGGCAGCTGGACTCTCTGATGAAGGGAACCATCGTCGACGAGCGCAAATTGCGGCAGAAGGCGTTCGCGGCGCTGACGCGGCACGGCTTTTCGTACGACACCATCAGTTCGTTGTTCTCGGAGGCGGACGAATGAGAGAGCAGATCTACCGGCGGCTGAAAGCAGCTGGCGGTTACATATCCGGCGAGGCGATCAGCGAACAGCTCGGCATCACGCGGGCGGCGCTGTGGAAGCACATCCGCGCGATGGAAGCGGACGGCGCAGCGATTGGCAGTGCCAACAAACGCGGTTACAGGCTGGAGAGCCCGCCCGAAGTGCCGCGTGCTGAATACGTGGGCGCGCATATACGCCACGATATACCGCTGTTCTACCAGCCATCCACCGCGTCCACCAACGACGACGCCAAGGCGGCGGCGCGCGAACTGCAAACGGGCGTGTTCATCGCGGGCGAGCAGACGGCGGGCAAGGGCCGCAAGGGCCGCACATGGGTATCGGAGCCCCGAAGCGGCGTCTACATGTCGTTCCTCATGCGCCCGAAGACGATTCCTGAGCATATAGCCAGCCTGACGCTGGCCGTGGCGGTGGCGATGTGCCGGGGCATCGAGAGCGTTTCGGACGCGTCCGCGCGCATCAAGTGGCCCAACGACATCATCGTGGACGATAAAAAGGCGGCGGGCATACTCACCGAGAGCATGCTCAATATGGACGGCGTGGACTACGTGGTCTGCGGCATCGGCGTCAATACGCAGGCACGGTTTGAGGGTGCTCTTGCCCAAACGGCGATCGGCGTGACCGCGAACGGCACGCTGCTGGCCGCGGCGATGATCGATCATTTTCTGGACGCTTACGAGGAGTTCGAGCTTCATGGCCTCGCGCCGTTTATGGACGAGTTCCGCCGCCGGAGCGCAATAGCCGGCGCTATCACTGTTTCATCCGCCTCGGACAGCGAGACGGGTGAATTGATCGGCTTCGACGATGATGGCGCGCTGCTGCTGAATGTGAATGGCGAGACCCGGCGCTATGTAGCGGGCGAAGTATCTCTCAGAGGAGAAAAAGGCTATGTATAACGGAAGCTTGACGGATATACCCAGCGTACTGGCCGGACACTATACGGACAGCGTGCACCTCACCGGCTGCAGCGTCGTGCTGCTCAAAGGCGGCGCGGTGGCAGGCGTGGATGTGCGCGGCAGCGCCCCCGGCACACGCGAGACGGATCTTCTGCGCCCTTGCAACACGGTGCAGCACGCGCACGCGATGCTGCTCTGCGGCGGCAGCGCCTTCGGGCTGGCCGCGGCGGACGGCGTGATGCGCTGGCTGGAGGAACGCGGCGAAGGCTTCGACACCGGCTACGCGCGCGTGCCCATCGTTCCCGCGGCGGTGCTGTACGACCTCGGCGTAGGCAGTGCCGCTGTTCGGCCTGACGCTGCATCCGGTTACTCGGCATGCCAGAACGCAAACGGCAAGCTGGAATCCGGTCCGTATGGAGCCGGTACCGGCGCAACTATCGGCAAGGCGGGCGGTCCCGATCGGATGGGGCGCGGCGGTTTCGGTACGGCGTCTATTACGCTGCCGGGAGGCGTCATCGTCGCAGCGGCGTTCGCGGTCAACGCGTTCGGCGATGTGTACGACCACACAACCGGCAAAAAGGTTGCGGGCATGGCAGGCGGGCCCGTAATGGATGCGCTTTTCAACGCCCCTCCGCCGGATATGTCCGGCCGCAACACCACGATCGGCATCGTGGGCACCAATGCCACGCTCACCAAGGAGCAGGCCAACAAGCTGGCCGCAATGGGACAGGACGGCATCGCGATGGTCGTCCGGCCCG
>JAEWWC010000113.1 GCA_023396555.1 Bacillota bacterium
ACGCGTACAACCAAATCCCGGTATTTCTCCGGACATTTCTGCGCCTGACGCAGGACATCCGCCGAAACGACGTTGACCTGTATATGATAGCCGCCGGTTTCAAAGAACGTCAGTATCAAGTCCGCCAGCGCGTTGAGACCGGAGTCGCCGGCCAGTGCGCTGGGATGGTACTTCTGATTGTACTGGGAACCGTTGGTCATGATCATATGATCGAGCGCGGCGACGGACAGCGCCGCCTGAGTGGGGCCAAACTGCTCGGCACCGTGGCTGGGGGAGCATGCTTCGGCAACAGGAGCAAACGCTTTTCTGCCGTTCGGTGTGGCGCCGCAGGCCGCGCCGATGGGGACGTTGGCCGAGTTGGAGTATATGCCGGGTATAAATAGTCCGCCGCGGGGGCTGCGGTACTGCTCGACCGCATGGCAAAAGCGGCTGGCCACCTCTCGGGCGATGCTGTCCGCATATGGGTCGTTGTTGCCATAGTGCGGCACGTTCTTTTTGATCATTCGGTGTATGATATCGTGACCCTCGAAGTTGGCGCGGACCGCGTCCATCAGCTGTTTCATGGACAAAGCTTTGTCCTCGAACACCAGTTTTTTGATGACCGCGAGCGAATCCGTGACGTCCGCGAGGCCGACAGCCTGAATGCCCTCGATATTGTACTTCGCGCCGCCGCTTTGGACCTCCCGCCCCGTTTCTATGCAGTCGTCTGTGATCGCCGAGACAAAGGGCAGCGGCAGTATTCTGGCGTGCATGGTATCCACGACGTTTGTGACGGATACCATATGCTTCAGCAGCGCGTCTACCTGCGCCGTATAGGCATTGAAAAGGTCGTCAAAGGATGAGAGATTTTCGGCGCTGCCCGTTGGGAGGCCCAGTTGCAGGCCGGTGACGGGATCGACGCCGTTGTTCAGCGCTATCTCCAGCGCTTTGACCAGGCTGAAGTAGCCCGAATTTGCGAATGCACACAGCTTCCCCTGTATGCCCATTTCCACGCAACCGATGACGGCATAATTTTCTCTGGCTTCTTCGATGGGGATGCCCCGGCTCATCAGCGACGGTATGGCGATCTCATCGTTATAGACTGCCGGCATACCCAGCCCTTCCCGGATGACTTCGGCGCTTTTCAGCAGGAAGGCGCGCGGGGAATGGCGGTTGATGCGTACGCAGACGGAAGGCTGCGGCATATGGACACGCGCTGTGGTTTCCAGCATCATATAGGAAAGGTCGTTGGTGGCGTCTTTGCCCTGTGCATCCATGCCGCCGAGCGTAACGGCCTGCGATATCGGATGGCCCCCGAAAGACTTGCTGTCCTCTTCGTTCCATATTTGTATGATGGAGGCGATCTTGAGCCACAGGCAGTCCAGCAGCTCTTCGGCGGCGGCCTTGGTGATCACACCCTGCCGCAGGTCCTGCTGATAGAAATCGTTGAGCATGTAGTCCAGGCGTCCCAGTGAGATGCCTGTGCCGTCCGATTCTATCTGGGTGATGAGCTGCACAAAATAGACGGCCTGTACGGCTTCGGCGAATGTCTCGGGCGCTTCATAGGGGATGCGGGCGCAGGTACGCGCGATCTGTTCAAGCTCGGATTTGCGCCGGGCATCCGTCTCTTTTTTGGCCATATCGGCGGCCAAATCGCTGTAGCGCCGGGCAAAGCTGCGCACGGCATCGCATGTGATGATGACGGCTTTATACAGCGGTATTTGTTCCACGCCCTGCGGGTCCGTATAATCCAGCTCACCCAGTTTGCGCTGGGCGGCATCCCGTACGCTTCTGAATCCGCCTTTTAAAACATGGTCGAAATTGAGAAGCCAGTGGCCGCAGCCCTTTCCTAGTGTGTAGCCGCAGGTAAAGACGAGCGCGTCCATTGCCGCGATGGTTTTCGGTTCGAGCAGTGCCAAAGTGTTCTCATAAACGGTACGGCCCTCCCAGTACGGCAGTATCTTACGTATTTTTTCCTTGGTTTCGTCGCTGATCAGGAACCGAGAGCCGTCGCGCTGATCAAATCTATCGAGTTCATCCTTGAACCAGGTGTTCACGGTGGGGCTGAGCGTAGTTGCGCGGAGTGCGCTGCCCTGATTGCCCACAATCAGTTCATCGTCATAGATGGCGATGGACATCCTTTTCAGTGTTTCCTCGAGCGCAAGAGCCGCTTTGATGATGGGCGGCTGGCTCTCATGCTTTTTGTATATTTCCGTCCATATGACAGCACGCTCCGGACATACGACCGGGTCGGTACTGATCAGACGGTCCCTCATTTTTTTGATTCTGTCGGTCATCGTTAAATTGAGCATATGGGCCTCCTGTAAGTGTGACGGGTATTAACGGTAACAACATCTGATTTGTCAGCACCCGGTACTTAAAGTAACCGGCGTTTGCTGAAAAAAGCTGACTGAAAACATTCTCCGGAAATCCGATAAATTTCTTAATTTAATTATAGTTTTACAGACTAATAAGAACAATTGTGAAAAAGATGAAAACAGGACACAAAATTTCATATATTTTCATAGATCATTTTATCAGTATTGTTGTTGAGCAGATAGATTCCATTCCGGAATAATCCCGTCACAGGACGGCGATTGATTTTATACCTTTCCGGAAGTATACTCTATCTGGCGTGGACGGCATACGGTGCGCCGGAGAACTTAAGAGGTATATGATTACGGCAGCGCCGTGAATCGGAGCCGTGGAGGGGAAGGTCCGATGATATCAGCCGATAGCTGTGCCCTGTGTCCGCGCATGTGCGGCGCGGACAGACGGACAGAAACCGGATATTGCGGGTGCGACAGCCGCGTCAAAGTGGCGCGGGCGGCGCTGCACTTCTGGGAGGAACCGTGCATTAGCGGCAGCCGGGGCAGTGGTACGGTGTTTTTCAGCGGCTGCTCATTGGGATGCGTATACTGCCAGAACCATGAGATCAGCCGGAGCCGCAAGGGGAAGGAGATATCCACGGAGCGGCTGGCAGAGATTTTCCTTGAGCTGCAGGAAGCGGGCGCGCACAACATTAATCTGGTGACGGCGACGCCGTATGTGCAGGAGGTGCGCCGCGCGCTGGACAGGGCGAGACCGGCTTTGCGCATACCGGTGGTGTATAACTGCGGGGGCTATGAGCGGGAGGAAACGATACGGACGCTTGCGGGATATGTGGACGTGTACCTGCCCGACATCAAGTATATGAGCGCCGAACTGGCCGGACGGTATTCGGACGCGCCGGATTATTTTGACGCAGCTTCGGAGGCGGTTGCCGAAATGATTGCACAGACGGACGGCCTCCTGTTTGACGATGAAGGGCTGATGCAACGGGGCGTGATTGTGCGTCACCTCGTCCTGCCCGTTGCAAAGAACGATTCCATTGAAATACTACGGTGGATGAGCGACCATCTGCCCAAGGAGAAGTATAAGCTCAGCCTGATGAGCCAGTATACGCCGCCGCCGGGGCTGGAGGCGTTTCCCGAGATTAACCGGCGGGTGACCTCGTTGGAGTATGATGCTGTGGTGCGTGAGGCTGTGCGGTTGGGGCTGACGGACGGATATATGCAGCAGCGCAGCAGCGCCAGCGCGGCTTTCACACCGCCGTTTGACATGACCGGTGTTTAAATATAATTAAAAACCAGCTGTCACTAAAAAATGCAACTCTGCACTTTGCGTTCATAAACACTTTGTTTTGAGGGCAATATAAAAGCGGAGGTGAGCAAAATGAAGGTTAAAGATATCATGTCGACAGATGTGGTGTGCTTGAGCCGCGATGATACGGTGGAGCATGCAGCGCAGCTGATGGAACAGAACGGCATCGGCTCGATCCCCGTATGCGACGGTTCGACGGTGGTGGGCATTGTGACGGACCGGGATATCACGCTGCGGACAGTGGCGTCGGGCAGTGGGACGAACCTGACGGTGGGGCAGGTGATGACGCCCAACCCGGTGGTGGCGCAGCCGGAAACGGACATTCACGATGCTGCGCGGCTGATGAGCGACAACCAGATACGGCGGATACCCATCGTGCAGCAGGGCAGTCTGGTGGGCATCGTATCGCTGGGGGACATTTCGACGGACCCGCAGCTGCAGGACAACGCGGAGCAGGCACTCAAGAACATATCCCAGCCGGGCGGCAGCCA
>JAEWWC010000131.1 GCA_023396555.1 Bacillota bacterium
CTTCCATCTGGACTTCGAGGGCAGCGTGGGCGACGCGCATGTCGCCGCCGTGCTGGACAGCGTGCGCGAAAAGTCCGCCGAGCTGACATGGCTGGGCTCCTACCCCGCATGGCGCAATAAAGGAGAATCATGCTCAAGGTTGGACTGATCGGCGAAAAGCTCTCGCACAGCCTCTCGCCGCAGATACACGAAAAATATGGACGGCTCACCGAAACACAGGTGGTCTACCGGCTGCATGAAACGACGCCGGAGGGCCTGCCCGCGCTGCTGAACAGCCTTGAAGCCCAAGGGTACGCGGGCACGAACGTGACGATACCCTATAAGAAGGCCGTGATGCCGTACCTTCACGCGCTCTCCCCTGAGGTGCGAGTCATCGGGGCGGTCAACACGATACGCTTCGAGAACGGGCGGCGCACCGGCCACAACACCGACTACTTTGGCTTAAAGTCACTGCTGGAGCGAAACGGCATCGCATTGCAAGGCAAGCGCGTGGCCGTACTCGGCAGCGGCGGCGCGGCGCGGTGCGCGTATTTTCTGGCAACGGATGAAGGTGCAGCGGAGGTATTCACCGTCAGCCGACACCCCGAGAGCGCGGACAGCGACCTGAATGCGGTCAGCTACGACGCGCTGGAGCGCATGGGCAGCATCGGCGTGCTCATCAACGCGACGCCCGTCGGCATGCACCCCAACACGAACGCCTGCCCCGTGTCCGACCCCGTCATTGAAAAATGTGGTGCGGTAGTGGATACGATATACAATCCGCCCGAAACAGCGCTGCTGAAAAAGGCACGCGAGCGTGGCATCCCCCATGCGAACGGCCTATGGATGCTGTGTACGCAAGCGCTGGCCGCCGAGCAGATATGGACGGGGCGTCCGTTCACGATGGAGGAATGCGCCGCTGTTCATTCGTTCATCCGCCGCTCCAACATTGTGCTCACCGGCATGCCGGGCAGCGGCAAGTCCACCGTCGGGCGGCTGCTGGCTGAGCACCTTGGCATGGGTTTCCTCGATACGGACGCCATGATCGAGGCGGCGCATGGCCCCATCCCCGGCATATTCGCTTCCACAGGCGAAGCCGTGTTCCGGCAATATGAACAGGCCGCGGCATGCGAGGCTGCCAACACGATGAACACCGTGATATCTACCGGCGGCGGCATCGTACAGACGGAAGCCGCCATGCAAGCGCTGATTGAGACGGGCGTCGCTGTCTACGTGGACCGACCGCTGGAGATATTGCTCAGAGAAACGGAGACGGAAGGACGCCCGCTGCTGGCGTCCGGTCGCAGCGCGCTCATCGCACTGTACGAGAAGCGCCATCCCCTGTATAATGGATTCGCGGATATTGTGGCGGAGAACACGGCGGACGCTCACCGCTGCGCCGATACGATAGTGAGAAAACTGGAGGATTACCGGAAATGAATATACTTGTGATCAACGGACCCAACATCAACATGCTGGGGCAGCGGGAGCCTGACGTTTACGGCCGGCAGGACTATGCGGCGCTGCTGGCAGGGCTGGCCGATTTCGCATCCTCCCATAACGTGATCATCGATGAATACCAGTCCAACATCGAGGGTGAGCTGGTCACGAAGATACAGCAGGCGGAGGGGCTCTACGACGGCATCGTGATCAACCCTGGCGCGTACACGCACTACAGCATCGCGATACTGGACGCGCTGAAAGCCGTGACCGTGCCCGCCATCGAGGTGCACCTGTCCAACATCCACGCGCGTGAGAATTTCCGCCATAAATCGGTGACGGTTGCGGGTTGTATCGGCCAGATTTCCGGCCTCGGGTTCGATTCGTACTTCCTTGCGGTGGCGGGGATGATGAGCCGGGTGAAGAAATAAATCAAGTAACTTTCTTGGAAAATGCCCTGAGGTAAAATATCTTTATTTTCCGTCTCCCTGACGTTGTAGGAGATTTTTTTGTGTTATAACTTCCAGCATTTAATTTTTCGCACTTTTATAATTCCAATAAAGAGTCACCTTTTTTCGTATATTCTTTAGCCAATTCAGTCTCCCCCAACTTATCAGCACATACCGCTATTTGTTTGGCTATTATTGCTTGATAAATAATATCGACTCTATCAGCATACTCCTGTTCACATCTAATTAATATTTCTTTTAAAAACTCATAATCCTCTTCTGAGCCTTGTTGTGCCTCAACTATTGATACAGCATGAGCTGCAGTTTTAACTATTTCTATTGGATCTGATATGTATAACTCAAGATTGCTTATCACGTACCTGAACTTGTCTTTCATGTTGCTTTCATATAGCGCACTAAGATAATCATCCATATATTGATTAATATAATTTAGTTCACTATTAACACAAGTCCAAAAAATTCTGTCTTGTGTCATGGCTTCAAGGAGTAACCCATAGTATTTTACGATCTTGTCATTGTACTCTGACCGCGGTGACGTTTCACTTAAAACTTTGCATACTCTCAATAAATTGTCATTTGAATTTTTCTCTTCGTATAAAGCAATCTGATCTTTTAACGCCAATGCAATACTCGCATATTCAGTATCAAAATCCTCGTTTAAACCTTCCAATGTAACATTATCAATATAGTTATCGGTCACCTGGATTTTTGTGATATCATTTGCACACCCACACAGAAATAGGACAAGGATTATTATGATAATACATACATTTAATACTCTTATCATGGTGGTTTCCTTAATATTATTTTTATTGCATATTAAGATTAAACTTACTATATATTATCATTTATAAAACATTGCTGCAACATTCTCGTACGTGAATACTTCCACCACAAATCGGCAACGGTGGCGGGTTGCGTGATTCAATGTGCTTCCTCGCCGTGATTGGGATGTTGAAACAGGAGAAAAACGAACGCCCCACCGGGCACATGGCGGAGCGTCGTGTGGCAATGCTTATGCAGTTGCCGGTATAAAAAAGGAGCTTCGCAGCCCCTTTTTCGCGTTGGTTTATTCTCCCTTGTTTAAGCTGATGCCGCCGGACACCGTGGACAGCTCCACGATGGTGCCGCCGCCGTTCACCTTGCCCGAAAGGTCCTCACCCACCACGTTCTTCGAAAGCTTGCCGCTCACGGTGATGTCGAAGTCGGACGAGAAGCCGCCCGAGGTCGTGTTCACATCCAGGTCAAACGCCGCTTCGGGATTCAGTACCACCTTGATGCTGCCGCTGATGCTGTTGACACGGATGGGCTGTATGCCCGTCTGGGGCTGAATCACCGTGGCGCTGCCCGACGTGTTGCCGATCTCCACCGAACCCATGACGTTGGCGACGCGCACCGCGCCCGATGTGCTGCCCGCCTTCACAGAACCGGACACGCCGTCCACCGTCACGCTGCC
>JAEWWC010000262.1 GCA_023396555.1 Bacillota bacterium
ATTTTTGGGCTTTACCTGGGCAGAATATACGACGAGGCCAAAGGTCGGCCCATCTATATCATTGATGAAAAGATAAACTTTTAGACGGAGGAACTATGGTAGACAACCGACTGCAAAAGCTGTGCCGCACGCTGGTCAACTACTCGATGACGATCAAACCGGGCGAGCGCGTGCTGATTGAAAACTTCGACTGCCCTGAGGAGCTGTCCATGCAGCTCATCAAGGAGGTATATGCCGCAGGCGGCGTACCGTTCTGCGTATCGCGCAGCGCGCGTATCCAGCGGGCTTTGCTGATGAACGCCACCAAGGCGCAGATAGAGGATATGACGCGCTACGATGCGACTGTGATGCAGGAGATGGCAGCGTACGTCGCGTTCCGCGGTGCGCTGAACACGTCCGAGCTGTCCGACGTGGACGAGGAAAACCTGTCGCTGTACCGCTCTATCTATTCGCGGCGGGTGCACCACGAGCTGCGCGTTCAGAAGACCAAGTGGGTGGTACTGCGCTACCCCAATGGCTCGATGGCGCAGCTGGCTAGCATGAGCACCGAGCAGTTCGAGGACTTCTATTTCGACGTGTGCAACCTCGACTACTCCAAGATGGACAAGGCGATGGACGTGATGCAGGAGCGCCTCAAATCTGTGGATCAGGTGCGCATCGTAGGGCCGGGGACGGACCTCACCTTCTCCGTCAAAGGCATACCGTCCAAGAAGTGCTCGGGCCACATGAACATTCCGGACGGCGAAATATACACCGCTCCTGTCCGCAACAGCGCCAACGGCAAGATTTCCTACAACACACCGTCATTCTCGCAGGGCTTTAAATACGAAAATGTCTACTTCGAGTTCAAGGACGGCAAGATCATCGACGCCAGGGCCAACAACACCGAGAAAATCAATAAGATACTGGACACCGACGAAGGCGCACGGTATCTCGGAGAGTTCTCGTTCGGCGTCAACCCGTACATCAAGAACCCGATGTGCGACACCCTGTTCGACGAGAAGATTGCGGGCTCCATCCACCTGACGCCCGGCTCGTGCTACGAGGACGCGGACAACGGCAACGAATCCGCAGTGCATTGGGACCTCGTACTCATCCAGCGCCCCGAATACGGCGGCGGTGAAATCTATTTTGACGGCGAGCTGATACGCAAGGACGGGCGTTTCCTGGGCGAGCTGGCCGCCCTGAATGAGGAGAATCTGGTTTAGCCAAAGCGGCTGAAAATATGTTTTGGAGGGGTCATCATGAACAAAAAGGAAGCTGCGATAAAGTTGTTTTCGCAGGATAAGTTCAACTGCGCCCAGAGCGTGTTCGGCGCCTTTGCGGATGAACTGGGCATCGACCGCGATACAGCGCTCAAATGCGCGGCCGGATTCGGCGGCGGCATGCGCTGCGGCGAAGTGTGCGGCGCGGTCACCGGTGCGCTGATGGCGTTGGGCATCGCTTTCGGCTCATCCACCCCCTGCGACGTGGAGGGCAAACAGCGGGGAAACGCCAAAGCGATGGAATTCCTCAGCCGTTTCCGGGGGGCCAATGGTACGCTGATGTGTAAAGACTTGCTGGGCTATAACCCCGGCATCCCGGAGGATGTCCAGAAGATCAATGAGTTAGGCCTGCACGACACCGTCTGCCCCAAGGCCATCACAGACGCGGTGGAAATAGCGGAGGGCATCATCACAAAAGGCTGACCCATCAATATTCCGAGTCTGCCCCGGTCCGCCGGGGCTTTTTCATACTCCCAGATTACTGCTTACAACAGCAGCCCCGCATATTCCGGCTTCACCAGCCCGCGCAGCAGTTTCGGAGGAATGTCGAATACCGGCTCGCCCGTCATGCCGTCCGATATCTCGTATTTGGCGAACGCGATATGCAGCCCCCCGTCATGGATGAAGAACGAAGTCATTTGCGACACGCCGCCAAACTCCTCGGGCAGAAACCGCTCGTCTCCGCTGATCTGCTCACGGATATACGTATCAATCACTTCTTTGTACGCCCCCGACGCAAACAGATCATCCAGCGTCAGCCAACTGTGTCTGACAATATCCACGTTATAATACACTGTGTGAGGCAGCCCCACGCCGCCGTTGTCCAGCGCCGCCGTCACCCGCATCGACAGCACGCCGCATGCGCTGTACACCTCATAGTCCGCGTGGAACACGTACAGCCACGGAAGGAAGCCCTCCTGCTCCGCCTCGTGCCACAACGCCGTCACTTCGGTTTCCGCCGCCGTGCGCGCCGCATCCACCTGCGCGCGCACCCGGCTGTTCAGTATATGCTCCAGCTTCCTGTCGCCCAGCCTCGACACCACGGGTATCCGCACATCCAGCACAATCTGCTCACTACCGCGATATAGCGCTTTCTCTCCGACATGCGCCTCCGGCTTCGGCTCTGTCCGGCCCACGCGTCCCGGCAGGCTTCCTCCCACTGCAAAGCACGCCAGCACGATCACCGCTGCCGCTGTCAGCCAAAACCCTCGCCACACCGTCATACGCCGCCTCCCACACATATCAGTTTCCCTACTGGAATATACTCTTGGGAGGGGGGAATTATCATGACCGCGTGGGAAAAAACACTGCGAATCGTGCTGGCCTTGCTGTTCGTCGCCATCGTGGCCACGCTAGGGAGGGCATTCACCGATACCGCATCCAAATGGTATCAGGAGCTTAACCTGCCCGCGCTGCAGCCGCCGCCCATCGTGTTCAGCGCCGTCTGGGCAGCGCTGTATCTGATGTTCGCAGCGTCGCTGTCCATCGTTCTAATCAAATCGGGCGACACACCCAAAGTACCGGCTCCGGCGCCATCCGATACAGTCAAAAAGAGCCTTATACCGTTGTGGAACAATAAAAACAAAAGCACGCTGCTGCTTTATCTCGCCAGCGGCGTGCTGAATGTTTTATGGAGCTATACTTTTT
>JAEWWC010000007.1 GCA_023396555.1 Bacillota bacterium
TGACTGAAGCGATAAAATAACCTGACAAAAATTAATTGACACGTTCAAAAAAATGAATTATGATACTGGCATGAAGGGAAAGCGGCTTCATGCCTTTTTTTACTCAATGCAATTCTATAGCGTGTAACTGCATAATAAGCCTGATTTCATGCGCAAGTATTGCAAAGGCTGCGGTTATTTCTCAGACAAAAGAAACTATTAATGAAAGAAGGAATGCTTATGGATCGTTACAAGGATGTTTTGCTCAGCCCGATCAAAATCGGAAACAGGGAATGCAAGAACAGATTTTTCATCCAGGCCATGGAGTGCACCGATGCGGATGATGACGGTAACCCGACTGATCTGACCATTGAGCGCTATTCCAATCTGTTCAAGGGTGAGGCGGGCATGGTAACGCTGGAAGCCATCACGGTGACGGATGAAAGCCGCAGCCGTTTGAACCAGCTGGCCATTATGCCCAAGAATGCCAAGCCCCTTGCGAAATTCGTGGGAGATTTGAAAAAGATCAACCCCGACACGCTATTTGTATTCCAGCTGACGCATTCGGGCGAGCTCAGCAATCCGGAGTTCTCGCGCCGTGTGACGGTGAAGCCGCTACCCGGTTTTGGCGGCGATGTTCTGACGGAAGAAGAAGTGGACGACATCATGGACCGGTTTGTGACGGCAGCGCGCATCGCGTATGACGCCGGCGCGGACGGCATCGATCTGAAGCTGTGCCATGGCTACCTCGGCTCTCAGATACTGCGCCCGTACAACGACCGTCAGTGGAAATACGGTGGTTCGTGGGAGAACAGAAGCCGTTTCGCGTTCGACCTCTATGAGCGTATCAGCAAAGAAATAGGCGACAAGGACTTTTTGATCGGTTCAAAGATCTCCGCGTGGGAAGGCTTCCCCGGCGGCTTCGGCACAGAGGGCCCGGATTCTCCGATCATCGATCTCACGGAACCGCTGGATCTGATCCGTGGGCTGGAAGAGCGCGGCGCGCAGTATTTCGTGCAGTCCGGCGGCAGCCCGTCCATCACGGTCAATATCACACAGGCTGACAAGCATGCGCCTTACTTCGCATACCTGCACCCCACATGGGCCAAGGAGTTCAAGAAAGCGGCCAAAACCGCGGCGATTATCGGCTCCAACTACTCGGTGTTCAGAAACGGCAAGAACGGCTGCCTCGCGGCGGAACAGGAAAAGAACTCCATGTTCTTCTACGGCTCCAAGTTCATTGATGAAGGCAAGGTGGACATGATCGCGCTCGGACGGCAGTCCTACGCCGATCCGCTGCTCCCGCTCAAGCTGCGTGAAGGCCGCGAGAACGAGATCAAGTGGTGCACCATTTGCGACAACTGCCTGGAGCTGCTTATCCGTCAGCGCGAGATCGGCTGCTGCACGTATAACAAGCACTATACCGATGTGCTCGTGAAGACGAGAAAAGAGTTCGGGCCTCTGCGCACGATGCATACGTGATTTTATATTAGAAGAAAGAGGAGGAAGCAGTATATGAAATTAGGTTTTTTTGCGGCGAACTATGCGCATCTCTCGCTGGAAGAAGTGGCCAAGATCATGGTCGAGCACGGCTACGAGATGATGGAAGTGCCGGCGTACAGCGGCTGCGAGCAGCTGAACTGTGACGAGATGCTTAAGCCCGGCAAAGCGGCTGAGCTTAAGAAGATGCTGGCGGGCTATGGCATCGAAATTTCCGGTCTGTCCAACCATGCGGATTCGCTGCTGATCTTAGGGCCGCACACCGAGGATACCGACAAGCTGTGCCCCGGAACCAAGGAAGACAAGGTTAAATACGGCATCGAGAACCTGTTGAAAACGGCACAGGCTGCGAATGCGCTGGAAGTGCCCGTCGTCAACGGTTTCACGGGCGTCACCAACTGGGGCCGTTACTTCCCGTTCCCGAGCGCTGACGGCTGGGATAAAATGGAGAAGGAATTCGCGGAAGTGTTCGCACCCATCATGGACCGCTTCAAGGAATACGGCGTGAAGTTCGCCGTAGAGCCCCATCCCAACAACATGATTTATGATATCCACACGGCGAAGCGCGCGATCGACCTGCTGGATGGCCATCCGAACTTCGGCTTCAACCTCGACCCCGCGAACCTGATATACCTCGGGCTTAAAGTCGAGAACTTCATTGACGAGTTGGGGAGCCGCATTTTCCATGTGCACGCCAAAGACGGTGAAATCGTGGAGCACAACATACAGCGCGGCGGCATACTGATGCAGGGCGACTGGCAGCGCATCGACCGCGCGTTCCGGTTCCGCATACCCGGCTGGGGCAGCGTGCCGTGGAAGAAGGTCATCACCGAGCTGTCGATGGTGGGCTACGACTATGTGCTGAGCTACGAGCATGAAGACGTGACAATGAGCGTGGGCGACGGCGTGGAGAAGGTTGCGCCGTACCTCAAGCCGCTGATCATCAAAGCGCCCTATGAAGGCCGCCGCGACAAGATATTCAACAATCCGAGGGACTGATTGCTACATTAATATAAATAGGAGGTAAAGTAATGGCTGAAATGATGAAAGCCCAGGTTGTAAAAGCACCCTATCAGATGGAATATACGGAAGTTCCGATTCCCCAGATCAATGACGACGAAGTGCTCATTAAGATCAAGGTCTGCGGCATCTGCGGTTCCGACTGGAGCATCTACACCGGCAAGTACGCCGCCGACAAACTGCCGATGATCACCGGACACGAGTTCTGGGGCGTGGTCGATAAGGTCGGCAAGAACGCCAAGGGCATCAAGGTGGGCGACCGCGTCGCGGCCGATATTTGCCTGACCTGCGGCACCTGCTACTTCTGCCGCCGGGGCGACGGCCTGCTGTGCGAGACGTTCACGCAGCTGGGTATCCATACGGACGGCGGCTTTGCCGAATACGTGAAGGCTCCGTGGAAGAACTGCTACAAGCTGCCCGATGAGATGGACGATTACACCGCCGCGTTTGTGGAACCGCTGACCGCGGTTATTCACGCCGCGCAGCGCATGGACGCTAAATTGGGCTCCTCCGTTGCGGTCATCGGCTGCGGCCTTGGCATACTGCATGGCGCGGTGGCGAAGGCGCGTGCCTGTGCTCCCGTCATCGTGATTGGCGATGATCCGGCGCGTCTGGCAACGGCGAAGAAGATGGGTGCGGACGTTACCATCAACATCAAGGAAACGCCGGATGTGGTAGCTGAAGTGAAGCGCCTGACGGGCGGCGTCGGCGTGGATTATGTGATCGAAGCGGTGGGTTCCACGGCGACATATGAGCAGGCGTTCCAGATGCTGCGCCGCGGCGGCAAGGTGGAAGCGTTCGGTATTGCAGCGCAGGGCCAGAAGGCCGCGCTGGAGCCGTACGAATTCGTGCTGGGAGAGAAGAAGGTGAGCGGATCCTGCGCCGGTATCGGCAACAACTGGGGCGAAGCCATCACGCTGCTCAAGTACGGCATCATCGATCCCAAGCCCATGTTCTCGATGGCGGTGCCGCTGGCCGAGCTGGAGACGGCGCTCAAGGAGATCAGAGAGCAGAACAGCCTCGTGAAGGTGTTTGTCTGCCCCGAGCTGACGGAGCGCGTTTACTTCTAAACGGAAAAAAGGCGAGGGGGCTGGTCCGGTAACGGGCGGCCTCCTTATGTCATTCTATGCAAGGACCCTATGTTTAACGCTCTGCAAGAGGGGATTCCTCGCGTGGCTCGGAATGACAGTATGGCGGAAATGCGCAGCGTTTCCGGGTGGGATTCTCAAGGGGCAGGCTCCTTGAGCGGTGGCTTTGAGGCAGAGCCTCCAAGGCCTACAGCCTTCAATGACATCTCAACATGAGGTAACAGATGATACTCACGGTCACTTTGAATCCGGCGATGGACAGGCTGATGTTTGTTGACGGGTTTACGTTTAATGTTACAAACAGGATATACCGCAGGGAGAACTGCGTGGGCGGCAAGGGCACGCATGTGTCCGCCAATCTGGCTTGCCTTGGAGAGCCCAGCATCGCGACGGGCATTGCGATGGGGCCGACCGGACGGCAGATCATAGAGAGCCTGCAGAGCTTTGGCGTGGAATGCGATTTTGTTTTTTCCGAGCAGGGCGATTCGCGTACGAATTACGTATTGCTGGACGGCAAAACAAGCACGCTTATCTGCGAAAAGGGCCCGGAGCTGCCGGACGGTGTGATGGATGAGTTCGCAGCGCGGTATGACAAGCTGACGGACAGCGTTGATTATGTCATTATTTCGGGAGATGCGTCCAATTTCGCATATGGCGAAGGTTTTTCGCTGCAAGACAGGATGCTGGATGTTGCCCGGGAAAAGGGTGTGCGCGTCGTGCTGGACAGCGCAGGCGCATCGCTGGCATCCGGCGTGAAAAGAAAGCCGTATTTGATCAAGCCCAATGCGGAGGAGCTGGCCGAGCTGACCGGCATGCCAACGGACAGTGACGATCAGATCATAGCCGCGATAGGCAGCTTGGACGAATACGGTATTGAGATCATTGCGGTGTCGATGGGAAGCCGCGGCAGCATCGTCAAATTCGGCGATGAATACTACCGCGCGGGCATCGCAAAGGTAGAGGCGCAGAACACGGTGGGGTGCGGAGATGCTTATTTGAGTGGCCTTGTGTACGCGATCAAACATGGCTTTCCCGCATTGCCTGCACTGGCGCTGGCGGCGGCATGCGGCGGCGCGGCGGCGATGAGTCCGCTATCCGTGGGTTTCGATAAGGACACGGCGCTGTCGCTGAAGGATAAAATAGAAATAACGAAACTGGAGAGATAAATGCAATACATGGAAGAACGCAGGAAACTCCTGCAAATCGTGAGCGACCTTTGGGAACGGCGTCTGACCAACGCTGCGGGTGGCAATTGTGCAATGCGCGTGGACGACAACCGCGTGCTGGTGTCGCCGTCGATGATGAGCGAGCACAAGCACTGCCGCATCGGCATTGAAGAACCGCTGTTGATCGATTACGACTGCAACATACTCGAAGGTACGGGCAAGTTCTCCCGTGAGGGACGGATGCACGCCCTGATATTAAAGAACATACCCGAGGTGGGCGGCGTGATCCATGCCCATCCGTTCTACACGATGGTGTATGTGGCCGCGTGCAAGCCGATACCGCAGGTAACGGAAGCTACGCTGAAGATGGGTGATACCGGGCTGATCCACCAGGCCAAGGCGTACAGCATGGAGTTGGCCGAGAACGCATACGAATATTTTCTGCCCAAGCGCGAGCAGCTCAAAATAACGGGTCTTTGCGGCCTGCTGCCGTATCACGGCACCGTGGCTGTGGGTAAACACATTGAGCAGGCGTTTTCCGTCGTGGAGCGCGTTGAAGGCGACGCGGTCTGCAATCTGCTGGGAAAACTGATCTGATATACCTTATGAAAAAAAGAAGCGTCATCGTTTGTGATATCGGCGGGTCCAGCGCGCGTGTTTTCGGCGCCTCCTTGGAGGGTGGAAAGCTGGCGCTGGATGTGCTGCACAGATTTGCTAATAAGCCGATTTCCATAGGTCTCAGTTTATACTGGGACATATTCGCGCTTTACGAGGGGGTCATTTCCGGCATCGCCGCGGCGGGGAAGGGTTATGAGTCCGTCGGCATTGACGCGTTCAGCAACGACTTTTTGCTGCTGGACAAAACGGGAGCGATGATAGAGCCGCCGCATACCTACCGCGACGGGCGCACGGTGGGCCTGGTGGAAGTGATGGACGGCTATGTATCGCGGGACGAGCTGTACCGCCGGACGGGGCTGCAGTTCAACCGTATGAATTCGTTGTACCAGTGGCTGTCGCTTGCTAAGGACAGGCCGGAGATGCTGGCGGCGGCGGATAAGGCGCTGTTCATTCCCGACGCGCTGATCTATTTCCTGAGCGGCGAGAAGCTGACCGAATATACGCTGGCCAGCGTTTCCCAAGGGTATGACCCGACGAAGGGCGGCTGGGACACCGCGCTGCTGGACAGCATCGGTTTTCCATCCAGACTGCTGACGGATATCATACAGCCCGGCGTGAAGGTGGGGACGCTGTCCCGCCGGATCTGCGATGATCTGGCGGTGGACGGGCTTGCGCTGACCACGGTCGGCGAGCATGATACCGCGTCGGCGGTGGCTGCCGTACCGACGCTGGCCCCAAGGTTTGCCTATATCAGTAGCGGCACATGGTCCATCGTGGGCACAGAGACGGCTGGCCCGCTGATCAATGACAGAAGCTGCCGCCACGGCCTCGCGAACGAAGGCGGTGTGGGTGGCCGCATCCGGCTACTGAAAAACGTGATGGGCCTCTGGATACTTCAGGAATGCCGCCGTTACTGGCAGCAGCGCGGCTGCGGCAGAGATTTTGCCGAATTGGTGGAGCTGGCCGCGGCTTCCAACTGGGAATCGGGGCTATTTGATCCGGACGACGAACTGTTCTATCAGCCGGGACCCATGCCGGAACTGATTGCGTCATACTTCGAGACGCGCGGCAAGCAGGCGCCGCGGGAGATGGGCGACGTGGTGCGCTGCGTGCTCTTAAGCCTTGCCTGTAAATACCGTTATGTGCTGGAGTGCATCGAGTATGCTTGCGGCTATGAGCTGCCGGTAATCCATATCGTGGGCGGCGGTTCGTCCAATGCGCTGCTGAACCAGTTCACAGCGAACATCACCGGCAAGCCGGTGTACGCGGGGCCAGCCGAAGCGACGGCGCTGGGCAACGCGATGGTGCAATATATCGCCCTCGGAGAGTTTGCCTCTCTGGACGAAGCGAGAAGCGCGGTGGTCCGCTCGGTGGATGTGGTGGAATTCCCGCCCGATAAAGCAGAGAAATGGAATGATATGTATCATACGTACAGGGGTGAAATGAATCTGCTGTCCGTGGAATAACGGGATAGCCGATTGAACCCTGCCGTATATATAGAGTATGAAGGAGGCTAACCCATGAAAGTCAGATTGTTGCCGTTATACTTTACAGAGAGAAATGAGCGTGAAACAGGCGAATACGGCGAGCAGATGGCGAGATTGCACGAGTTCTATGGCGACGTGGCCGAATTTCTGCCCGAACAGCCCGTGGGCACGCCCGTTCCCAAAGAAGCGGACGCCATCGTGTTCCCGCAGATGATATTTGCAGCTTTCCGGCACGACGACCAGCTTAAATCAATTCAGCTGCCCATGGTGGTGCTGACGTCCCGTTTCGGTACGGTGGAGATGTGGGACTGGGAAATCGTGACGTATCTGCGTGACCTCGGCCTGACTGTGTTCTCACCTTACAGCATAGAGATGGCCAAGACGGTGCTGCGTGCACTGGGCGTTAAGCGCAGCCTCAAGGAAGGCGCGAAGTTCCTGATGTTTCAGGACAGCCCCGGCGAAGGCATGCAGGCGAATATATTCAAGCGCTTCTACTGGTGGGAGAAGCAGAGCACAGACACCATGGAAGAAACGTTTGGATGTGAGCTGGTATACCGCAGCTGGAAGGAGCTGTGCGAAGACGCGCGTAACATCTCCGACGATGAAGCGCGGCAGGTGAGCGCCGACTGGAACATTGAACAGGAAGGCGTTTCCGAGTGCTGCTTCTTAAAAGCGGTCAAAATATACATTGCGGTGAAGCGTGTGATCAAAGAGATCGGCGACGTGGCGGGCGTGGGTTCCAACTGCCTTAACGAGTCCTTCTACTGCGACACCACGCCATGCCTCGCGTGGAACATGCTGTTTGAGCGCGACAACATCATATACGCCTGCGAAGGCGATACGTTGACGCTGCTGTCCACCTACATACTCTACCGGTCGATGGAAAAGCCAGTGATGATGACCAACCTGTATCCGTTCCTTGTGGGCATGGCGGCGCTGGCGCATGAAAGAATAGACAAGTTCCCGGACATTGAAGATCCGGATAACCACGCGCTGGGCGTGCACTGCGGTTATTTCGGCTTGACGTCCCGTCCGTTCTGCGACAAGTGGACGCTGCGGCCCAAGGTGCTGGCCATCGTCAACGACGACGCCATCATGGTGGACGCGCAGCTACCCAAAGGGCCGGTGACGCTGGCAAAGATATACCCCGGCTTCAAGAAGCTCAGCATCATCAAGGCCGAGATCGAGGACTACGTGCAGTATCCGGGCTCCGACTGCCGGAACGGCGCGCTTATCCGCTATGCAGACGGCCACAAGGTGATGGACGCGCTGTGCTCGCACCACTCGCTGATCGTTTCGGGGGACGTGGCGCCGCAGCTGCGGCAGTTGGCCCGCGTGTTCGGCTGGGAGACGACAGAGCTGTAATCCGTGCCGGGATAAATCCGTCGGCACGAACACAATAATATGTTTTTCAGGTGGCAGGCACAGACCTTTGATAAGCCGGTCACATTGATTTACAGTCCCCGAAAAGACGAAGGCTTTTTGGGATGTGGTTTCCTCCATCATATTCCTTGATGTCAGAGCTCCGATGCCCTGGGGCTCTTTTTTTGTCCAATTATTCTGAATATTGAGCTGTTGAGAAGCATGGAAATATATGCTATAATTGTGTCGGCGGATACAGCTGGCATCCTCATTATTAAGCCTGTGAGGGATCATCTGTGAATATATACAAGGGACAAATCATTACCTGCGACGAAAAAAATACTGTGGCAGAATATCTGGCGGAGCACGACGGACGTATCGTTTTTGTAGGGGATACTCTGCCAGAGGAGCTGCGGGGATTGCCTGTTGCCGATTTGGGGGAAAAGGCGCTGCTGCCGGCGTTTGCGGACACGCACGCGCACTTCGTGAGCCATGCGGTGTTCAGCAACTGTCCGGATCTCACGGTTGCGGGGAGCAACGCGGAGATCGTCCGTATGCTCAAGGAATACGCATCCACGTGCAAAGTTAGGCTGGTGCTGGCGTTCGGCGCATCGCCTTTCGCGGTTGCGGAGCAGCGGCTGATCTGCCGCTGCGAGCTGGACGAGGTATCGCGTACGAAGCCGGTGATGATCGTCAAATACGAGGGGCACAGCTGCATCGTCAATCAGGCATTGATGGATCGGCTGCCGCGGCGCATCAGGGCGCTGCGCGGCTACAACGCCGAAACGGGCGAGATGAAGCAGGAGGCGTTCTTCGCAATCAGCGACTACGCGACACGTTCGATACCGTTGCTTTCTCTGGTGAAGAGCATGGTTCGCGCCGTGGACGCGCTGGCGGAGAAGGGCATAGGGCTGGTGCACACCGTGAGCGGCGTGGGCTTCCCGCTGGACTTGGATGTGGAGCTGGAGCGCATATTCGCGCGCGGGCTTTCCGGTGGCTTCCAAATGCGCGTGTTCTATCAGACGATGGACGCGGGCAAGGCCAAAAGACGCGGGTTTAAGCGGGTGGGGGGATGCTTTGCGAATGCGCTGGACGGCTCGTTCTGTTCGCTGGACGCGGCGATGAAGGAACCGTATGAGGGCACCGACAACCGGGGTATACTGTTTTACAGCGATGAGCAGGTGGAGGCCTTCTGCAAAGAGGCCAACCGGGCAGGGATGCAGATCGAGATGCACGCCGTAGGCGACGCGGCCTTTGAACAGGCGGTCCGCGCATTGAACGCTGCACTTGAGGATTTCCCGAGAAAAGACCACCGGCATGGTATCATCCACGCGTTCCTGCCCACCGAGGAGGGACTTGAGATATGCGCGCAATGTGGTATCCAGCTGCCCGTGCAGCCGGTGTTCACCGACTGGCCGCTGGACCCGCCATGGCATGTCGTCAGCATTCTGGGGAAGAGGGCGGAGCGGGTGCTCCCACTGCGCACCATGCTGCAGATGGGCATCCGACAGTCAATGGGTTCCGATGCGCCCTGCACGCGGCCCGACCCCATCAAATGGATACATAGTGCGTGCAACCATCCGGTGCCGGAGCAGTCGGTGTCGGTATCCGACGCGCTGCGCATGGCAACATACAACGGGTACTGGGCGACGTTTGACGAGAACGAGCGGGGCAGCCTGGAGGCCGGGAAGATCGCAGACATGATGGTGCTGTCCCAAAGCCCTTTCGCAGTGCCGGTGAGCGAACTGGGCAGCCTGCGCGTGGAGCAGCTGCTGCTGGTGGGCAGGCCGTACAAAAAGCAGCGCGGCGGGGCAACCGCTGTGGTGGTGAGGGGACTGCTCAGCCGCAGAAGGGTATAGTACAGGCGCTGTACTTGCCCGCGGCATATACAGGGAGTATAATAGATAATAATTGTGGATAACGTAATAGTGTAATAGAAGACAGGAGATTTGAATGGAAGATAAAAGGATTGCGGTGCTGATCGATGCGGATAACGTATCGGACAAATATGTGAAGCCGATACTCGACGAAATAGCGAACCACGGCACACCCACCTATAAGCGCATATACGGCGACTGGACCAAGCCGCAGCTGGCCTCGTGGAAGAGCGTGCTGCTCAGCAACTCGATTATACCGATACAGCAGTACAGCTACACCACCGGCAAGAACGCGACGGACGCCGCGCTGATCATCGACGCGATGGACATACTGTATTCGGGCAACGTGGAGGGCTTTTGTATCGTGTCCAGCGACAGCGATTTTACGCGGCTGGTGGCGCGGTTACGCGAGTCCGGCATGTATGTGGTCGGCATGGGCGAGAAGAAGACACCGACGCCGTTCATTGCGGCTTGTGAGATATTCAAGTATCTTGAGGTTCTGTCCACGCCCGCGCCGCCCGCCAAGGAGGAAGCGCCCGCGAACGGCAGCGCGAAGCCGGCGCAGTCCGCCAAGGAGGGCATGGCGAACCGCGAGGAGATAATCGAGGCGCTCAAGGTGATCATCACCGAGAGCTCCGACGAGGACGGATGGGCCTACCTTGGGCAGGTGGGCAAGTTGCTAAACAAGCGCTATCCGGATTTCGATACGCGCAACTACGGCTACTCCAAGCTGACGCCGTTCGTGTCGTCGCTCAAGCAGTTTGAGATACAGACGCGCAAGACCAGCAGCCCTAACAACTCGCACAAATATGTGCGAATCAAGGAGCCCAAGCAGAAGAATGGGCAAAACGGTGGCTGAGAAACATACATAATCGACAAAAGAAGATCACCCGTATCTTCTTTTTTATTTCATAGAAAAAGAGCAACATCATACAAGAATGCCGCCTGATGATGTGGTACACTGTGTACAAATAAGAGGAGCAGGAACCATGGTCAGGGAAACGAGGACAGTCGTATATGACGCGGAGCTTAAACTGGAGGCATACCACTTTCAGGGGATCATGCAGACATTTCCGCTGCATTTTCATGACTACTATGTCATCAGTTTTATTGAGGACGGACAGCGGTGCCTGACGTGCCGCAACCGGGAATATATTCTGGAGCCGGGCGACCTGCTGCTGATGAACGCACGAGACAACCACTCCTGTGAGCAGATCGGCAGCCTGCCGATGGATTACCGCAGCCTCAACATCAAGCCGGAAGTGATGGGCAAAGCGGTCTGCGAAATAACGGGCAGGGAGTATCTGCCGAATTTCTCGCCGCAGGTCGTGTGCCGAAGCGAGCTGGTCCCGCTGCTCCGCGAACTGCACCAGATGATCATGCAGGGGGAAACGGAGTTCAGAAAAGAGGAGCTGTTCTTTTTCCTGCTGGAGCAGCTGGTGGAAGACTACACAGAGGGCGAAATTCCGGCGGGCAATGTCGAACAGAGCACGGAAATAAAGGCGGTCTGCGACTATTTGGAGCAGCACTATATGGATAGTATCCGTCTTGACGACCTGTGTGGCCTGACGGGGTTGAGCAAATACTATCTGCTGCGCTCGTTTACGAAGCAGGAGGGCATCTCGCCTTATAGCTATCTGGAGACGATACGCATCGACAAGGCCAAAAAACTGCTGGAGCAGGGCACGCTGCCGCTGGAGGCGGCGCTGCAGACGGGGTTTAACGATCAGAGCCACTTCTCCAATTTCTTTAAGAAATTCATCGGGCTGACCCCAAAACAATATATGAATATTTTCAGGGACACGCAGCGGTAAGCCGCTGTTTCTGGTGAAAGGGTTTTTACATGGACAGTAAGAAAGAGCTGACTGGACATCTGTTTGCTGTTGCTGCCATTGTCGTTTGGGGGACGACCTTCATATCGACCAAGGTGCTGCTGAGATACATCTCGCCCATCGAGATACTGTTTCTGCGGTTTTCGATCGGCTTTCTGATGTTGCTGGCGATGTATCCACACAGGCTAAAGGTGAAGGAAAAGAAGCATGAGCTATATTTTGCGGCGGCGGGCCTTTGCGGCATCACATTGTATTATCTGCTGGAGAACATCGCGCTCACGTATACCTTCGCGTCCAATGTGGGGGTCATCATCTCCGCCGCACCGTTCTTCACCGCCATCCTCGCGCACCTGGTGCTGGACGGGGAGAAGCTGAAACTCCGGTTCTTCGTCGGCTTTGCGGTTGCCGTGGCGGGCATCTGGCTGATCAGCTTCAACGGCACGCAGCTGAAGCTGAACCCGGTCGGAGATGTACTGGCAGTGCTGGCGGCGGCAGCCTGGGCCATCTATTCAGTGCTGCTGCGCAAGATAAGCGGATTCCGCTACAACGCTATCCAGTCCACGCGACGGGTATTCCTTTACGGGCTGATATTCATGATCCCCGCGCTGTTCATATTCGACTTCAAACTGAACCTTGAGGTTTTCGCAGAACCGGCGGTGATACTGAACATACTGTTTTTGGGCCTAGGGGCCTCCGCGCTTTGCTTTGTTGCGTGGAGCTCCGCGGTCAATATGCTGGGCGCCGTGAAGACCAGCGTCTACATCTACATGGTGCCGGTGATAACGGTGGTCACCTCAGCGATCATACTGGACGAAAATATCACAGTAATGGCGGCAGCGGGTACTGCGCTCACGCTGGCGGGTCTGTTCATATCGGAACAGAGATCATTTTTGCTGAAGCGCAGGGAGGCATAAGCTATGGAAGATATGAAATGCGTAATGGTGATAGACGCAGAGCTGCCGCTCGGGATTGCGGCGAACACCTCCGCCGTATTGGGGGTGGCGCTGGGCAAGCACACTCCCGGCCTGGTGGGGCCGGATGTAACGGATGCTACGGGCCAGCCCCATCTGGGCATCACCAGTATCCCCGTCACCATACTGCGCGGAGACAGGGAGAGCATCAAGGGGCTGAGGACGCGCCTGTACGCCCCGGAGTTCGGCGATCTGGTGGTGGCGGATTTCTCCGACGTGGCCCAGAGCTGCCATGTGTACAGCGAATACGCCGATAAAGCGGCTGCCGTGAGCGGCGAGGACTACAACTATCTGGGCGTTGCTATACACGGGAGTCGGAAAAAGATCAACAAGCTGACTGGGTCCATGCCGCTGCTGAGATGATGCACAGCGCTGCATAATTTAATAGCTGCTCTAATTAAGTAAAGGGATATCGGAGCGATATCCCTCGTTGTTGTATTGATATGGAATATCAGCAGCGGCCGAGCCAACTGCGCCAGCCACGACTACCGCAGCCACCCAGTTCACAGCCGCATCCGCGGCACCGTCCCGGACCCCATCCTCCGTGGCCGAAACCGCCGAAGCCGCAGCCGCCGATTGGGCCGCATCTGCCGCCGAAGCCACAGCCCAAGCCACAGTTGTCGAAGCAACCACAGTTGTCGAAACAGCCACGGTTGCCGAAACAGCCACGGTTGTCGAAGCAGCCACAGTTGTCGAAGCAGCTACAGGGGTTGCAGCCATTCCGACAGCAGCTCAGTAAAAGCAGCAACGGGAGGCAATCGTTGTTTGCAAACATATTTTTCACCACCTCTAAATGCGAAGCTTAATTTAGACTATTCAATGCAAAAAAAAATGTGAGAATCGGCAAAAAACTATATTGCATTATTCAGTAGTTCGTGCTATAGTCTACCTACTGAATAAAATACAGTAGTGGACATTAACCAGAAAGGACCTAAATGAACGCTCAGTTTAAAAAAGGCGTGCTGGAGCTGTGCGTGCTGTGCTACTTGGCCCGGCGGGACGCTTACGGATACGAGTTGGCGGAGAAGATATCCTCGCGCATCGAGATTGCGGAGGGGACGCTATACCCGCTGCTGCGCAAGCTGAAAAACGATGGGATGTGTGAGACATATCTCTCGGACGAATCCGGTGGGCCGCCGCGAAAATATTACCGGCTGACGCAAAAGGGGCGCGAGGCGGGCCAAAAGCTGCGGCATGAGTGGGAGAATTTTGCGCATAACGTGGCGCTTTTTATGGAGGACGACGATGAATGAGTTTTTGACGCGGCTAGAGAAAAGCCTCAAGCACATGAGCCCCGAGGAGAAGCAGGACATATTAGCGGATTACCGCGAGCATTTTGAGATCGGCAAGGCGGCAGGCAAGAGTGAGGAGCAGATCGCCAAGGCGCTAGGCGAGCCGGAGCAACTGGCCAAGATGTTTTCCGCGATGGGCGCGGCGGGCCGAGCGCACGAATCCCGCGGAGTGCGGACGTCGCTGCGGATGCTCGGGGCGTTCCTCAGCTTCAAGGTGGGCGGCGGCGTATTGGCGGCGATGCTGTACTTTGCCAGCCTGTCGGC
>JAEWWC010000010.1 GCA_023396555.1 Bacillota bacterium
TGTTGGATAAGAAGGGTGTGAACACTTCCTGTCTTGAGATGTCCGACACTTATAATACCACGCTGGCTTTTGTTCACTTGTTTGAAAACGGCGACCGTGATTTTTCCTTCTACCGCAAGCCGGGAGCGGATATCATGTTTGCTCCGGACCTGCTGGATGAAAGGCTGATCAAAAATGCACGCGTTTTTCACACCGGTTCAGTGTCGATGTCGGACGAACCGTCGCGCAGCGCTAACTTAAAAGCGCTCGAGATGGCAAAGGAAGCCGACGTTGTGATATCCTGCGACCCAAACTACCGCGCGCCGCTGTGGTCCGATGCGGATACGGCCAAAGCGTATATGCTCAAAGCCATGTCCTTTGCTGACATCATAAAGATATCCGACAACGAAGTTGAGTTTCTGTACCCGGGGATGGCCCTGAAGGATGCGGCAATCATGCTCGTCCGGCAGGGCGCGAAGCTGGTATTTGTAACGCAGGGAAGCGAAGGCGCCATATATGCGCACGCCTGCGGCGTAGGCCGCGCGGACGGTTTTTCTGTTAAAGCAGTGGATACGACGGGTGCAGGCGACTGTTTTACAGCCGGCGTTATATCGCAGTATCTGCAGAGCGGCAAAACGCTGGATGAACTGACGATCACAGATATTCACGGCTTTGCGCGCTTTGCCAATGCGGCAGCGTCCATCTGTGTGGAAGGTCGCGGCGGTATTCCTTCAATGCCGACAGTTGAGGCAGTCCGCAAACGGTTGTTACAGGGATGATATTTATCCGCGAAACCCGGTAACCTGCCTGATATGATTGACAACCTCAGCGCCAGCATTTAGAATGCTAAAAAAGTCTATAATTTGCTGAAAGGCGGTTTTGATATGCAGTATCCGACCATACCCGAAGGGCTCACGTTTGACGACGTTTTGCTGATTCCGCAGCAAAGCGAAATTGTACCCTCCGAAGTATCCGTGAAGACAAAACTCACGAAAACCGTAACGCTCAACATACCTATTCTGAGCGCGGCGATGGACACGGTCACTGAAGCCCGGCTGGCCATAGCTCTCGCCAGAGAAGGCGGAATCGGCATTATACATAAGAACATGTCGATCGAGGACCAGGCGTATAACGTAGACAAGGTGAAAAGAAGCGAGCACGGCGTTATCACCGATCCTTTTTCACTGTCGCCTGAGCATCTGATATCTGACGCCAATGCGTTGATGGCGCGTTACCGCATATCCGGCGTTCCCATCACGAAGGACGGCTTGCTGGTCGGCATACTGACCAATCGTGACCTCCGTTTTGAAACGGACTTTTCGCGCAAAATCAGTGAAGTGATGACATCAAAGAACCTTGTTACGGCACCAATCGGCACCACTCTGGCTGAGGCACAGGAGATATTGGGTCGCCATAAGATTGAAAAGCTGCCGCTGGTAGACGAGCACGGTATGCTCAAAGGGCTCATTACCATCAAGGATATTGAGAAGACGATACAGTATCCCCATTCGGCCAAGGACAGAAACGGCCGCTTGCTGGCAGGCGCGGCCTTAGGTGCGTCTGAGGACGTATTGGAGCGCGCGTCGGCGCTTGTGGAAGCCAAGGTGGACGTCGTAACCGTTGATTCGGCACATGGCCATTCCAGAAACGTGATCTCCGTTGTGGAGAGAATCAAATCCCGTTTTCCGGATCTTCAGATCATTGCAGGAAACGTGGCTACAGCTGAGGGCACCGAAGATCTTATCAAAGCGGGTGCAGACTGTGTGAAAGTAGGCATGGGGCCGGGCTCCATCTGCACAACGCGCGTGGTAGCGGGTATCGGCGTGCCGCAGTTTACCGCCGTAATGCAATGCGCGGAAGCCGCCGCAAAATATGGTATTTCGATCGTCGCCGACGGGGGCATCAAGTTCTCCGGCGACATCACCAAAGCTCTGGCGGCTGGCGCACACACCGTGATGATCGGAAGTCTGCTGGCGGGTACCGAAGAGAGCCCCGGGGACACAGAGATCTATCAGGGCCGTAGCTTTAAGGTGTACCGTGGCATGGGCTCCCTAGGCGCGATGCAAAAGGGCAGCAAGGACCGGTATTTTCAGGACAAGGCGGACAAACTGGTGCCCGAAGGCGTCGAAGGCCGCGTGCCTTTCAAGGGCTCGCTCAGCGACACCATATTCCAGCTGGTCGGCGGTCTCAAATCAGGCATGGGCTATTGCGGAGCCGCCTCGCTCGAAGAGCTGCGCAGCCGCGCGAAATTCATTCGGGTAACAGGCGCGGGGCTGGTGGAGAACCACCCGCATGACATCTATATCACAAAAGAAGCGCCAAACTACACAGGAAGGTAATATCAGTGAGAGAAAAGATCATTGTTTTGGATTTTGGGGGACA
The DNA here is from genome assembly GCA_023396555.1 of Bacillota bacterium. GTDB lineage: Bacteria > Bacillota > Clostridia > Christensenellales > SZUA-584 > SZUA-584. The sequence continues at coordinate 2,362 of JAEWWC010000010.1, forward strand.
GTATAACCAATTGATTGCGCGGCGTGTCCGTGACCTAGCAGTCTATGCGGAAATTTTGCCGTATAACGCATCGCTTGAACGTATACTGCAAGAAAAACCCATCGGTATCATATTTACCGGCGGCCCCAGCAGCGTTACGGACAAGGGCGCGCCCATGTGCGACAAACGGCTGTTCAAAGCCGGCATCCCGATACTCGGCATATGCTACGGCGCCCAGCTGATGAGCATGATGCTGGGCGGCAGCGTCCGCCGGGCCGACCATCGCGAATACGGCAAGACGGACATTCAGTATCATACCGACTGCGCTCTGTTTACCGGTCTGGACAAGAACTCCGTATGTTGGATGAGCCATACGTATTATGTCGACCTGCCGCCCAAGGGCTTTGCGGTCTGCGCTACGACGGACAGCTGCCCTGTCGCAGCATTTTGCGATCCCACCAAAAAGCTGTATGCCGTTCAGTTTCATCCCGAGGTGGTGCACACCCGTGCTGGCAGCGAGATACTGAAAAACTTTCTGTATACCGTCTGCAAGGCCAGCGGTGGCTGGACGATGGACAACTACGTCGATACCGCAATCGCGGAGATCCGCGAGCGCGTGGGCGAAGGCAGCGTGCTGCTCGGGCTCTCGGGTGGTGTGGACTCGTCCGTTGCGGCGGTGCTTTTAGACAGGGCTGTGGGCAGCCGACTGACGTGCATTTTCGTGGATCACGGCCTGCTGCGCCTCGGCGAAGCAAAGCAGGTTTCGGATACTTTCTCGGGCGCATACGACATGAAACTGATCTGTGTTGACGCGGCCGACCGTTTTCTGGACAAGCTCAAAGGCGTGTCCGACCCGGAGCGCAAGCGCAAGATCATCGGTGAGGAGTTCATACGCGTATTCGAGGAGGAAGCCGCTAAGATCGGTATGGTCGACTTCCTCGCACAGGGAACGATATATCCGGACGTGATCGAATCCGGCAAAGGCCACGCCGCAGTCATCAAGAGCCATCACAACGTGGGCGGACTGCCGGACTACGTGGACTTCCGCGAGATCATCGAGCCGTTGCGTGACCTGTTCAAGGATGAGGTGCGTGCGCTGGGTATGGCGCTCGGCATGCCGCACCATATCGTATGGCGCCAACCGTTCCCCGGCCCGGGCCTTGCAATACGTATCATCGGCGAGGTGACGCGCGAGAAGGTGCTGACACTGCAGCTTGCCGACTACATATTCCGCGAGGAGATTGCGAATGCTGGGTTGGATGAGGAAATCTGGCAGTATTTCGCGGTGCTCACCGACATGCGGAGCGTCGGCGTGATGGGGGATGAGCGCACGTACGACCACACCATAGCATTGCGCGCCGTCACCAGCGTTGACGGCATGACCGCTGACTGGGCACGCATACCGTTCGACGTAATGGAGAAGATATCGAACCGCATCATTAACGAGGTGCCGGGCGTAAACCGCATCGTGTATGACGTGACGAGCAAGCCCCCGGCGACCATCGAGTGGGAGTAAATATAACCATCCCGGAAACTCGCTGTTCATACGGGTTTTCGGGATTTCTTTTTACCCTCTGATAATAGTTTGATAACGGGAGCATTCCGGCCGCCAGTGGTTTGGGGGTAAATGATCCCAAGGAAAAGCTCTATCCACCAAAAACGGCCTTGCTGATTGTTGTATCAGCAAGGCCGTTTTACTGTTTAAAAAAAGGGGGATATTTTTGGTATATCTTCGTTATCTTCTCTGTGTCCCGGGTTATCAAGTACTATGATAACTTTCGCTTGCGGACTACCCTCTCCCCAGATTATTCGTGATTTATGTTTGCATAGCCTCGCAGTGAGTACATCCGTTTAACACCTTCCGGCGCCTTATTTTCTGGCCACAAGCTGATTTTTGGCGGCGTTATAATTTCAGGCATAACGAATTTTACTGCCTCTTTAAAATATATTTTTAATCATTTTATTAACCAAGCAGTGAATTATTCCTTTTAACAGTTGATATTGATTCTGTTTATTTTGGTATTTTTCTAAAGTAAGCAATTCAACGAATAAAAGAGGCACCATTTGGAAGTATTAAACCTGAAATAATTTAATTGGGTACAAAAAAATGGTCCAAAATGTCGGAAACGAAATATTAAGAAAAGACGCATGGAATAAGGTAACCGGATCAGCAAAGTACAATGATGATGTATATTCTTCGCTCATGCTTCACGCAAGGTTACTTACTAGTACTGAAGCCCACTCTGTTATTGAAACAATCGATGTTTCTGAGGCGCTAAAAGTTCCTGGTGTCCATGCAATTGTTACCGGAGAAAATGAAAAAAGTCTAATGGGATCGTTGATTAGAGACATGCCTATTTTGGCTGACAAAAGAACAAGGTATTACGGAGAACCAATAGCGGTTGCGATTGCCGATGAGGAATGGCAGGCTGCGCAGGCTGCACAAAAAATAATCGTTAAGTATAAACCCCTACCTATAATTAACAGCGCATCCGAGGCAATTTTTGTCGGGGCTCCGTTAATACACGAAGATTTAACTAATTACGAAACAATCATAGAGGAAATACGCCCTGAAAAAGGGACGAATATAGTCAACCGCGTAAAAATAAGAAAAGGGGATATGCAAAAAGGCTGGTCTGAGAGTACTGTTATTATCGAAGCAAATTACTCCTTACCCCAAGCAAATCACGTTTATATGGAAACGAGAAACGCGCACGTAGAGATTCTTTCCGACGGGACTTTGAACATTTACACTGCTTCCCAAGGTCCTCATGCCATAAGGAAACTTATCGCTCATTATTTAAAAGTTTCCGAAGGGCAAGTAATAGTGCATACCTCTTTAGTTGGCGGATCTTTTGGCGGTAAAGTAAATCCTCACCCTGAATTAATCGCTTATCTGGCGTCAAAGGCAGTAGGTGGACGCATGGTCAGTCTATCCCTAACCAGAGAGGAGAATTTCGCAACCGCTTGTAAAATAGGGGCAGATATGAAAATCAAATTAGGGTCGGATTTTGCCGGTAAGCTTAAAGCTTTTGAAGTAACTTATCTGATTGATTCCGGCGCCTATGCCGATACCGGCCCGAGAATGGCACGGGCAGCGGCAGCAAGTTGTTCCGGCCTTTATAACATAGAAAATGTTCAATGTGATTCCCTTTGTGTTTATACGAACCATGTTTACGTTACTTCTTTTAGAGGGTTTGGGCATGAGGTTTCAACCTTTTGTATTGAACGGACAATGGAAAAACTGGCCAACAAGTTGGGTATGGACCCTCTTTTGCTAAGGAAAATCAACCTTATTAAAGAGGGGGATACATCTCCAACGCAGGAAAAAATAACACTATCCAATGCCGGAAACCCGCAAGCCTGTATTGATAAGCTTCAGGAAATTATGAAATGGAATGAGGGTTACTATGCCGATATTGGAAATAACAAAATACGCGCAAAAGGTATTTCTCTCTTTTTAAAGACATCCAGTTCCCCCACCGATGCGTCTGCCGGAGCGGTTATCATGTTTTGCCCCGACGGAAGCGTCAACTTAAATTGTAGCGTAGTTGAATGCGGTCCCGGAATGCATACGGTAATCCCTCAAATCCTGGCCGAAGCGCTTAAAATGGATGTTAATAAGATATATATTAATACCGAGGTCAACACCCGTGTATCCCCGGAACTTTGGAAAACCGTCGCAAGCATGTCTACTTTTATGTTAGGCAAGGCAGTACTGGCCGCTGCCGATGATGTTATAAAACAAATGAAAAAAATCGCTTCAACTTCAATGAGATGTGACGAATCAGATGTGGGACTTGGAGAAGAACGTATTTATTTAAAATCTGACCCGTCGGAATATCTTTCTTTTAAGGATTTGGCTTTTGGAGTTGAATATTCTAATGGAAATTCAGTTGGCGGCCAAGTAATAGGGCGTGGCAGTTACGTTATGACTCACCTTACAAAGCTTGACGCGGAAACTGGGAAGGGTAAGCCCGGACCATATTGGACTCCGGGAGCTCAAGGCCTGGAAATAGAATATGATAAAAAAGCACATTCCTTCAGATTGTTGCGGGCAATAACAGTTATTGATGCAGGTAGGGTTATAAATCCAGCTACAGCAAAAGGACAGATCAGCGGAAGCATGAACATGGGCCTTGGCCTCGCAACACGCGAGCAAAACCGCTATGATCAGAACGGAAAGCTTGAAAATACCAGTCTTAGAACATATAAAGTTATTCATTACGGAGAAGTCCCGGAGTATATTGTTCATTTTATCGAAACCCCCAATCCTCAAGGGCCTTATGGGCTCAGAGGGATTGGAGAACATGGAGTATTGGGTATGGGGTCTTCCCTTGCAAATGCGTTATCACAAGCGGCTGGAGTGGAATTTGACAGCCTGCCCATCACTTTTGAAACGCTATGGAACTTATCAAAGGAGTATAAAAGTGATACCCTTTAATTTCGAATACTATAAACCGGATTCGCTAAAAGAAGCTGTCACAATCTTTTCAGATGCACAAAGGACTGGGCTTAAGCCGTTTTATTACGGCGGCGGCACTGAAATTATTACAATGTCACGCTTAAACAGCATTTCCCCTGATGTTGTAATAGATATTAAAGGTATTCCCGAATGCTCTGTTTTCTGCATGGATAATGATAGGCTGGTTATCGGCTCGGGGATTACTTTAAGTACTATAAAAGAATCAAACCTATTTCCTCTATTAGGTGAGGCATGTGGCAGAATAGCAGATCATACTGTCCAGGATAAAATAACAATCGGCGGCAATATTTGTGGAACAATAATCTACAGGGAAAGCCTGTTACCTTTGTTCCTCTCGAACGCTGAAGTTTCCATCGCGGGGTCAAACGTATTTTACAGTTCACAGGTCGTAGATGCTTTTAACAACGGAAAATGTCTTAAGGTAGGAGAACTTCTTGTTAGCATATCGATAGATAAAGAATTCCTGAATCATAAGTATTGGCATATAAAAAAAGTTTCGGCTGAAAAGATCGGTTATCCATTAGTTTCAGTTTCTGCTCTGAGTCACCAAGGTTTAATAAAAATGGCCTTCAGTGGAGTATGCAGATTTCCATTCATAGTTAATGATTTAAATACTTTCAACATTTCAAAGGAAGCGATAGCTAACCAATATATCCAAGAATTTCCGTCGTCTATTTTGAATGACATAGAAGGAAGTTCAGCGTATCGTGAGTTTGTTCTGCGAGATTCAATATTAAACATCCTTAACTCTTGAGAGGAGAAAAAATGTTACACTTTACAGGTAAAAGTAGTATAACACTAGATATCAACAATCACCTTTATGAGGTTATGGTCAGACCCTCCGATGTTTTATTGGAAGTTCTAAGAACCAAGATTGGTTTAACAGGTACTAAGCCAGGATGTGAAAACGGCGACTGTGGAGCTTGCACAGTATTAGTAGATGGATGGCCGATAAAATCGTGTATTATGCTCGCTGTTGAAGGGATCGGCCATAAAATAACGACTATTGAGGGTTTGGTCAATACTCCTATCCAAAAAGCATTCGTTGAGCAAGCTGCATTTCAATGTGGATACTGCACCCCCGGATTTATAATGGTTTGTCATGCCCTTTTGCAGATCCATCCCCAGCCTGACGATTATACAATTGAATCATGGCTTCAATCAAATATTTGCCGTTGTACGGGATTTCAGTCTATAAAGAATTCTATAGGTGAGATTATAAAACAACCATAACAAAATGTTTAAAACTGATCTGCAAATAGTCAGTATAATTCTGTATCATGTTTAAGGTCACATGCAAGAAAAGCGTCGGATGAGGAGTCGGCGCTTCTTAGGTTGAACTTCAAGTATGGAGAAGTATTAACACAATATAATCGAAAATAGTTAATAATACCTAAAAATCAACGCGAAAAAGTGGAGGCGCTGGACGCGGGAGCAGACGATTATCTGACAAAGCCTTTTGGTGTGGCTGAGCTTTTGGCGCGGATACGTGTTGCTTTGCGCTGGATCACGACATCCGATAATCAATCAGAAGCGAAACATACGATTTTCAAGCTTGGAGGCATGACAATTGATTTTAAGAAACACCGCGTTACTACTCACGATGAGATAGTACATTTAACACCCACGGAATATAAGCTACTGACGCTTCTTGCAAAGCATCAGGGTAAAGTGCGACACACTTTATTTTCATGGAATACTTACAAAATCTTTATACCGTTCAACAACATACTTACACCGACTTTATACGAATTCCGGTATGCTTTTAGTATAAAATGTGGAGGTGGCAATTATGAAAGAAGAAAATAGTTGCCGGGATGTTTATTGGCAGGCGATATCAAATGCAATTGACTCGTTGCGAAAAAAAAATACAGATAACGGATATAAACTGATATCCAAGGCGCTTCTGCTTGACCCGGATGCACCCGAGCCGCATAACCTTTTAGGCATTATCGCGGAACTTAATGGCAACGATTCAGTTGCACGTAAGCATTACAGAGCGGCCTATGCGCTTGACCCTGCATACAAGCCGGCTTGCAGAAATCTGGAAAGGTTAGTGATGTTTAAGTGGGGACCGCAAAGCCGAGATTTTGATTTTGGAGATACGCAAACGGACAGCAGCGGTGTTGTAAAGAAGGGGTAACGAAATGAAAGAAACCAATAAAAAGAAAAATGAGCTGGGTCAGATTGTTATCATAGGCTGCGGCAGACTGGGTGCAAATATAGCAGCAATGTTTTCGATACGCGGAAACGATGTAGTGATGATCGATAAGGATGGCGATGCATTTCGCAAGCTGTCCCCCGAATACAGCGGCTTTACGGTTGAGGCAGATGCAACGGATATAAATGCGCTTAAAAAAACGGAGATGAACAAAGCCGGGATCGTTGTTGCCGTTACGGACAACGACAATGTAAACATTATGGTATCGCAGATGGCAAAAGTCATTTTTAATGTGCCGAAGGTTATCGCACGTTTGTATGACGCGGATAAGGAAAAGATCAATTCCGAACATTCGATTCATACTATCTATCCGACAAAGCTGTCGATGGAAGCGTTTGAACAGCTGCTGGATACGGGGTCCCTAAAAAGTCAAAGGACTTTTAGGGGGAAATTGAAAAGGGGGTATTAAGATGAAGATTGTTATTGTCGGCGGCGGTAAGAAAGTCGATTTTCTTTCGAATTCGCTGCTTAGCAAAGGGCATGAGCTCACGATTATCAATCAGGATACCCGTGACTGCAAATACCTGTCCCGGACGCATAAGGCCAACATCGTCTGCGGCGACGGAAGCAAGCCGTACATATTGGAAGACGCCGAGGTGGCTGGCTCCGATTTAATGCTTGCCTTAACACCACAGGATGCTGACAACCTTGTGATATGCCAGCTGGCGAAAAAGGTATTTGGAATCAAACGAGCGTTCGCCACGGTCAACAACCCTGAAAATGTTGAGGTTTTTAAAAAACTTGGAATCAACACGGTGGTAAGTGCAACTTATATTTTATCCGGAATAATCGAGCAGATGGCGTCCGTTGATGAGTTGGCGAATTACCTGCCTTTGGAGAATGGTAAGGTACAGCTGCTTGAAATACCGGTAAAGAAGGAATACGGAATCAACGGGAAACAAATAGCCGATATCGGTTTCCCAGATGATGCGATCGTTGGCTGCATAATACGCGGGGGCAATGTTATCATACCCAAAGGGCGTACCGAAGTCCATACTGATGACAAGCTTATTATTCTGACAAATTCGGTTTCGCAGCCGAAAGTGCTGGAATGTCTTTTTAAGGGAGACAATTTATGATAAGCAAAAGAGAAAATGCAAAGAACCTTCTCGGCATATTCGGTATTCTGCTGATGTTTGTCGGAGGATTGATTTTACTAGCCTTGCTTGCCTTGCCGTTTTACCAGGATGAATTGGATCAGGCTATCTATTTTATCATTCCGGCCGCAGCTGCATTGCTTATAGGCTTTTTGCTGAAACTTCTGCGTCCCCGATATGAAATAAAACTAAACCTTCGCCAGGGCGCGGTAATCGTTCTCGGAATTTGGATCAGCGCGGCACTGTTTTCTTCTTTGCCGTTCATACTTTCCGGAATGCTGAACTTTACACAAGCATATTTTGAAGCTATGAGCGGATGGACGACGACGGGCCTGTCTGTCGTCGATGTCACAACAGCTCCGCATATTTTCCTGTTATTCCGCTCCATTATGCAGTTCTTTGGAGGGCTTGGGTTTGTGCTCATCGTGGTGTCTGCGCTATCCGAAACCTTCGGAATGCGCCTTTACAGCGCCGAGGGCCATTCGGATAAATTACTGCCCAACCTCGCCAAGTCTTCCCGAATGATTATCGCAATATATATGGGATATTTCGTCGCAGGAACGATACTGTATGTAATATTCGGAATGCCGGTCTTTGATGCTATAAATATATGCATGGCTGCGCTTTCCACAGGTGGGTTTGCCGTAACGCCGGATAGTATAGCGGCATATCATAGCTTTATCATTGAGCTTATCACCATCGTTCTGATGATTCTGGGTGCGACGAATTTCCTGATTCACCTGTTGCTAATCCGGCGCAAGTTCCGTAAAATCGTAAGCTTAAGCGAGTTGAAATTCATGCTGTTCCTTCTGGGCTTATTCATCCCGCTGGTCGCAGTGTTGTCGCTTACCGGATTATACGGCAATTTTGGTGAAGCGTTAAGGGTAAGCCTTTTCAACATCACGTCGGCTCTGACAACAACCGGTTTTTCAACGGTGAGCTATAATAACTGGCCGTCATTTGCCTGGCTCATACTTATAGTGATGATGATCATCGGCGGCGGCGCTGGCTCGACTGCTGGTGGAATAAAGTATGGACGAATTTATATTATGTTTAAAGCGTTTTACTGGAACATCAAACGTAAATTCATGCCCGAGCACACTGTCAGCGAAATAAGCATTAACCGACCTGAAGGAAAGGTTTATATTGAACCCGGTATTTATTCGGAAGCAGCGAATTATGTGTTTTTGTATACTGTTATATTGCTGGCTGGCACCGGGATATTGGCCGCATGCGGATATTCTTTTCAGGATTCGTTATTTGAATACGCCTCTGCACTGGGTACGGTTGGCTTATCCGTCGGGGTTACAACACCCGATATGCCGCCTGTCGCTTTGTGGTCTATGACGGGTGGCATGCTTCTGGGGAGGCTGGAGATATACGTCGTATTTATTGGGATCATTAAGGTTGGGAAGGACTTTAAGAAATTGATAAAGTGATACCTTTAAATAGATAAAGCTCTAGAGTGAACCCAACTTGATTAACATTATTCCATATGATACTATTATGATACTAAAAAGAAAAGGGGTCATAAATAGCAGAACAAAAACTAAACAAATAAGTTTAATATATAATAGGTTAAACATATAAAATAGGTAGGCACATTAATGGTTGAAGTAGTCGAGCGGGAGTAGAATACAGGCAAACATTGGAAATACGAGTTAGTATTAAGGAAATTTTACTATCTGCTATTTAATAACGCCTGCTCTGAAAAGAAAGAAGGTTAGACATAAATGGACCATCCTATAAAGGAAATGATGGAACAGCGCAAAAATAATGTGAAATGCGGTATCCCTTCATATTGCAGCGCCAATGAGCTGGTACTTGAGGCTGCGTTGCTCCGTGCAAAGGCTAATAACAGACCGGTATTAATCGAGGCAACAGCCAATCAGGTCAATCAATTTGGCGGTTATACAGGCATGCTGCCTGGCGATTTTTATGTAAAAGTCATGCAACTGGCACATAAAGTTGGGCTTTCGAAGAATATGGTCATTTTGGGTGGAGATCATCTTGGCCCTATAACTTGGCAGGGCGAGCCAGAGGCTGTTGCAATGAAAAATGCCGAAGATATGGTCTGCCAATACGTCCAGGCAGGTTTTTCGAAGATCCATCTGGATACGAGCATGAAACTTGCAGATGATATCGGCGATGCGCTTTCTGTTGAGACCGTGGCCAGACGCGGTGTCAGACTCTATAAGAGTGCGATGAAGGCTTATTGGGAACTAAAGGCGGAACAGCCTGACGCCTTGCGCCCTGTATTTATCATTGGGTCAGAAGTACCCATCCCCGGCGGCGCGCAGGAGGCGGAGGATACTCTTGCTGTGACCAAGCCTGAGGCCTTTGAGGAGACGGTTCGCGCATACCAAAATTGCTTCATTGAGGCGGGCCTGCCTGATGGGTTTCAGGATGTGGTAGCCTTAGTGGTCCAACCAGGCGTTGAATTTGGTGACGATCAGGTGTTTTTATATGTTCGTCAGGCAGCTGTCGATTTATGCAGTTGCCTGAAAAAGTACCCCGGCTTATGTTTCGAAGGCCATTCAACCGATTATCAAAGCCCGGAGTGCCTGAGAATGATGGTGGAGGATGGTATTGCCATATTGAAGGTTGGACCGGCCTTGACATATGGTCTGCGTGAGGCATGTTTTGCGCTGAGCGTAATGGAAAGAGAGCTTGTCCCTGAAAATGAACATGCTCACTTTGAGAAGGTGCTGGAAGATGCGATGATCGAAAACCCCGTCTATTGGAAAAAACACTATCACGGGAATGAAAAGCAGCTGCACATAGCCAGAAAATACAGCTTCTCCGACCGCGCGCGATATTACATCGGGCAGCCAACTGTAGTGGCGGCAATGGAAAAATTGTTTGCCAATCTGAGAAAGTACCCGATTCCAATCAATATGCTGCATCAATTTATGCCGTTTGCCTATCAGAAGATTCGTGACGGCAAGCTGCTGCCGGATCCAAGAAACCTTGCGCTTGACAGTATCATCAACTTTATGGCGGATTACGAGTACGCGTCAATGTGATTTGTGGCTGTTGCACATTAAAAAGGTTTATATTTGATACAATCAATCTATTCATTAAGGAGTTGGAATTAGTATGCCGGAAATAATGATTATGGGCGAACTCTTGGTCGAAATCATGCGGCCTTCAGAAAACGTTGAATTATACCAGGAAGGTGATTTTCGCGGGCCTTTTCCCAGTGGGGCTCCGGGTATTTTTATCAGTACTGTCGCACGACTCGGGCATTCCGCCGGCATCATTGGTGGTGTTGGCGACGATGATTTTGGCAAGGTGATTTACGACCGGCTGGAAAAAGACGGCGTCGATATGAGCCATTTACTGAAAAGCAGCAAAGGCCCCACCGGTACCGCCCATGTCACCTACTTTTCAAACGGCGATAGAAAATTCATTTTCCACGTTGATAATACACCTGCCGTAGAAGCGAGAATGCCTGAAGATATGAACAGTTTTGCTGATACAAAATACTTTCATATCATGGGCTGTTCCTTGATGGCTTCCGTGGATTTCGGTAATGAAATTCTCAAAACGATGCACGCTTTCAAGAAAATCGGCTCAAAGATTAGCTTTGATCCAAACGTTCGTCTGGAAATGCTTCGGGATCCCGCTGCGTTGGATCTTGTGCAGGAGGTATATAAAAACTCTCATATTTTTATGCCCGGTGTTTCGGAGCTTAAGATGATTACCGGTGAAAAGGACGTTGACTCCGCAATTCAGAAAGCTTTTAATGAGAACGATTGCCTGGAGATAATTGTTTTGAAAAACGGATCAAAAGGATCATCCATTTATAGCAGAAACGGCTTGGAAGTGCAGCAGGAAATATTCAAAGTGGTCCAAATAGATGCAACAGGTGCCGGCGACAGCTTTGACGGAGCTTTTATCTGTGGTCTTGCAGAGGGAAAAAGCCTGGCCGAGGCAGCCAAGATGGGTGCAGCAGCCGGTGCATTGAACGTGATTGCCTTTGGCCCGATGGAGGGAAAAATAAACCGGGATACAATTAAGGAAATGATTGAAAACAATCGCTAATATTTTTGTATTGAGAATCATGTGAAGCCTCATCTGACAGAAGAGGCTGAGAATATCATAAAAAAAACTCCGGATTCATCATGCGCGGTCGTTTCCGGAGTTTTTTTATCCCTTATGTGACAACTTCATTTTTGTTGCGGTTTTGGACTCTATTATTCGTGTTGAGCTGTATTCGTTCACATTTACCTTATTGACATTAATATAGTTCGTACTATATGCGAACTTATATCATTTAACTTCATATATAGTATGCAGTATTCGTTGACAGCCTGCATTGCTTCAAGTAGACTGACTATGTTGTATTGCGGAATTTGTCGTATTGAATAGCAAATACTCTAAGGGGTTCATTATAATGAAAGCTGCTGTCGTCATGGGTTCCATATCCGATCTCCCCGTACTGGAAAAAGCCATATCCACACTGAAATCGTTTGGGGTGGCTGTGGAAGGGCATGTGCTGAGTGCACACCGCACGCCGGATGAAGCCCACGCCTTCGCCGCTTCCGCGGAGGAAAACGGCATCGAAGTGATCATCGCGGCTGCGGGTAAGGCCGCGCATCTCGCTGGCGTACTCGCTGCTTATACCACGCTGCCTGTCATCGGACTCCCTATCAAATCGTCCACCATGGACGGATTGGACTCGCTGCTTTCGACGGTGCAGATGCCGCCCGGTATCCCCGTGGCGACCGTCGCGATAGACGGCGCTGTCAACGCGGCACTGCTGGCCGTTCAGATACTGTCGCTCAAATATACGGAACTTAAGCCTAAGCTTTCCGCCTATAAGAAGGAGATGGCGGAGAAGGTACTCGAATCCGATAAAACTCTTCAAAAGGAGATTGATTTAATATGAAACAGATGGAGCTGATTTACGAAGGCAAGGCGAAAAAGGTTTACCTGACGGATGATGCTGACTGCGTAATCGTGTCGTACAAGGACGATGCGACGGCTTTCAACGGCCAGAAACGCGGCACCATCGTCGGCAAGGGCGTGGTCAACAACAAGGTGTCCAACCACTTTTTCAAGCTGCTGGAGAGCAAGGGCGTACCGACACACTATGTGGAGCAACTGTCCGACCGGGAAACCGTTGTCCGCAAGGTGGACATCGTGCCGGTGGAAGTAATCGTCCGCAACAAAGCGGCGGGAAGCTTCACAAAGCGCATGGGCGTTGCTGAGGGAACGGAGCTGCTTTGCCCGATATTGGAGTATAGCTACAAAAACGACGAGCTGGGCGATCCTTTCATCAACTCCTATTATGTGCGCGCTCTGGGGCTCGCGACGGACGAAGAGATGGAGAAGATCAAGGTCTATTCGTTCAAGGTCAACGAGATACTCAGCGCCTATCTAAAGGAATATGGCGTAGAGCTCATCGACTTCAAGCTGGAGTTCGGCCGCTTTCATGGCGATATCATACTGGCGGATGAGATTTCGCCGGACACCTGCCGTTTTTGGGATATCGAAACCGGAAAGAAACTGGACAAGGACCGTTTCCGCCGCGACCTCGGAGACGTCGAGGAAGCGTATCAGGAGATCATCAGAAGGCTGATGGGAGAGTAACATGCCGCTTCGCATTCATATACCGGACAGCTATGAACGGCTCAAGCCCTTTGAAGACTGTATGCACGAAGAGTGTGGCATTTTCGGAATATACAGCCCGGATAGCTCGGTAGAGCCGGCGGAAGCCGCCTATTATGGGCTGTTTGCTCTGCAACATCGCGGTCAGGAGAGCGCCGGTATCGCTGTCGCCAAGGGCAGCCGCATCGAGTACCACAAGGAGATGGGTCTTGTAACCGAGGTGTTCCGCAACGGCAGTCTGGAGAAGCTCAAAGGCGGACAAGCCGCCATCGGGCATGTACGTTATTCCACGATGGGGGACAGCCTGCCGGCCAACGCGCAGCCGCTCGTGATCAGCTCAAAGAAGGGGCAGCTTGCGCTGGCGCACAACGGCAACTTGATTAACGCGCCAAAGCTGCGTGAAGAGCTGGAAAACAGCGGCGCAATATTCCAGACGACCATCGACTCCGAGGTGATCGCGAGCCTCATCGCCAAGCACAGCGGAGACGGCATCATCGAGGCGGTGACCAAGACGATGGCGCGGCTCAAGGGCAGCTATGCGCTCGTCATTATGACGCCGGATATGGTGATCGGAGTCCGTGATCCCAAGGGCATACGCCCGCTGGCGCTGGGCCGCATCGACAACGCCTATGTGTTCGCATCGGAATCCAGCGCGTTTGACACCATCGGAGCCGACTTTATACGCGATCTGCGTCCCGGCGAAATCGTCGTCGCGGACAAGAACGGCCTGAAATCCTACCAAGGCATGCATGCCAGCGATTCGGCACTATGCATATTTGAATACGTCTATTTTGCCCGGCCCGATTCGGATATCGACGGCATAGCGGTTCATCAGGCGCGCGAACGCGCCGGAGAACTGCTTGCGATGTCGAACAATGTGGACGCGGACGTTGTGGCTGCCGTGCCTGATTCGGCGCTGTCTGCCGCGATGGGCTTTGCGCGCCAATCGGGCATACCGTATACCAGCGCGCTGTCCAAAAACCGCTATGTGGGACGCACGTTCATCCAGCCTTCTCAGGGCAAACGTGAGATGGGCGTATCCGTCAAGCTCAGCGTACTCAAGCGCAACGTACGCGGCAAGCGGCTGATACTGGTGGACGACTCTATCGTCCGCGGAACGACATCCAAACGCATCGTCGAGATGCTTAAATTGGCGGGCGCGAAGGAAGTGCATATGCAGATCAGCTCGCCGCCCATCAAGCACCCGTGCTTCTTTGGAATTGATACATCGTCACACGACCAACTGATTGGCGCGTCCCATTCGGTAGAGGAGATACGCAAGCTGATCGGCGCGGACACGCTGAACTATCTGCGCATTGAGGACCTGCTGAAGACGGTGGAAGGCGCTGCCTGCAACTTCTGCTCCGGCTGCTTCAACGGCAAATATCCGGAGGACGTGAACGATCTGTTGCAGTGCGGCAAAAAGAATATGCTCGATAAGTGCTGATGAATACGATAGAATATAGTATCCTCAACAACTTCAGGAGACATTATTATGGGATATACTTATAAAGACGCCGGCGTGGATGTGGAGGCCGGTTACGAAGCGGTGCGGCTGATGAAGGAGCACGCGAGGTCCACTTTCAACAGCCATATACTGCAGGACTTGGGATCGTTCGGCGGCATGTATGAATATGGGGACAATGTGCTGGTGTCCGGTACGGACGGCGTAGGCACCAAGCTGAAGCTGGCCTTCGCGATGGACAAGCACGATACGGTAGGCATCGACTGTGTGGCGATGTGCGTGAACGACGTGGTATGCCACGGCGCCGCGCCCATGTTCTTTCTGGACTATATTGCAACAGGCAAGCTGGTGCCGGAAGTCGCGGCGGATATTGTCAAGGGCGTCGCAGAAGGCTGCCGTCAGGCAGGCTGCGCGCTGATCGGCGGGGAAACGGCGGAAATGCCCGGCTTTTATACCACGGGCGAGTATGATATGGCCGGATTCTGCGTGGGCAGCGTACCCAAAAGTAAGCTGGTCAACGGCAGCGGCATTAAGGCGGGGGACAAGCTGATCGGCCTGCAGTCCAGCGGCGTGCACAGCAACGGCTTTTCCCTTGTGCGCAAGGTAATCGCGATGGACAACCGGGTACTGGCTCAGCATATCGACATGCTGGGCAAAACGCTGGGGGAAGAGCTGCTGATGCCCACACGCATCTATGTCAAGACAGTGCTGACACTTCTGGAACAGCATGAGATAAAGGGCATCGCGCACATCACGGGCGGTGGCTTCATCGAAAACATACCGCGCATACTGCCCAAAGGCCTCGGTGCGCGCATCGACCTTGGTAGCTGGGAGATGCCGCCGATATTCGATCTGCTGGTGCGCGAAGCCAATATGATGGTGGACAGCGCCTACAACACGTTCAATATGGGCATCGGCATGGTGCTGGCGGTGAGCCCCGAAATGGAGAGTGAGGTTCTGGCAGCCGCGCGCGGACTGGGCGAGAAGGCTTTCGTGATCGGCAGCGTGCAGGAAGGCGAGGGAGTGGAACTGTGCGAATAGACAGTCTCGTCGTGATGGTATCCGGCGGCGGCACCAATCTGCAGGCGATACTGGATGCCTGCGCTGACGGTCGCATTCCCGCCAAAGTAGCGGGCGTAATATCCAGCAAGCCAGATGTGTTCGCTCTCGAGCGGGCAAAGCAAGCAGGAGTCCCGTCCATCGTGGTCAGCCCCTGCAGCTTCAACAGCCAGAAGGCACATGACGAAGCGGTCGTCAGCGCAATCAACGCGTTCGGCGGACAGGCTGTGGCGCTCGCGGGATACATGTCGATACTTGGCCCAGATCTCGTAAACAAATACCCGATCATCAACATCCATCCGGCACTGATACCGTCCTTCTGCGGCAAGGGTTACTACGGACGGCGCGTTCACACAGCGGTGCTGGAATATGGAGCGAAGATATCCGGCGCGACGGTGCATTTTGTGGACGAGGGCACAGACACCGGCCCTATCATTATGCAGAAATGCGTGGACGTGCTGGACGACGATACGCCGGAGTCTCTCGCCGCGCGAATACTGAAGGTGGAGCACGAAATACTGGTCAAGTCCGTTGCTCTGCTATGCGAAGGGCGGCTCAAAGTCGAGGGACGATGCGTAAGGATAACGCAATAAGGTCATAAGGGCGCTGGTAAATA
>JAEWWC010000084.1 GCA_023396555.1 Bacillota bacterium
ACCCAGGATTATGTCGTGGTGCTGTGCGGCTGCAGCAGCGCCTGCGCGCAGCACCAACACCTGACGGGCAGATACGGCAAAAGTGTCCTCGTCCGTGAGGAGGATTACGCGCCGCTGCTGGAAAAGCTCCGTGAGCTGGAGTGCTGAGGCAGTCCACTAATATCATTAACAAAGTAGAAATATACGAGAAATGCCTTTGCAAAAGGCATTTTCCCAGATGGGATTCTAAAGGGGCAAGCCCCTTCAGCGGTGGCGTGGAGGCAGAGCCTCCACGGTCTTAAGACCTAAACCCATAAGCATTGCATGAACGATAAAGTTTAAGGAGAGAGCAACATGGACTGGAAGGATATATACTGGTCCCGGCTGACGACAGCCGACGAGGCCGTGAAAAGCATCAAGTCGGGCAACCGCGTGGTGATCGGCCATGCGACGGGCGAGCCCGTCCATCTGATAGACGCGATGGTCAAAAACGCAGCGGCCTATG
Source organism: Bacillota bacterium (assembly GCA_023396555.1). Lineage (GTDB taxonomy): Bacteria > Bacillota > Clostridia > Christensenellales > SZUA-584 > SZUA-584. The sequence continues at coordinate 485 of JAEWWC010000084.1, forward strand.
AGAACGTGGAGATCATCCACATGGTGGCGATGGGAACGGCGGAATACTGCCAGCCCGGCATGGAGCAGCACTTCCGTCACAACGCGCTGTTTCTGGGCGGCTCCACGCGGACGGCCTGTGCTGACGGGCGCGCCGATATGATACCCGTGTATTTCTCCAAGGAGCCGGAGCTGCTGCGTACTCACAACATACCGGATGTGGCACTGGTACAGGTGTCGCCGCCGGACAGCCACGGCTATTGCAGCCTCGGCATATCGGTGGACTACACGATGGAGGGCATCAAGCAATCCAAAGTTGTGATCGCGCAGATCAACAAGAACATGCCGCGGACGCATGGTAACACGTTCATTCACGTTTCGGAGATGACGCACATCGTGGAGCATGACGCGCCGCTCATCGAGCTGCCGCCGCCCAGGATCACGGATGTGGAGAAGATGATCGGCCAGAACTGCGCCTCGCTGGTGAACGACGGCGACTGCCTGCAGCTGGGCATCGGCGCGATTCCCGACGCCGTGCTGCTGTTCCTCAAGGAGAAGAAGGACCTCGGCATACACAGCGAGATGTTCTCGGACGGCGTGGTGGAACTGGTGGAGGCGGGTGTCATCACCAACAAGAAGAAAACGCTGCACCCCGGCAAGTGCATCGCTACGTTCCTGATGGGCACGCGGCGGCTGTATGACTTTGTGGACGACAACCCGGCGGTCGAGATGTATCCCGTGGACTATGTGAACGATCCGCTCGTGATCGCGAAAAACGACAACCTCGTGTCCATCAATTCCTGCGTGCAGGTGGATCTGATGGGCCAGGTGGTGTCCACCAGCGTGGGACACCGTCAGATCAGCGGCGTAGGCGGACAGGTGGACTTTGTGCGCGGTGCGACCTTGAGCCGCGGCGGACGCAGCATCATCGCGATGCCGTCCACCGCCAAGGGCAGCCAGTCCAAGATCGTGCCCATCATCGACGAGGGCGCGGCGGTGACCACCTCGCGCTACGACGTGCAGTATGTGGTGACGGAATACGGCATAGCGAATCTGCGTTACTTAAACCTGCGGGAACGCGCCATTGCGCTGATAGGCATCGCGCATCCGGATTGCCGCGCAGAACTGATCGATTTCTTTGAGAAAAAATTCAAATGTAAATGAAGGCTAAGGAGCAAACAAATGAGACAACTGCTGATCAAACCCGACATCTATTTGTATGACACCTGCAAGGCGTTTTGCGAAGCCTTTGAGGTGGGCGAGGGAGACCTCATCATCACCAACCAATATATCTACCAGCCTATGTTTGGTGCGCTGAATATAAAAGCGGATGTGCTGTATCAGGAAAAGTACGGTATGGGCGAGCCGTCCGATGAGATGGCGGAAGCGATACTGGCGGACATCAAGGGCGGGTACAAGCGCATCATCGCCATCGGCGGCGGCACTATCATCGACATCTCCAAGCTGTTCACGCTGAAAAACGCTTCGCCCATACTTGACCTGTTCGACCGCAAAACGCAGCCGATGAAGGACAAGAAGCTGATCCTTGTGCCCACCACCTGCGGTACGGGCAGCGAGGTGACCAACATATCGATACTGGAACTGAAAAGCCGCCACACCAAGCAGGGCCTCGCGGTGGATGAACTGTTCGCGGACAGCGCCGTGCTGATCCCCGAACTGCTGAGCGGCCTGCCGTTCAAGTTCTTTGCAACCAGCTCCATCGATGCGCTAATCCACGCGCTGGAATCCAGCCTGTCGCCCAAGGCCACCCCTTACACGGAGATGTTCGGCTACAAAGCCATTGAGATGATACTGAAAGGCTACATTGAAATCGCGAAAAAGGGTCAGGACGCGCGCCTGCCGCTGCTGAAGGACTTCCTGATCGCCAGCAACTACGCGGGCATCGCTTTCGGCAATGCGGGCTGCGCGGCGGTGCACGCGATGAGCTATCCGCTGGGCGGCATGTATCACGTGCCTCACGGCGAAGCCAACTACTGCCTGCTCACCGGCGTGTTCAAGAAGTACATGGAGATCGACCCCAGCGGCCGCATCGTCAAAATGAACCGCTTCATCGCGGACATACTGGGCTGCGCCGAGAACGTGGTGTATGAGGAGCTGGAGAAGCTGCTCAACCAAATCATACAGCGCAAGCCGCTGCGCGAATACGGCGTGACGGAGGCCAACCTGAAGGAGTTCACCGAAAACGTGATGACCAAGCAGGGCCGCCTGATGGCGAACAACTGCGTCCCGCTGGACGAAGCCGCGGTGTACGACATCTACAAAACGCTGTATTGAGGAAACACTGATTAATTCGGAACGCCGTCTTGGCGGCTACTTTTGCACCCTGCTTTGTCGCTAAAATCTTGAAATAGCGCTGCTATTCCTTCGATTTTGCTCCTTTCAGGACACAAAACTTTCTCGCCAATCCGTCATTCCTCATTTAATCAGTGCTTCCCTAAAAGTTTATATTTTTGAGAGAGGAAGAAAATGCATGGATTTTCTGCTGTCCAACGAGCATAAGATGGCGCGCGATCTGTTCCGGGAATTCGCCGAGAACGAGGTAAAGCCTCTCGCGCA
>JAEWWC010000105.1 GCA_023396555.1 Bacillota bacterium
CGGCATTTTCATGCTCACGCGTTTCTTATCGCCCAGATGATCCTGCACGATACGCAGCGCTTCACCGAACCTCTGGAAGTGAACGACTTCCCTCTCCCGCAGAAACCGCAGCGGTTCAATCACGTCCGGATCATCCGCCAACTGTATCAGATATTCATATGTGGACCGCGCTTTCTGTTCCGCCGCCATGTCTTCATACAGGTCGGTTATCGGGTCGCCTTTGGATTGTATATAGGCGGCGGTAAAGGGCACACCCGCCGCGCTGGCGGGGTAAATCGCCTTGTCGTGGTCTGCATAATAGGGCGATAAGCCTGCCTTTTCTATTTCCTCAATGCTTGCGTTCTCTGTGAGCTGCTTTACCATTGAGCCAATCATCTCTAAATGCGCCAACTCTTCCGTGCCGATATCGTTCAGTGTGGCCTTGGCCTGCGGCGTCACCATCGAAAAACGCTGGCTCAAATATCTCAGCGATGCCGCGAGTTCGCCATCCGGCCCGCCATACTGTGTGATAATGACTTTCGCCATCTTCGGGTTGGGCGTCTTGATCCTGATGGGGTACTCCAGCTTCTTCTCATATATCCACATTACCGATCATCTCCTCCCAACATAAAATTAAACTGGCTCTGCCACGGCCAGGGGTCGTTAATCCATTGCCACGGGCTGGCGCTGGCGGACCGGAAAGAATACATCGGCCCGTACTGGCTCTCGTAGTCCCGCCGCAATGAATTGGCCTCGTTGATTATGGCGTTATACCGGGCGAGGGCTTCACGGTCGTCCGGGTGCGTATTCAGGTAAAGCGCCATGTCTACGGCGTAAAAATCCATTGCCGTGAGCGCCTTTAACATTTCATCTCTGCTCATTGCATATCTCCTCCTACCATATACCGTATTGATCGGTCAGTTCGGGGAATATGGTGCCGCTTTTGAGCGACTGCACAGGCGACATCGTGCCGCAGAGCTTTTGCCACGGCACATAGGCATGAGCGAGACGAACGTCCATGATGGGTGTTTCGAGCGGTACGCAGGAACTGCCGGGTGCCATCATTTCAGCAACATTCTCTTTCATTTCTCATATCTCCTTATTGTAAAGCCTGTCTTGCTGTGAAACAGGGTTATATAGTTATCATATGAAAGGATAATCATAGTGTGTCAGAACAGTATGCATGTTGCATAAAACCCTTCGGACAAGCGAAAACTACAGCAAAACCAGCGAAAGCTAAGATAATGCCAAACGCAGCCCCGCTTTTACACAGTCTTAACAAGAAGTTAACCCATATCATATAGGTCTATTGCGCTCATAAAACGATAATCACAGTAGAGGATACATCCGGGGGAGGGGCAGCATGAAGAGCATCGAGGCGGGAGAATCATTAAAGGCCATGCTGGAAGATATCATTAAAAGTTCGGACATAAGATCGGTATTTCAGCCCATCGTATCGCTCCGTGACGGTTCGGTGCTGGGCTATGAAGCCTTAAGCCGGGGCCCGAAAGGAACCGAGCTGGAAAACCCGGAGCGGCTCTTTGCAGTGGCGGAAGAGCATAAGGCGTTGTGGGACCTGGAGCGGCTGTGCCGCAGCAAAGCGCTGGCTGCAATGCGAGACTCGCACACCGGCGCGACGCTGTTTCTTAACGTGAACCCCAGCGTGATAGAGGATGCAAAGTTCCAGCAGGGCGTGACGCGGGACTATCTGAACAAATACGACATCAACCCTGAAAACATCATATTTGAGATCACTGAAAAAAGCGCCGTATCCAACATGACCGAATTCAAGCAGATTATCAGCAACTATAAGGAGCAAGAGTACAAAATCGCGATCGACGACGCCGGTGCGGGTTATTCAGGCCTCAACCTGATCTCCGACGTGAGGCCGCATTACCTGAAGCTGGACATGAACCTGATACGCGATATCGACAAAGACACCGTCAAGCAGGCGCTGGTGCGGAGTATGCAGGAGTTCGCGCGCATCACAGGTACGTTCCTTATTGCCGAGGGGATCGAAACGCATACTGAACTGCAGACGCTGATCCATATCGGCGTACACTACGGTCAGGGGTATTTCATTCAGCGGCCTGACCCGGTGATAGGCCCCGTCCGATCCGAGGTGGTGGGCGCCATTGTGGAGCTGAATGCGCACAAGAACCACCTCTATGGATACAATCTGTCGGATATTTACATTGGGAACCTGTGTGTGCACGCTATCGCTGTGAACGAGAGCGTTATGATACCCGACGCGTACGAGATGATGCAAAAGCACCCTGAAGCGCAGGGGTTCTGCGTCACAAGAGGCGGTGAAGTGCTGGGCGTGGTGACTCGCAATATGCTCAATGCGGTGGTAGCGGGTGTATACGGATACAGCCTCTATTCGCGCAAGCCCATTTCATCGGTGATGGATTGCGATTTTCTGTCGGTGGACTATAAAACGCCTGTCAATGTGGCAGGTAAGCTGGCGATGGCGCGTCCGGACAGCAAGGTCTACGACTTCATCACAGTGATACAGGACGGCGCATACCACGGCATCGTTACAATCAAAGACCTGCTGAACAAGACGATCGAAATTGAGGTAACCAACGCAACGCAGCTCAATCCGCTTACGATGCTGCCTGGCAACATGCAGATCGAAAAGGCATTGCATGGCGTGCTATATTCCAATGCTGACAGCTGCGTACTCTACTTTGATATCGACAGCTTCAAAGCATATAACGACTTATACGGTTTTGAAAACGGAGACCGCGTGATACTGAATCTGGCTGAGATCATCTGTGGAGCGATGGGCGAGAAGGGTTTCGTGGGGCATGTGGGCGGTGACGATTTTGTGGCGGTGGTCAGCCGCGAAGATGTTGAAGACACATGCCGGTATATATTGAAAAAATTCGACGACTCCATCAAAACATTCTACAAGGAAGACGATGTGAGCAAAGGGTATATCATCGCGAAGAACCGGCAGGGCTTTGAGGAGCAGTACCCGCTTGTCTCGCTGTCCATCGCCGGCGTGGCCGCATGCAGCCGTCGCTTCTGCAACGTGTTCGAACTGTCCGCCGAGGCCAGCCGCATCAAGAAGGAGTGCAAGATGATACTCGGTAGCGCGTATATCATCGTATAGTTGGCTGTCATTCTGACAAAAAGAAAGGGGCGATCGCGAAAACCGCCCCTTTATCATATCCCTCTTATCGCCTTTTCAACTGCTCTTTCTCATTAATTATACGGCGCATTTCCTTCATTCCGCCCGGACCCAGCATATACTCGATCTTGGCGGCTTCGATCTGCCGCGAATCCATCGCCGCGTAGGCCGCTTCACGGCGCAGCTTGCGCCAGTTTTCCAGCCGCTCTTCGGACAGAGTTCCGTCTTCCACCGCCGCCCGCACCGCGCAGCTCGGCTCGCTGCCGTGGCTGCAGTCCGCGAACCGGCACTGCTGCGCCAGCGCGTCGATGTCGGCGAAGCCGCGGGATAAGTCCACGCGTTCAATGCCCAGCTCGCGCATGCCCGGCGTGTCGATCACCGCACCGCCCAGCAGCGGCAGCAGGTTCCGCGCTGTCGTCGTGTGGCGGCCCTTGCCGTCGCGGCGCGTCCCGCCCGTTGCCAG
>JAEWWC010000164.1 GCA_023396555.1 Bacillota bacterium
ACACTGCCTACGGATATCTCCTTTGGCGGCAATGCCAGACCGTATCCGCCACCCGCGCCGCGCCGTGCGTCCACCAGCCCCGCTTTCTTGAGCGCGGGGAATATCTGCTCCAGATATGGCTCCGGCAGCCCTTGCGCGACGGCGATCTGCTTTATACTCAGCGATCCCTCGCCGTAAGCCTTCGCCAGCTCGAACATCGCGCGAAGGCCGTAGCGCCCTTTTGTCGAGATGATCAACGCAATTCTCCCTCAAATAGTATGCTCCCCGCGCAGCCCACGTATGAGGCGCGGCAATATAATCCGATGTTTTTCGTCGGATTTATACTAGGCTTTAATCCTCTTTTTGTCAAGCAAAAAAGATAAACAAAGAACGCCGCTCGGGCAAAGCCTTTGCGGCGCTCTTGTTATGGTATTGTCAGAGCTCACTGTATTTCAATCCGGCGGGTGCTATCCGCCGATGCCTTAATGGGAACGGATATCTTCAGCACGCCGTTGTCCAGCTTGGCGCTCACGGCTTCGGCATCCACGTCCCCCAGGTACACGCTGCGGCTCATTGAGGACACGCGCCGTTCGCGATGGATGTAGTTCTTGCCGTCCTCGTTCTTGCTCTCCTCGCGGTTCACGGCGATGCTGAGCGTTCCGTCCCGCAGGTCCAAAGACACCTCTTCCTTGTTCACGCCGGGCAGCTCCGCCTCGATCAGGTACTCCTTGTCGGTCCGCTGCACATCCAGCTTAAAGCCCTCGCGGATGCGCCGATCACTGAACCACGGGTCGGTAAAGAAGTCGTCCAGCATGTTGTAGAAGTCCTCAAAGCCTGTGGCCGCAAGCCCCCTTGAGCCCCTTCCGTACGGTATCAGGTTTGCCATAATGTTCAACTCCTTTCATATCTTATATAAGGTACATATGTGTATTATTTGTTAGCACTCTCGCCCGTCGTGTGCTAATCCCTTACAATTATTTTGTAGTACAATACGGCTTTATAGTCAACGCAGGTCACAATTATTTTACAATTTTTCAGGGGATTTTGTGCAAAAATACAGCGCCGGTTTGTCTTGCGGAATCACCCGTTTTGCGGTAAGTTGGAACATATACTTAAAAGACGAAGGAGAGCGTGCATGGCACAGGGAAAGGCGCCCGAAGAAACCAAGGTCGTGATGACGGAGCTGGTGCTGCCCGGCATGACCAACCTGCTCGGCAACCTGCTGGGCGGGCAGATGATGCACTGGATGGACATCGCGGGGGCGCTGTGCTGCATGCGCCATTCCAACTGCCAGGTGGCCACCGTGGCCGTGGACGCACTGGAGTTCAGGCACCCCGTACGGCAGGGCGAGATGGTGAGTGTGGAGGCTAAGCTCGTCTGGACGGGCAGAACCTCCATGAAGGCCAAGGTGACTGCTCGCGCGGAGAACCTGTCCACCGGCGCGGTGATCGTCACCAACGTCGCCAAGCTGACGTTCGTCGCAATGGGTCCGGACGGCAGCAAGGCCAAAGTGCCGCCGCTGCTTCCCCAATCGGATGAGGAGAAGCGCGACTTTGAATGCGAGCAGGCGGCCTATCAGGGGCGGCGGCAGGCGGGTTGCTGATAAAGTCTCTTCTATTAAGTCAAGGTCGCAGGGCTCTGCCCCGCACCCCGCTGGAGACTTAGTCTCCAGACCTCTTTACATTTTTCCCGTCGGGCGTGACTTGCGTTGGACACGGTCACCTGTGCCCTGCATGGGATTGCGGAACGGACTTGTCCGTTTCGCTGCCCGCCTGCGGTAATGCCCGCCCGCAACAGTACATCGGCGGCCTGCGATCGCCCGCACGGTGCACATAGGAAACCAGCGCATCGAATCGCTATTTCATCAAAAAAGGCTGCCCATTCACACGGAACGGCAGCCTTTCTCCATCAACTCTCACAACCGCTTTATCGTGACCGTATATTCCTTCTTCGCGCCCGATTGCGCGGTGACCACCACCTTCGCCGTGATGCTCTGCCCGTTGGCGAGCGTAAACTTCTTGGAGCCTTTCTTGCCGTCCACCGTCACGCCCGTCAGGCTGCTTACTGTTTTAGCCGATATCGTCACCTTGCTCTTGTCCGCGGGCAGCGTCACCGTGTAGCCCGCCGCCCCGACGCTGAACGCGGGCGACAGCGGGTACTTGGACGAGTCCGTCTTGAGGTATTTCAGCGCGGTGCTGGTGGACTTGGCACGCGTCACCGTGACGGTATACGTCTTCTTCGCGCCCGACTGTGCCTTCACCGTAATCTTCACCGTCTTGCTCTGCCCGTTTTTGAGCGTGACCTTTTTTGATGACGGAGACGCCTTTGCCAGCGAATTCTGCACCGCCGCTTTTATCGTAGCGCTGGCGGTGTTCTCATCCAGCGTCAGCGTGTAGTTCGTAACGCCCGCGCTGAACGCGGTGTTGAGCTTGCCCGCTGTGGCCGTGAGCCCGGACAGGTTGTTGTTGGTGGACTTCGCGCGGGTGATGCTGAACGTGTACGTCTTGGACGTTTTGCCGTAGGTCACCTTCACCGCCGCCTTCACCGTCTTGCCGTTGGCCACGGATATCGTCGAGCTGGACACCGCCTTGCCGTTGATGGTCATCGTTGCGCCGTCCCATTCCTTCACGGGCGTCAGCGTCACGCTCGGCTGGTTCTCGCCCAGCGCTATCTTATAGCTGTACACCGTCTTGGAGAAGCTGCGGGACAGCGCACCCCCCGAGACGCCGACGCTGTACAGGTACGGCGAGGGATCGGGCGATGTCACCGTATGTACGCTTAAGCTCTCATAGCCGAATGCGTCCTTCGCGTAAACAGTATATTTGCCGGGCATTGCGGTAAACGAGCCGGTAAACGCCGTGCCGCCCGTCTTGAAATCGGCCAGGCTGCATACACCCGCTTTGTATTTCAGCTGTTTGACGCCCGACGGATCGCTGACCTTTACGGATACGGCATATGAAGCGCCGTTTCTTTTCGACGTTATTGACAGCGCCGGCCCCGAACGGTCGATAACCGCCGTCACGGTGGAGCCGGACGATGCATCGTTGCTTGATGCCCCGGCAATGCTGAGCGCAGACGCGTCGCTGCTTGCCGCACTCGCTTTCTCGGTAATCGAGTATACGCCGGGAGCGGTATAGGAGGATGCATATGAGACGCTGCTGCCGTCGCGCTTTACCGAAACATCCGACGCCTGAGCGCCCACGCACAGCGCATCGTTCGTGAGCGCCAAAGGAGCGTCGGCGGCATTGCTTGGCGGCATGATCTCTGTCACACCAACCCAGCGCGATTCATAATAATAGAACTTTTTATCCGAATATAGCGGATCTTGATAAGTGCTTGGAATCCTGTATTTAATTAGATATATCCCAGGAACAGAAGTATTAACAAACCCCGTGGCTTCTATCTTACTGGTTAAGTCACCCTCTGTATCGTTGGACGCTGCTACCCCCGCTAGAGGGTCAAACGCTGAACTCCCTAGCAGTAATGTCTTGTTAGTCACATCAGAAAAAACAGATTTAACTGAAAACGCTGTTTGGTGATTTTGGATATATTCTGGTACGATGTAACGTATTCCGGAAATACCGTTGTAACTAGTAACGCTGGGACGATACAAATAATAGGCCGTTTTAGGATAATTCGGAGGGATTAATGCAGTTCCGGTATAGGTATTTTGTGCCGTTTTGGCAAGCTGAATAACCGGCGACATATAAGCATTCTTCTCCCATAGAGCACAGCCATATTCCAACTCCAACTTGTCGCCAACCTTGTTCCCATTCGGATTAATCTTTACAATGATAGAAACCGAATCGCCGGACTTGATGGTGCTGTCCAATACTTGGACTGAATTGATTATGATAGGATTCTCTGTCGGCATCATATTCGGATTTGATATATCGATCTTGAAACAATAAGCATCAGGCAGAATAGGCTCATTTGATGCGGCATCTTCTCTTCTTGTATAGTTGGAATGATTATAAAGAGTATCGGAAAGGCTTACAGACATCAATACATACCTGCCGCTGCAAGTTGTGCTATCTACGGTAAATTCGCCAACAAGATAGTTTGGGCGATCCGGATCCGGATAAAGGTCTACGCCCTTGCGCATCCATGGTGTAAGCTGGAGGCATACTCCCCCGCTATATAAACCTGAGGGGTCATCCCCCTTTACCTCAATTCGGATCGTGTCGCCTACGCCGGCTGAATTGCTGCTTATTGTAACCTCGTTAAGAACGGGCCCGCTGAAATCAGATTGCACATCATTGGTAACATGCACGGTACATTCTGCAAGAAGCGGCTCGTCAGCGCGTTCATATCTTTGATAGTTACTCTGATTGTCGCACAGCCAGACATATTCCAGATTGTAGTCACCTGTCACACAATTGTTTCCTACAGTAAACTCAATAGCATATACCCCTGAAATGTCCGTCGGGTGCAACCCGGTATTCCAGAAAAGCCCGAAGCCCAACATTGAGTTTATACAATCCAGCCCGCTTTCATCCTCTTTTATGGTCAAAGTGACGATGAATTTATCTCCCGGGCGCAATTCAGTCTTATTAACTGATACGTTGATCAGCTCCGGCGGTGTGGTATCGCTGGTCGCCAGCGCCGTGGGCGCGCAGGAAAGCACCAGCAGTACACACAGTATCACTGACAGTACACGTCTCTTCATACATACCTCCGCGAAAATCAGCCTGAGAAAACGGGCAAAGGGGATTTTCACTATTATACTTAATTTATGCAAAATATGCAATTGAAATATATATATTACTGTACGCATCAATTGTTACATTTTCATCAAAAACTTGGCTGAGGCACGCGGTGATCCCGGTCATCATACACCACCACATCGCACTGCTCCCACAGACGCGACAGCACGCGCTTGCCGTAACGATTGCTCAGAGCCTTGTCGTCCGTTATGTTGGTGGTGGCCAGCAGCACCGCCTTCTTCTCGTATATGCGGTCGATGAGGTTGAACATAAACTCCCGCCCGAAACCGGTGTCCTGCTCCGCACCCAGATCGTTGATACAGATCAGGTGCGCGTTCATAATGCTGTTCACCGCCGCCGTCATATTGCTGCCCTTGACATCGTATACGCGGTCCTTGATGGCGGTGACGCTGCCGTAGAACACGTAGGCCAGCTTCCACGCCACGGTCTTGGTAACCGCCGCCGCCAGATGGTTCTTGCCGATGCCGTTCTTCCCGCACAGCAGCACGCTTTGCAGCCGGGGCTGAAGCTCTCCGCGAGCAGCCGGCAGCGCTCGTACGCCAACCGGTTATTGTCGCCCACTTCGAAAGTTGTCGAACGTGCAGTCCGCGTGCCGCGGGCCGATCAGTCGCCGCACGTCGTCCACCATGCCATTGCGCACAATTGTGTCCAGCTCACGCTGGCGCTTTGCAGCGCGTTCCGCCTCATAGGCATCGGGCCCGATCTCGGCGATGCGCGCCCGTATCCCTTCCTGCGCCCGAACCATTTCCTCCACGAAATTGCCACTATAAACCTCACTGCCGAATTCCATCCGCGTCACCTCCCGAACCTGTACTGGTCGTCGTAGTCGTCAGCCTTACCCGGCGCTGCGCGCGCATCCTGTTCCCACAGGCGCACGGAAGCCCGCCAGTCCTTCATCGGCGACCTGCCCACCATCCACCCCTTGGATTCGTAGAAGTCCACGAAGTGCTGAGCGTCCACGCCGCAGCCCCTTTCAGCGCAGTAAGCCTTCACGTCGCCCAAAGATGGCTTTTGAAAACGGTGTTTGGAAGAAGAGGTGTGTGTGTGCGGCGCGCCGCCAATAAACATACCATCCTTCTCCGTATCCTTATCAGTATCCGTATCCTTATCCTTATCGGGTTTTCTGGGCTGGCCTTGGGTTTCGGCGGGTTCAGACTGGGTTTCGGCGGGTTCCTCCGGGTTTATGCCGCTTTTGGACGGCCTGCCGCCCTTCATGCCGTTGGCGCGGTTGCGCGCGCACATCGCCTCGTAGTTGATCCTGTCACGATCCATCTGCTTAGCCAGCAGCAAGAAAATCGCCTGGATCGGGCCCTCCAGAGTGACATCTTCGCCGTCTTCATGCGCGAACAACGCCTTCACGAGCCGCCCGGTATCCTCATCGTTCATCGACTCCAGCACGTCGCGATAATCCTTGTACATCAGAAACGATTTCTTCTCCGTCATATGCCGTCCTTTCACATGTCTTAACCATTTGCTTTTCATGATGCCACAGTTCATATTTCAAAACCGTTCAAC
>JAEWWC010000217.1 GCA_023396555.1 Bacillota bacterium
AAAGTAGGAATGAGTCTATCATGGGAACAAAGATATTCTGCTTTTCCGCTACAGGGAACTCTTTATATATCGCTCGCAATATAGCCGAAAAAATAGAGCATTGTGCTGTTCTGCCCATCACATCAAGCGTACCGAACGAACTTGTCGGCGGTGTTGGACAGTCTGTCGGTTTTGTGTTTCCAGTTTACTTCAATGGCTTGCCCAAGATAGTCAAGCGCTTTGCCGAGGCGCTCAACATAGACCCCCATACCTACTGCTTTGCCATTGCTGATTCGGGAGGAACGCGCGCCAATGCGCTGGGAATGCTGGATGACGTACTGATTTCAAAAGGCGTTCGATTATCTTATGCCGACGAGATCAAGATGCCCGGGAGTTATATCATAGCCCATCATGCCCCGGATCGGGCGCAAGCGGACAAAGTCATTGCAGAGGCTGCTATAAGGACACAAGCCATTGCAGCAGCGGTTGCCAGTCATGAGCTGCGGCCTGTTAAGCAGAAAGCCAAGCTGTGGAGCAAAATAATCAATGACAGGTTCTTATACAAAAACGCCCACAAGCTGGATGAAAAATTTACAGCGACTGAAGAGTGTACGGGCTGCGGTTTATGCGCTGATGTATGCCCTGTCAATAATATAATAATCGAAAATAGCCGGCCATGCTGGCGGCATCGTTGTGAACAGTGTCTGGCGTGTCTTCACTGGTGCTCTTGCGAAGCGATCGAATACGGAAAGGAAACCATCGGACGAAAAAGATATCACAATCCGTATATAGTGGCCACTGATATTGTCCATCATACTCCCCCATGGACATAACTACGCACAAAAAAACCACGTCAAAACGGCGTGGTTTTTACAGCGGGGTCTGGGAGGCTGAGCCTCCAGCGGAGCGCAAGCAGCGCCTTGTGACCTTAAATATTACGCTATCACTCTTCCCCCTTGGCCTCTTCAAACTCAGTTTTAAGTGTGTCCACCATTTCCTTGACGGAGACGATGGATTCCGTACGGTAGGCGTTCTGCCCGGCAAACGCGAACCCGTGTTTAAAGTTACCCTTCTTTGCGTTCAGCAACGCTAGCGCGATGCAGTACGGACTATCCTTGTACGCGCACGTCGTGATGCAGTGGTACGGGCAGCTGTACGGTTTTTTCTCACCCGCCATGGAGCTTTGCAAAAACTCGTTGATGATGGCACGGCCCGGCAGCCCCACCGGGCTCTTGATGATACCGATGTCCTCCTGCTTCGCGTCGATGTAGCTGTTCTTGAACGCGTCGGACGCGTCGCATTCTACCGTCGGCACAAACCGTGTCCCCATCTGCACGCCGTCAGCCCCCAGTTGCATAATGTTATAGATATCCTCGCCAGTGTAGATGCCGCCTGCCGCGATCACCGGTATGTTTCTGCCGCTGCGCTCTTCGATTATCCGCACCTCTTTGATCACATCGGGTATCAGCTTCTCCAGCGCGTAGTCAGGGTTGTTGATCTGCTCCGGCTTAAACCCCAGATGTCCGCCCGCTTTAGGCCCTTCCACCACAAACGCGTCGGGAACGTATTCGTAATCGTTCATCCACTTTTGCGCGATGATTCGCGCCGCCTTGCCAGACGATACGATGGGCACCAGCTTCGTCTTCTTGCTGCCCTTCAAAAAACCAGGCAGACTGAGCGGCAAACCCGCGCCCGCAAATATCACATCGATCTTTTCATTGATCGCTGTTTTGACCATGTCCGAAAAGTTGCTGAGCGCCACCATGATGTTGACGCCGATGATGCCTTTGGATGCGCTCCTCGCTTTTTTAATCTGCTCGATCAACGCGTTGATGTTGGACTGCTCAAAATCGCGGTTGCACCCGTACTCCTGCATGCCGATACCCGCGGTGGCGATGACGCCCACGCCGCCCTGGTTCGCGACTGCCGACGCAAGGCCGGACAACGATATGCCAACGCCCATGCCGCCCTGTATGACGGGCAGCTTCGCTTTCAGATTCCCTATAATGAGGTCTTTCATTATTAAGTCCATCAGTTTACTTCCTCGTTATTATTTACTTTTAGTTTTTAATGAATGCGACGAAATTTATGATACGATCTTAAAAATGAAAAGTTAAGAGCTTACAATAAATCAGGACGCTTCGCCATTGTTAGCATTGCTAACCATTTGTTTCAGCATAACACACAAAGCGATTCCGATATATAGCAACAGGCGTCATTTATAAAGAGTTTACAATTGAGAGAGATGACGTTCCATTTTGGATATTGCGGAGGGGTAATCTTTTAATAAATTTTACCACACTCCTCCCCCTATTCATACAAGATAGTACAAAAAACCCAAGTCGTATCGACATGGGTTTTACAGCGAGGTTTGGAGGCTGAGCCTCCAGCGGAGCGCGAGGCAGCGCCTCACGACCTTATCCCTTATCCCATCAATCCAACGAATCCCCCATAACGTCCACGATCCACACATCGGGAACCTCCGGTATCAAAATCCCGTTCAGGTTCAGCCACGAAGGGCAGCGGTCGAGTATCGCACTGTCGCTGGTGACCACGTTCGGGAGATCATACAGCACTGCGTCCACATTGGGAACCAGCTCGATACCCACGGGCAAGCCCGCCTCCTCCGCCAGCTCCGCGATGCGCACCTTGAGCCGTCCGGAGTTGGACACCGGCGCGTCCAGCCAGAACACCGCGCGCGAAACGGAGAGCGACTGCAGGCGGGAGATCGTGGCGCGTATAGCAGCGTCCGTTTTGCCGATCAGCCGGTAGGTGCCGCGCAGGCCCGCGAGGTCACGGAACGTGCCGTCCATGCAGCGCAAAACGGGCGAGCCGGACATCGCCACCTCCAGCGTGATGATCAGGTTGAAGCCGTCGATGTGCACCTCCGCACCCGCAACGGCTTCGGGAGGCAGCTGCTTTGAGCGGCGCACGGCGATGTCTTCCCGCGCCGAGACGACGCGCGTGAGCGCTACCCGCTGCCGCTCGGACAGCAGATGATGGTTGCCCACGAACGTGGACGCGCCCTTGACGGGGTAGCCGCGGTTCAGCAGGAAATACAGCTCGTCCCCCGCGCACCGGAGCGTTTGGAGCGCCTCGTCCGAAAAATCGCGTTTGTCGTCCGGCGAATACCCACGCCGTGTGGATTCGGCCATTATGCTCCTTCCCGCGTTTCGTTATTTCCCATTTTACCACAGTGCGCCCGGCTTGTCCCCACATGGCAGCGGTCTACGAATTGTTTTTGCTGTCCAGATCGTCCCGCGAGGCCTTATAGGATATCAACGTGCCGACCGCCGCGACGAAGTTTCCGAGTATGTTCTCCTGAGTGGGCGTCAGGCCCTCCGTCATGATGTCGGCGAGTATGGCTGCGAGTACGGTCCCCATCCTCGAGGGCAATACCTCCAGCCATATCTTGGGCGCAAACTGGTTGCTGAGCGCATCGATGTCGCCCTGGGTGACGTCGCACTTGGCGAGAACGTCTGATTTTTCTTGCGTATCGTCGTTTTGGCTGGTGTTTTCAAGCTCGTCGCTCATCCGCTCACCCACGCTTTCCCGTCGAAATGCCCCGCCCCTTCCATATCATATTCGCGCCGCGCTGGCATGTGAATCCGGGTGAAAAAGGCCGCCTGTATCGCGTTCACATGTTAACAGTTTGTTCATTTTAGTGTTACAGCATGTATCACATTTTTCGACGCCGCTGTGCTAATATGCCATTATCGAAGATCGCACGAAACCCGAAGCGGGATGACATAAAAAGCGACTCTGAAAGGATGGATATGTCGGCTACTACGCGCTTCAATCTGATTATACTGGCAGCCGTCGCGCTGGTGCTGGTTGCGGCACTGTCCGCGGGGTGCGGCCCCACCAGAACGGTGGTCAGCACAACCCCTGCGCCTTCGGCCACAGCCGCCTTAAGCGGTTCGGCGGTGATATTGCCCAATGAAAGTTTGCCGCCGCTGCCGGGCGCTATGTCCGGCGAGGCTTCGCAGCCATAAACCAGCGGAGCCTCACGGCGGACAGCGCTGCTCTACTGCTAATTCCATAACCATATAAACCCTTTTTCTTTCTTGGCCGCCAGAGCCCTCCGGCGGCAGACAGTCTCCGCCGGTCTTGCGGATGGTCCCGCAACCGGTTCCGCAGGCTGGCGGAGCATTGTTTTTAGCAATCAGACCTTCATGGTTTTCTCTCCGGATAGTTTATGTTTGCATCAGCTTTGGCCGCAGCTCAACGCGGCTCTTTTTTTCGCCGCCTGTTTGTTATACCGTTGTAAGGCTGCACAACTAGTCATATAATGGCAGTGACATATTACACCTTTTTTTGGAGGTTCAGTCATGAAACTGCGTGCGGATATCAAGCGGCAGGCGAAAGAACGCTTTGCCGCGCAGTACGGCGTGTCGGTGGGCGCGCTGCTGCTGTATATTGTCATTTCAGGAGCAGTCTCGGTGATCAATTACATCATCAACGCTCCCATCGTGCTCCATAACTATATTTATATGTTCACCCGTCGTGGCATGCTGCTTCCCTATGTACCTGTCACGGATTACCTGATGATGATCGGTTACTTGGTCATCATTTTCGTCGTGATCCCGATGGTGGTGGGTTACAATGCGTTCGCGCTGCGCGTATACCGCGGCATGCCGGCCGATATAAACGGCATGTTCCGCGACGGTTTTTCGAACTACTGGCGGCACGTGGGCGGCATGCTGTGGATGGGGCTGTTCGCATACCTGTGGACGTTGCTGTTCGTAATCCCCGGCATTATCAAGATGTTCTCGTATTTCCTGACGCCGTATATATTGGCCGACTGCCCCAACGTGACGGCCACCGATGCGCTCAAGCTCTCGATGCGCATGACGGCAGGCCACAAGGGCAGGATATTCGTGCTGGTCCTCTCCTTCATCGGCTGGGGGGTGCTATCGCTACTGACGGCCGGCCTTCTTGGTATATTCTACTCAACGCCATATTACAATACCAGCAAGGCGGGGCTCTACGACGAACTGAAGAACGAAGCGCTCGCAAAAGGCGTCGTCTCTCCTCTGGAACTCGGTATGGCGGCATAACAAAACAGCAGCTTTGGCTATGCTAGGACGGGCAAACACCCGTCCTTTTCTATGCTGCGCGGTATAAGGTGGGGTGCCCTCCGAATAGACATGTATATGATCATTCTTTGGAGGGGACGCCATTGAGCTACACATATCCGAACGGTCAGCCTCAGGGCCAGCCTGCCCAATTCACAAACATACTGCGCGAGATACTCATTGCGGAGATCTATGCGATCCATGGCTATCAGCAGCACATCGCAGACTCAAACATGGAGGACGTCAATAATGTCTGGTATAGCATCATGCTGGACGAAAAGAAACACTACGGTTGGCTGCTCGTACTGCTTCGGAAATATGACCCCGAAGAGGAGCAGGCATATCAACAGCATTTAACCGTCCGATTGGGCCCCAATGCACCCATGCAGGCCTATAAACCGGATTACGACCGGCAGATCATACTCAACAACATACGGCAGGATATCAAGGGCGAACTGGAAGCCGTGGTGCTGTATGAGGAGCAATTGCAGCATATGCCGTATCTGGACCTTCGCCAGACGCTGCAGAATATCATCAGCGATGAGAAAGGGCATACGGAGCATCTCACCCGTCTGCTGCTCAAATACGACCCCGATCCATACAACGGTCTGACATAAAGGCTGCTTTTATAAAAACGCCCTGCCGGCTTCGCAGACCGACAGAGCGTTTTTGTGCTTATTGTGGTTTCATGGCTCAGATTAGCTCTTGACCAGCAGCATGCGGTCGTTGTCCAGCGCACCGCCGCCCCGCTGTGAAAACAGCTCCATCAGACGAGCCACAGTCATGTCCTCGCGCTCTTTTCCGGATATGTCGAGTATGATTTTGCCGCGGTCCAGCATGATGGTGCGTGTGCCCGTCTCCAGCGCGGCCTTGATGTTGTGCGTGATCATCATTGTTGTCAGCTTCTGCCGCGCCACAACGTTCTTGGTGATCTGCATGATCTTCTTTGCGGCTTCGGGGTCCAGCGCCGCGGTGTGTTCGTCCAGCAACAGCAGCAGCGGCCTGCCGATGGTGGCCATCAGCAACGACAGCGCCTGCCGCTGCCCGCCCGAGAGCAGCCCCACCTTGGTCTTCATGCGGTTTTCCAGCGCCATGTCCAGTTCGGACAGCTGCTCCCGGAATACCGCGACATCCCGTCGGTGCACGCCCCGCCGCAGCCCGCTTTTGCCCCGGCGGTTGTAGGCCAGAGCGAGGTTCTCTTCGATTGTCATGTCGGGCGCGGTGCCTTTGGCGGGGTCCTGAAACAGCCGCCCGATGACAGCCGCCCGCCTGTGTTCCGCCTCGTAGGTGATGTCTTCCCCGTTTAGCAGCACCCGGCCTGAATCCAGAAGGAACGTGCCGCCCACCGCGTTGAACAGCGTGGATTTGCCCGCGCCGTTGGAGCCGATGACGGTGACGAACTCGCCCGCGTCCAGCTTCAGGCTCACACCATCCAGAGCGATATGCTCATTGGGCGTATTCTTTAAAAAGGTTTTACTCGCCTTGCGTATCGTCAGCATCTCTGCGGGCCCTCATTTTCATATTTCTGAGCTGTAGCTGCCGCTTCACGACGGGTATGGCCAGCGCGATAACCACGATCGATGCCGACACGATGCGCAGCGCGAAAGCGGGGAAAGCATCCGACCGCAGCGCCGCCGCGATGATGAAGCGGTAAAGCAGTGCGCCGAACACCGCCGAAACGAGGCCCAGCGTCACCGAGCGGCGGCCGAATATCGCCTCGCCGATGATGGCGGACGCGAGGCCCACCACCACGATTCCGATGCCGGAGCTGATGTCCGCATAGCCCTGATACTGCGCGAGCACCGCGCCCGACAGCGCGACGCAAGCGTTGGATACACCCAAAGCGATGAGCTTCATCGCGTCCACGTTGATGGACGAAGCCCGTACCATGTCCTCGTTGTTGCCCGTGGCGCGGACACAGAGGCCCAGATGCGTC
Source organism: Bacillota bacterium (assembly GCA_023396555.1). GTDB lineage: Bacteria > Bacillota > Clostridia > Christensenellales > SZUA-584 > SZUA-584. The sequence goes on from JAEWWC010000217.1 coordinate 6,994, forward strand.
TTGAAAAACCAGATCAGCGCCCCCATGCACGCCGCGCAGAACACCAGCGGGATCAGCGTTTTGACCAGCTCCTTATCCGCCGGCAGCCACGCAAACATCAGGCTGAACACGCTGTCCGTGCCGATCAGCGAGACGTTGGAGCGGCTGCCCAGCACAAACAGGTTCACGCTGTACAGGCTGCTCATCGTGAGTATGCCGGCGAGTATCGGGTGTATTTTAATCTTGGTCTGCAGCAGCCCGGTGACGACGCCGGCAACAGCACCCGTCAGCAGCGCGGCCAGCAGCCCGATGTACGGGTGCCCCGCCACCGTGAGGGCTGCCGAAACCGACAGCCCCAGCGTAAAGCTTCCGTCGGCGGTCAGGTCAGGAATGTTCAGTATGCGAAACGAAATGTATATGCCCAGCGCCAGCATCCCGTATATGAGCCCCAGCTGGACAGAGCCGATTACCAAAGTCATGCCTGCCGCCTCCCGCTTGTGGTTACTCGATCACCTTAGCGCTGTCCAGTACATCCTGCGGTACTTCCACGCCGATGGCCGCCGCCGTGGTCTTGTTGATGACGGTGACGAAATCCGAGACCGTGACAGCCGGGATATCCGCGATGGCCGTGCCTTTAAGGAACTGGTCCGCCATATCCGCCGTCATGCTGCCGATGGTGATATCGTCGATGCTGATGGTCGCGAACGCGCCCGACTGCACCATCACCGCGGAGCTGCCGTACACGGGTATCTTCGCGGCCTTGGCGACCTCGGCCACCTGCGGCATCGCGCTTTGCACCATGCTGTCGTTGGGGATGAAGAACGCGTCCACCTGCTCCGCCAGCGACTGGGCCGCCTGCTGCACTTCGGATGACGCGGTCACCACTGCTTCCTTATACGAGAGGCCGTTCTCATCCATGTACTTCTTGGCGTTTTCCACCGTGGTCACGGAGTTGACTTCGCCCGTGTTGTAAATGAGCCCGTAAGTTTGGCAGCCCGGCGTCAGCTGGTCCGAAAGCTTGAACATCTCGCTCACCGGAATGGCGTTGGAGGTGCCGGTCGCGTTTTTGTCCGGCTTGCTCATGTCCGTGATGATGCCCGCCCCCACAGGGTTGCCCACCGAAATGAAGAACACCGGTATGCCGCTGTCCATGTTCACGATGGCCTGAGACGCCGGGGTCGCGATGGACACGATGATGTCCTTCCCGTCGTCCACCATGGCCTGGCAGATGGAGTTGAGCGTGCCGGTGTCGCCGTTGGCATTCTTGTAGTCGAAGTTCATTTTGCCCTCGGAATAGCCCAGCTCGCGCATGCGGGCGATGAAGCCTTCGCGCATGTCGGTGAAGGCCCCGTTGTCAGCCAGCTGCACAATGCCCACCTCGAGCACGCCGGAGGATTCGGGCGCCGCGGCGCTCGGCTGCGCGGGCTGCGCGCCGCATCCGGCGGCAGCCAGCAGCAGCATGACGGCCAATCCCAAAACAACTGTTCTCATCAATCTCTTCGTTCTGTTTCTCATCTTTCTCTTCTCACCTTTCTGTTTTTTTGGCCGCCATTTGGCTGCCGGAAAATAAAAAAGCCCCTCCTCAAATACGCAACAGCGTATGCAAGGACAGACTTTGTCTGCGGTGCCACCTTGTTTGGTCATCCGAAAGCAATACGACAAAAGCTCACGGAATGAACCCACTCATCAGAGCGCCAACACGCTCTTCACCCAATAACGCCGGTTCGCGTCGCGTATACTTAGAGCTTATGGCTCCGTTCTCCGCGCCCTCCGCAGTCCATTTGCCGCGCCGCTTACTGCCGGTTTCCAGCTGCCCCGGCTCTCTCTAAGTGCGCTTGCGGTTTGATCTCTGCATCAACGGTTTATTGTCTCCAAAGATAACATGACATTTTTCGTTTGTCAACAGGCACAGCCTGTTTTTTTATCACGCCCTGTTGCTATATATTTGCAGGCTCTACCGTCGTGACGTCTCAATAGTAAGTTTATCCTATCATATGCGAGCTTTTTAAATTCAGTGACTCTGTCCGGTCTTTGAGTCTTCAGTTCTCAAATCCTGTTATTTATGATATGGTTTATGCAAGAGCTCATCAAAACGGCCTGCTTTTCATTCAAAAATCAGATCAGGAGGATGGGTATCACGATGAAAACCGCAGTTAGTATGAGAGCATTCCTGACAAAAACGCTGTGTGCCGCCGCGTTCGTATGCTGCCTGACTGTGCTGATTGGCTGCTCTCCAGCCGAACCGGATGTAAAGTGGGACAGGCGGCCTATGGTCATGGTGGACGGCGTCATCTATCTGGATACCGGCAAACAGATGGCGGTCGAGATGGAAGAATCGGCCTTTCTGGGCACCATCACGTCCTCGGTGGACGGCTCGGAGATGCCCTCGCAAAACGGTGAAAGCAACTTTGGCGGCGAAGGCGCGCCTTATGCCTATCTGGATGAGGGGCTTGTCGTTCTGCTGAATAACGAATGGGTGTTTTTCGAGAAGGAACAGTAGCTGCTGTGACTGAAAGCCTGAATTGCCGTGCGCCGTTCAGCCTTCAATGTACGGAGCGGTGTATCCGCCGTACGGCATCACATACACATCCTTGCCGCTACAATCCACTTCCTTCAGCAGGCTATTTATATCCGAAAACACACGCGCACCCATGCCCTGCAGCGTCGCTTCGGGAATCTGCGTCAGCATCAGCACGTCGGCCTTCACCATCACCTCACAGGACGCGTAGAATATATACCCCGCGATGGTGAAATTCGCGCGCAGATCCGCGTCCAATGAGCCCGCCCGCAGCGGGCGTATCCAGTCGAAATAGTCCGGCGCGCCCCCGCCCTCGCGGCACTCCGCTAAAAATATGATCTGGCCGCCGTCCTTCACCGCCTCCGCCGCGTTGATCAGCGACTTGACGCCCTGGTACAGGTTGATGTCCTTGGGATATCCGCCACAGCTGACCACCACGATATCCGCCTTCTTGTCGATGGGGATACCCATCATTGCCTGCGCCTCGCGGCAGCTCTGTTCCCACGCGCGGAAAAAATCGCCGCAGATCAGATGGCTGCTGCCCGTCTGCGTGTCCATGATGATATTGATGCCAAAGGTCGGCGACGCCATGGCCGCCGCTTCATTCATGTCCTCATTCAGTGGGTTGTTCGTCAACTGCCCCATGCCGATCAGCGGGTTGGAGCACGGCTTGCTGGGTGACAGCGCATGGATGTGGTTCTGGTTGATGGTGGTTTTGCCGCTGATGCCGGGCAATATGCTCTTGCGCCCGCCGCCATATCCGGCCATCAGGTGGTGGATGGTACCGCTGACCACGATCAGCTTGCGGCCCACCGCCAGCGGGTTGACGAAGACCTCCGTCCCCCACGACGTCGTCCCGATATAAACGAGGTCTTTTGCCATGCAGTCGTGGTTGACCACGCTGACCCGTTCGTAAACCTTATCCGTCACCAGCATCCTCAGTTCCTGCTCCGTCTGCGGCCGGTGTGTGCCCAGCGCAACCAGTATCACGATGTTTGCGTAATCAACGCCCAGCGCATCGTGCAGATACGGAATGAGTTGGGCGCATACCCTATCCTGCCGCATCCAGAAGCGCGTGATGTCGCTGACCACGACGGTGACCTTATCTTCCGTCGAAACAAGCGCGCTGAGCGGCGGCGACGCGACGCAGTCGGAACCCACGGCTTTCAGAAAAGCCTGCGTTTCGTCCGCGACGGGCGGCAGGCCTTTGCCCTGCAGCACTCGAAGGGACCGTGCTCCGTCAAAAGCCATATCGATATGCGTGTCGCCGTATGCCAGAGACATTGTTTGCTTCATGGACATCCCCTGTCAGCCGTCCCGCCTCAATTATCTGCGGGATCGTATATGATTTATATTAGCACAGAATAGCGCCTCTGTGCAGCTTGCCTGATAATTCGCGATTATAGCATAGGCTGAACCAAAGAAAAAGTGTTCCTTCAAAACCCTGAGTGCCAATAAAGGCCAGAATCTGCCGGACATATAAAAAAGGCTGGATGGGCATACAAGCCCATCCAGCTTCCCAGTCACCTGGACCATTAAATTTCACCCTTGTATCCAGGCGCTGCGTGGGGTTGTCAAGTCGGTGCCAGTAAAACACGTCCTTCACCACCTCAAAGCTTATTATAGCCCGCTTTTCGAGCTTTATTCAGGCAAGTTTATTCTCTTTTCATCATAGCCTTTAACAGGCTTTGTATTGATGCCTTGGAAGAACTGCCATTATTTCAGGCGGTCATGAATGGCGCTGATCAGCGTGCCGTTGGTGTTCTGGGACAGCTCCCAGATGGCCGCGCCGCCCAGGCTGCGGCCCAGGATGTAATCAGCTTTCTCCGCGATAGACTGAGCGTCGTCATAGGAAATAAAGGTTGATCCGTTGAACAGCCACGGCGCATGAGCATCCTGATGCGTGTACCGCTTATACAGCGGGTTATTCAGGTAGTCTGAGACGATCTTGTCGTAAGCGATAGAGCCGCCCGACGTGAACCGCTGATACAGTCCATTGTTGCTGTTCTGTACGCCGTTAAACTTTATACCGTAAAACGGGATTCCCATGACGATCTTCGACTTTGGGAATCCTTTTTGTTGCCACAGGTCCACCGAGGCAGCGCAGCTCCACTTGTATTGCGGCGACGTTTCGGATGGCGTATACAGCGGCGCGTTGAAGTCGGTGTAGCTGCCTGCCCACGCGCCGTGCATGTCGTAGGTCATGATTACAGCGTAATCCACCAGCTCACCCAGTTTGCCCAGTTCGGTGTGGCTGGCATAGGTTGTCCCCGCGCCGCCCGCGAATGTCAGCAGATACTCCCGCCCGTCCGCCTTACCCTGCGCGTCCAGCTTCTCGCGCAGCTTGGCCATCAGCAGCGTGAAATTCGTCTTGTCCTCCGGCCTTGCGGTGTTGGTGGACAGCCCGCCGCCGCACGGATATTCCCAATCGATATCCACGCCGTCGAAACCGTGCTGCTTGATGAACGCTACGACGCTGTCCGCAAAGCCCGACCGGCTTTGTTCCGTCAGGGCCACGTCCGAGAATTTTCCCGACCAGGTCCAGCCGCCGACGGAGATAAGCGTCCGCACATGAGGATATTGCTGCTTCAGCTTGCGCAGTTCGGCGAAATTGGCCAGATCGACAGCGGGATCACCCAACTCTATTTTCAGGTTGTCGTCGATGTTGGCGAAGGCGTAAAGTATATCCGTCAGCCGCTCCACCGGGATATCCGAAGGCGTATATCCCGAATAGGCGGCCCATGATGCGTAATAGCCTGAGATCAGCGAACCCTCCGGTTCAGGCATCGGTTTGGGTGTGGGCGACGGTGCAGGCGTGGGCGACGGAGCCGGAGTGGGCATTGGTGTCGGCGCCGGGGTTGATGTCGGTGCCGGGGTTGATGTCGGTGCCGGGGTTGGCACCGGTGTCGGCGCAGGCGCGGGAACTATGGAGATATAGCTGGCATATACGTAGCCTTTTTTGCCCTTGTAGTCGATGATGTAATAGGAGCCGGACTTGCCCTGAACGCTGTAAACAGTTCCTTTTGGCGCGGTACCCAGCAAAGAGTAATTCGTCCCCGGCCCGCTGCGTACATTCACGGCGTTCGTGCAATTGACAATCTTGCCCGTTTGACCGGCGGTGTTCGTCGGCTGGGGCGTGGGTGCGGCTGTCTGCAGCGATATATACGATGACGAGATATATCCGGCAACACCGTTATAGTTGATTTTGTACCATGAGCCCGATTTACCGAGTATATCGTATACGGCGTTCCTGGGCGCGGTGCCCAGCTTAGCGTAGCCGGTGCCCGGCCCTTTTCGCACGTTCACATTGCTAATGCAGTTGACAACGACGCCCTTCTGACCCGTCTGGACGGGCTGTCCCAATGCAGATACCGCCAGGTAATCGGCGTGAACATATCCTGCAGCGCCGTTGTAACTGATTTTATACCATGAGCCGGACTGGCCTGTCACACTGTAGACCGCATTCTTGGTCGCAGTGCCGATGCGGGCATAGTTTGTTCCCGGCCCGCTTCTCACGTTGACGCTGCTGACGCAGTTAACGATGGTCCCCGTTCGGAGAGGCTCCTGAGCAAACGCCGTGTTTTCGGACCAGAAAAAGGATAACACCATAGCGGCAAGCATGATAAAGGCAATGGTCTTACGTTTGAGCATTTTGTTCCTCCCCCAATTGAACGCATGGCTGAAGAATCATTTTTCCAAGGCACAGTAAAAAAGCCTTCAGGATAAAGCCGCGTTTTATTTCTTTTTCACATTAATTCAAAAGGCGCTTAATTGGGGAAACCGCTCAAGGGATAGGCAGCCAGACAATCATAGTGCAGGACCTTAGACTCACGGCTTTGCGTCTCTGTCTTTCGGCAGGTTTGCCCTTTCTGCTTAAATTG
>JAEWWC010000002.1 GCA_023396555.1 Bacillota bacterium
CGCCTTGAACGCGCGGATGGCTTCGAGGTAGGCGCTGTTGTGCACCGGCGCGATGTTCATGTAGTCCTCCAGCCCCTGCATGCAGCCGTCATCGATGTCGTGCACGCCGGTGTAGCCCTTGCCGATCACCGTTTTGAAGCCGATGGCGTCCACGTCCGCAACGCTGGCGATTACACCGGTGTCTGCGCCAGTGAGCACTTCAAGAAAAATACGAATGCCTTCGCGGTAGGACGGGATGTCCACACCCTCGCGCTTGAAGGACTGTTTTTCGCTGCTGTATGAGAATATGGAGGCGTTGCGCGAACCGACGCGGTCCATTTTTCCCTCGGCCAGCACCGTTTCACCCGGCATCAGGAAGAGCTTGTATTTGAGCGACGTGGAGCCCGCGTTGCAGACGAGTATATGCATGATTATTCGTTCCTTTCGGTTGCGCATTGTTTGGATTTATTCTACCATAGAACACAAACCGGCGGCAACGTGGAGCGGCGGGTGCAAAAAAAACGTACTAATATGGATAGATGCGTTTATGCACGGCGCAGAATATGGTATAATCAAATATCGCTGGCGGACAAGCCGGCTTATGAACGACTTAAAAACGAGAGTTTAACGATAAATGCTGACAACGAAAGAGAGGATTTTTTTACTTGGCTAAAAAGCAACAACACAATATTCGCATCACGCCGTTGGGAGGCGTCGGTGAGATCGGCAAGAACATGACCGTCATCGAGTACGGTAACGATATCGTCGTGATCGACTGCGGCCTGTGCTTCCCGCGGGAGGACATGCTGGGCGTCGATTACGTGATACCCGACATCACCTATTTGAAGAAGAACAAAGAGAGGATCAAGGCCGTACTGATCACGCACGGCCACGAGGACCATATCGGCGCAACGCCGTATCTGCTGCCCGAGATGGGCGCGCCGGTGTACGGCACCGATCTGACGCTGGCGCTGATCGAAACCAAGCTGGCGGAACACAAGGCGGAAGGCATCACGCTGAATGTCATCAAAGCGGGTGATACCGTGACGGCGGGCGTTTTCAAGGTGGAGGCTATCCGCGTGACGCACAGCATCGACGCGGCGCTGGGTTTCGCGATACACACGCCGGCGGGCATCATCGTGCATACGGGCGACTTCAAGGTGGATTATACGCCGGTGGACGGCAAGGTAATCGACATCCCCAAATTTGCACAGCTGGGTGAAAAGGGCGTGCTGGCGCTGCTGTCCGACAGCACCAACGCGGGCAGCCCGGGCTACACAATGTCCGAAAGCAAAGTGGGCGATATGTTCGAGAGCTACTTTAAACAAGCCGAAGGGCGGATCATCGTGGCGACGTTCGCGTCCAACATTCACCGGTTGCAACAGGTGGTCAGCGCGTCTAAACGCTATGGCCGCAAGGTGTGCCTCACGGGCCGCAGCATGCTCAAAATCGCCAAGATCGCCAAGGAGCTGGGCTACCTTGATCTGGACGAGGACATGCTCATCGAGCCGGAAGAAGTGGAAAAGATGAAAAAGTCCAAGGTCGTTATACTGACGACGGGCAGCCAGGGCGAGACGATGTCCGGGCTTGTTCGGATGGCTGCGGGCGAGCATAAAAAGCTCAATATGATACCGGGAGACCTTGTGATCATTTCGTCCACACCGATACCGGGCAACGAGAAGTACGTGTCGGACGTCATTAATATGCTATACCGGCGCGGCGCTGATGTGATCAACGAGAGCGTGGCGGATGTGCACGTGTCCGGTCATGCCTGTCAGGAAGAGCTCAAGATGATACTGTCGCTGACAAAGCCTAAGTTCTTCATACCGGTGCACGGTGAATACCGCCACCTGTATCAGCATGCCTCGCTGGCGGAGGGCCTTGGCATACAGCGCAAGAACGTATTTATCCCCGAGATCGGCAAGATGATCGAGCTGAACCAGCGCTTCGCGCGCGAGACGGATACGGTGCCCGCAGGCAGCGTGATCATCGACGGCCTGGGCGTGGGCGACGTGGGCAACGTGGTGCTGCGGGACCGCAAGCTGCTGTCGCAGGACGGCCTGTTCATCGTGGTGGTAACGATATCCGCCGAGACGGGCGAGCTGATATCCGGACCGGAGATCATATCGCGCGGCTTCGTGTACATGCGCGAATCCACCGACCTGTTGGAACGGGCGCGCAAGATCATCATCGACGAGCTGAACGACTGTGTGCAAAAGCAGATGACCGACTGGACGACGATCAAAGGGCGTATCAAAAAGGCGCTGCGCACGTATCTTTATGACCTGACCAAGCGCAGCCCGATGATACTGCCCATCATCATCGATATTTAATCGGAGGAATTCATGCAGGTATACGACAAGGCGTATGAGCTGGCGGCTGAGATCAAGAGAAGCGACGAATACAGAGAATACGAGCAGCTCAAGGGGCCGGTGATGGCGGACGAGACCAATAAGAAGCTGATCGCCGAATACAAGAAGCTGCAGCTGGAAGCGCAGGCCGCATATCTTTCGGGCAACGCGCCCAATGACGAGACGATGGACAAGCTGAAGGCGCTGGGCGGCCTGCTCGGTTTTAACAGGGATGTAGCCGCTTATCTGGCGGCGGAGTATAAGCTGCAGACGATGGTGGGCGATGTGTACAAGATCATCGGCGACGCCTGCGGCATCGGGCTGGACTTTCTCTCGGAATAAGGAAAGGGACAATGGCGGACAAAGGTTACAACGATTTTCTCGGCGACGACAATAATGAAACGCGTACGTTTGCGCCCGTATCCGGCATGTCCGGCGACAATGGCGAGACCAAGGCGTTTCTTCTTGACGGCAGTCCCAAGGAGCCGCTGGAGAAGTGCGAGGAGCGCGGGTCGCTGAAGGACTATACGGCGGGCTGGGTGGTCTGGCGCGTGCTGCGGCCGCTACTGATATTGGCGGTGAGCCTCGGACTGGTGACGCTGCTCGGCATCACGCTGTATAACCACGTTGAGCAGAATTACGTGGCGCCGGTATCCGTCGACGTGACCGAATACAAGCAGGTGGAGATCAAGACGGGTTCGTCGCTGTCCGGTATAGCAGGCTTGCTCTACGAACAGGGCCTGATACGCAACAAATTCGTGTTTCAGATGTACGTGGACTTCAATGACAAGTCGTCCAGCCTGCAGGCGGGCAAATATAAGCTGTCGCCCGGCATGACAATGGAACAGATCATGGACATACTGGTGGCGGGCGATGGCGGCCGCAAGACCGTCAAGATCACGTTCACCGAAGGCATGACGGCGGAGGATATGGCCGCCAAGCTGGTGTCCGAAAAGATGTTTGATGCCAACGCGGGGGACGAATTCCTGAAGCTGTGCAACGATGCGGAGTCGTTTGCAGACTTTAAGTTCATCACCGCAGTGACCGAAAAGGCGCAGATGGAAGGGCGTAAATACCTGCTGGAAGGGTATCTGTTCCCGGATACCTACGAGTTCTACGCGGACGCGACGCCCAAGGATGTGATCGAGAAGCTGCTCCGGCGCTTCGACGATGTGTTTACACTGCAGTTCGAGGACAGGGCGGAGGAACTGGGCATGACGATAGACGAGGTGATGACGCTCGCATCCATCATCGAGTGGGAAGGCCTGCCCAAGGACTTCAAGAAAGTGTCCGCGGTGTTCCACAACCGGCTGGATGCGGATATGCGGCTGGATTCGTGCGCGTCGCTGCGGTACGTGACGGGCCTCAAGAAGTTCGTATACACGGCGGAGGAGCAAAAGCTCGAGTCGCCGTACAACACGTATCAGATCACCGGCCTGCCCATCGGACCCATCGCAAATCCGGGCCAGAAGTCGATAGAGGCGGCGCTGTATCCGGACGAGGAGTTCATGGCGGAAGGCTACCTCTACTTCTGCAACAAGGATCCCAAGACGGGCGACCTTGCGTTTGCCAAGACGCTGGAAGAACACGAGGCCAACGTCGCGGAATATTCGCCGTTGTGGTAAACGCGATGGGGAAATGCGAACTGCTGGCTCCTGCGGGGAGCCTTGAAAGCCTGATTGCCGCCGCCGATTTCGGCGCGGACGCGGTGTACGCTGCGGGCAAGTCGTACGGCCTGCGGGCGTTCGCGGACAACTTTACGCCGGAGGGCATCGCCCAAGCGGCGGAATTGCTGCACGCGCGCGGCAAAAAGCTGTATATCACGCTGAACGCGGTGTTCCACGCGCAGGACTTTGCGGGGCTGGACGATTACGTCGCAGCGCTGCGGGACGCGCGGGTGGATGCTCTGATCGTGTCCGACCCCGGTGTGCTGACGGTCTGCCGCCGCGTCGCTCCGGACGTGCCGCTACACCTGTCCACGCAGGCCAATACCACCAACGCGCACTCCGCGCGCTTCTGGTACGAGCAGGGCGTCAGCCGCGTGATACTGTCGCGCGAGCTGTCGCTGGAGGAGATCGCGGAGATTCGTGCCAAGACGCCGGACACGCTGGAGTTGGAGGCGTTTGTGCACGGCGCGATGTGTATCGCGTATTCGGGGCGCTGCCTCTTGAGCAGCGTTTTCACGGGGAGGAGCGGCAACAGCGGCGCGTGCGCCCAGCCCTGCCGCTGGGAATACCACCTGTCCGAGCGCGGCTATGACGGCGAATATTTCCCGGCGTATTCGGACGACCGCGGCACGTACGTGCTGAATTCCAAAGACCTGTGCATGATCGAACATATCGGTAGGCTGATGGACGCGGGCATTGTATCCTTCAAGATTGAGGGACGCATGAAGTCCGCTTATTACGTCGCCTGTGTGACGGGCGCATACCGCCGCGCGCTGGACGACGTGCTGGCTGGACGGTCCTTTGACCCGCAGTTGCTGGACGAGGTGGCCAAAGCGGGCAGCCGTCCGTTCACAACCGGCTTTTATTTCGG
>JAEWWC010000009.1 GCA_023396555.1 Bacillota bacterium
CCCAGGCTGTCCCCGTGCTCGATGCGCCCGCTGATCAGATACGTCACCGTTTCGATGCCGCGGTGCGGATGCCACGGAAAGCCCTTTATATAGTCCGCCGGGTTTGTGGAATCGAACGCGTCAAGCATCAGGAACGGGTCGAAGTCATACACGTCGTCCCGCCCGAGCACGCGCACCAGATGCACGCCCGCTCCGTCCACCGTGGGATGTCCAGTTACGATCCTCTTCACCTGCCGTATCGAGTCCATGAAACTTCTCCTTTCATACTTCGGCAGCGCGTACTCTGCCGGAATAATCATAAGTTCATTCTCCGCGCCAGTATTTGTGCGGCTCGTGACCGCGGCTGCGCCCCGGCTCATCCCCGCGCAGCCGTTTCCGGTTGTCTCCGTGGTCATATTTGTCTTTATCCTGTCGCACAGGCGGCTCCGCTGCACTCTGTTGGGCACTGCCCGCGCCGCCGGTTTCCGGCTGTTCCAAATCGCTCCGCATCTCCGGCCGTGCGCCGCTGTTCGGCGCACTTTCATACGGCTGCGACGTGTCGGCATACGGATTAGTTGTCCCTTGCCGTTCCATATCCCCTTGTGACACCTGCCAGCTGCCGCTGTCCGGCGCGCTGTTATACGGTGGCGCGGAAGCGTACGGATTAGCCGGACCGTCCGCCGGATACCAGCCGCTGCTGGTCGCGTCCGGCTGGCCCGCCACCGTATACGTCCCGCTCACGCGGTTGCGCTCGCCCGCGGCGGTCCTATCCTCCCCACGCGTCAGCATATGGTAGTTGATAAAGCTCCAAAGTATGATAGCGCCGCCAACAGTCCCGTCGCTGCCCAGCGCAAACAGTATCAGCAGCATCACAACAAAAGCGCAAATGGCGTAGATGATCGTCAGCCGTTTGGCCGGCTTTTTCTCCATCGGCCGCTTGCGTATGCCGTAGCGGTAGATTATGATGGGCAACGAGTATATAGCCACGGTCAGAATCAGGCTGAGTATGATACCGCCCGCGGTGGGCAGCGATGAGCTGTACGACGAAGGCGTATACGATGACGGAGGGCGAGGTGCCGTGTATGTTTCCTGTGCGGCAGCCAGACTGCTGTTGGCCGGGGTCACCGCCGCCTGCACCGCCGCGGCCATTGGCGCGGCGGTTTCCTCCGGTTCTGTTTGCTGATACTCAACACTTTCCAGCATCCCGTAGAAAATATCTGTAACTTGTCCGTCCAGTCTTTCGGCTACATAAGCAAATTCAAACAAGTATCCATTCTGGATATATATAGCTATAATGCCTTTAGCATCTCCGCCGATAAACGTTCCTCTCCAGACGTGATATTGGACATTCCCAAGTGTCTTCGTCATCTTGTTTCCGCCAAGCGGTAAAAAGGAGTCGCTGGAATATGAATTATCGATATCTGAACGCGTATAACCCTTCTTTTCAGAGATGGACAGCTTTGCCCAAAGATCTGTTGTCCCATAACAGATATAATGCTCATCCTGTTCGTACACCACTTTTGTGTCCAGAGTGATGGGGTTTCTGGTCGACTCCTCCCATCCCTCAGGTATCTCAAACCGAACGCCGGATTCCTCATCTTCATAATAATCCGCCGCCAGCGTCGCAGGCGCAAAGCAGGCCAAACTAATCAATAGTATAATAAACAATAAAGCAGGACGGAAGCGTTTCATCGGATGTCCTCCGTAAAAGTGATATGAAATGCGAAATGGTCTTTGCTCCATTATATGATAATTCAGCCATAATCTCAAGCGCACATGTGGAAACATCGGGGATTTGTGATATAATCCGGTAAACCGTATACAGAGGGGGGATAGATCATGATACGTGAAGTGGCGGAGGCGGACCTTGAAGCGCTGCTCGCGCTCTACACGCAGCTGCACGGCGAGCGGCTGCCGGAAGACAGTCCTTCGTTGCGCGCATTGTGGCGGCGCATCATGGACGACCCCGGCCATCACATCATCGTTGCGGAGGAAGACGGCGTCATCGTATCCTCCTGCGTGATCGTCGTCGTGCCTAACCTGACGCACGGGCAGCGGCCCTATGCGCTGGTGGAGAACGTGGTGACGCACGCGGACTATCGGCGTAAGGGTCTGGCCTCGGCGTGCCTCGACTATGCCAAAGAGATCGCCGTGCGGGAGAACTGCTACAAGATCATGCTGCTGACAGGCTCGAAGGAAGAGGGCACGCTGCACTTCTATGAGCAGGCTGGCTACAACCGAAGGGATAAGACAGCCTTTATACATTGGCTTTAACGGCATCTGTGGTGTATCCGCGGGCGACCGCAGGCCGCCCCTATATTCGCCGCATTGATGCAGGCACATTAGATTCCCATACTCGCCGCCTTCTGTATCCTGCACTACCCGTCGCTCTTGTAGGGAATGGTCTGTGACCGTCCCGCCACCGCACGATCGTTATGGCTGTGCCTTCCATACCCCGAGGTGCGAAAAAGCCGCGGTACGATATACGTCCGCGACTTTATCTCACTTTCCGTATGTAGCGCTTTACAGCAGCGCCTGCTCCCGCTCCGCTTCCTTAAACCCGACGAGCACCTTGTCCCCCGCCGCCAGCAGTGGCCGCTTCACCAGCATGCCATCAGAGGGCAGATCTACCATCTCATCGGTGCCCATGGACGGCAATTTGTCCGCCAGCGCCATCGAGCGGTACAGCATGCCCAAGTCCAGCCAGGCCTGCGCTTTCTGGCAAGTAGTGTATTTGGGATGGCAGACGAACAGTACGCTCACGCCTTGAACGCGTCGTACTCGACGCCCCACATGCGCAGCAGCTTCTCCATCGTCTCCGCGATCTTAATTGATTCGTCCAGCGGTATTTCGGGCGCTTCCTTCAGGCCCTGAGCCACATACTGCTGCACCGCGGCGGCTTCATACTGGAAGCCGGAGGAGGGATACGGCATGTCGAACAGCTCGGCGCCGCCCGGGCCCGCCAGCAGGTCCTTGTCGGGGAACCGCAGCGCCGCGCGGCTGGCATGCCACCAGGGGTCGCCACCCTCGCCCAGCACTACGCTGCCCTCGGAACCGGTGATCACCGCCCTGTTGTCCAGCCAGGCTGCGATGCCGCTGCCCATCGTCGCGATCTTGCCGTCGGGGTACTGCAGCGTAAAGCTGTTCACCTCGTCGATGCCTTCGCTCACGATCGCCACACCGGATGCGGTCGCGTAGTCCGTGCCGAACGCCGCAAACGCGAACGACAGCGGGTATATGCCCACGTCCAGCATCGCGCCGCCCGCCATATCCCTTTTGAACCGCCACTGGTTCCGGTTGCTGCTGTCGTCATAACCGAAGTTGGCGAACAGCGTCTTCGGCGTGCCGATACGGCCTTCCTTCACCCATTCCAGCGCCTTTTTCACCGCCGGGAAGAACCGCGTCCAGACACCCTCCATGAAGAACACGTCCATCTCGCGCGCCTTTTGCACCATCTGCTTCACCTCGGCGGCGCTGACGCCCAGCGGCTTGTCGCACAGCACCGCGCGCTTCGCCTCCATGAACATGATGGAGTTCTCCAGATGCGCGGGATGCGGCGTACCGATGTACACGATGTCGATATCGTCGTCCTTCGCCATCTCCGCATAGCTTCCGTAAGCCTTGGCAATACCGAACCTGTCCGCAAACGAGCGCGCCGAGTCCTTGCTGCGGGACGCCACCGCGTAGATTTCCGCGCCTTCCACGTGTTTCAAGCCGTCGGCGAACTGGCTGGAAATGTTGCCTGTGCCGACGATAGCCCATTTGGTTTTCTTCATCGGAGTACCCGTCCTTTCACTTATCCGCGTCGTACACGACGCCCCACATCTTTCGCAGCGCCTCCATCGTTTCCGCGAGCCTGATGGACTCGTCCAGCGTGATCTCGGGCGCTTCCTTCAAGCCTTGCGCCACGTAGCTCTGCACCGCGGCAGCCTCGTACTGGAAGCCGAACGACGGATACGGCAGCTCGAACAGCTCGCGCCCGCCGTTGCATTCAAACGGATCGTCGCCGGTCAGCTTCAGCTCCGCACGGTTAGCCCGCCACCAGTCGTAGCCCTCGCCGATCACCACGCAGCCTTCGGAGCCGCTGATGACCACCTTGTTGTCCATCTTGGCGGCAAGAGCGCTGCTCAGCGTCGCGATTCTGCCATCCGCATACTGCAGCGTGAAGCTGTTCACATCGTCCACGCCGTTATTCACGATAGCGGAGCCTGCCAGCGACGTATATTCGGAACCGAAGGCCGCGAAAGCCATCGCCAGCGGATAGATGCCGACGTCCATCAGCGCGCCGCCCGCCATCGATTTCTGGAAGCGCCACTGGTTGCGGTCCGCGCTCGAGTCGATGCCGAAGTTGGCGAAGAACGCTTTGGGCGTGCCGATGCGGCCTGTCTTCACCCACTCCAGCGCCTTCTTGACGGCGGGGAAAAACCGCGTCCACATGCCCTCCATGAAGAACACGTCCTTCTCGCGGGCCTTGCTGATCATCGCCTTCACCTCGGCGGTATTGGAACCCAGCGGCTTGTCGCACAGCACCGCGCGCCCCGCGTCCAGATACATCAGCGAGTTTTCCAGATGCACCGTATTGGGCGTGCCGATATACACGATGTCGATATCGTCGTCCTTGGCCATCTCCGCGTAGCTGCCGTAGGCCCTGGCAGCGCCGAATCTGTCCGCGAAAGCCTGCGCTGTCGCCTTATCCCGGGACGCCACCGCGTAGATCTCCGCGCCTTCCACATGCTTCAGCCCGTCGGTGAAACGGTTGGAAATGTAGCCCGTCCCGACGATTCCCCATTTCGTCTTCTTCATACACAACTTCCTTTCGCCAAACATAACAAATTATCGCAACTATACGTTTATGTGTATTATAACGCTTTTCAAAAATATGCGATAAGGTTTTTCACTCAATTTTTTACAGCTATAAATGAATTGAGTGGCTGACCGTTCATCCCTTTCTGTTCAGGAAGAACTCGATGCGGTTTTTCGCCTTCTCCTTCATGATCTCCTTGGCCATGTGCGCGATGTCGTGATAGTACAGCGGTATGGTCGCTTCGCCGATAGCTTTGGCGATCTCCGGGACAGGTGCGGTGCCCATCTCGGTGTAATGGTTGATCTTGTTAAGCCCCGCGTCGATGGCAGCCTTCATCTGCGCGTCGTCCACACCGGACGAGCCGTGCATCACGAGGCCGCAGTCCACCTGCGCGCGTATATCCTTCAGCAGCTTGATGTCCAGCTTGGGCTCCTCCACGAATATGCCGTGCACCGTGCCGAACGAAACGGTCAGCATATCGACGTTTGTGCGGCGCACGAACTCCACCGCTTCCACCGGCTTGGTGAAATAATCCTCGATGTGGTCGATGGGCGCGCCATATGCGGTGCAGCCGCCGTGCCCCACCACATTGGAGGGCATCTGTCCCACCTCCGCCTCCACGATGATCCCTAATGTGTGCGCCAGTTCCGTGAACGCGGCCACCTTTTCGGCGTTCTCGTCGAACGGCAGATGCGCGCAGTCGTACATGATGGACGTGAAGCCGTTGCGCACCGCCTTCATCACGTATTCGTGAGTGATGCCGTGATCCAGATGGATGATAACCGGCACCTTGGCATGCAGCGCGAAGTGCATGAACAGCGGCCCCATCACGTCGATAGGCGACCACGGCTCGTGCAGCTGCGCGTGGCTCAGTATCACCGGCGCGTCCAGTTCTTCCGCCGCCTCGATCACGGCCATGATGCCCGGCAGCGTGGTAGCGTTGATGCTCGCCAGTGCGTAGTTGTTCTTCTGGGAATCAAGCAGTATCTCTTTGGGGTTTGCCAGCATGGATGTGTGTTTCTCCTTTATGTTTGATAGTCAAGACAATACTGGAGGCTCTGCCTCCAGACCACCGCCAAAGGGATTTATCCCTTTGGAATCCCATACGAAATGCCGGATGGCATTTCTCTTTATTATATCATAAAAACACTCTTAATCCGGTTTAAAAGTTTTGTTCAACCTCCCTAATAGGTCTTACACTATTTTGAATAAAAAAAGGGAGCATTGCTGCTCCGAGTGAAAATGTGAATCGTGTTGTTAATCTGCCTGCAGCCAATGGCTGCAAATTAAACTCACAGGCAGCGCCTGTAAATCTCCTCCAGGTCGGCCCGCTCCACCTTCTTGGGGTGGCCACCGATGTCCCATTTGTACGCCGTCATCGCGAGATCCACCGCGGCCTTGATATCATCGTGTGTCATGCCGTAAGACGCGTATGTCTCGTTGATGTCGATGTCCTTGTACAGCTGCGCCAGTATCTCGGGCAGCTTCGCGGCCTTTTCCGCCTCGGGGAGGCACGATACCGACGGGTCGAGAATTTCCGCCACTTTGGCAAACTTGGGCTGCGCCGCGGGTATCGTCCACTCGATGATCACCGGCAGGCACACCGCCAGCGTCGCGCCATGCGGCGCATCCGTGATACCGCTCACCGGCTGGCCAATGGCATGCGGCAACGCCAAACCGGACTGCACGAACGCCGCGCCCGCCAATGTGCAGGACAGCGCCATGCCCATACGTCCGTCAATGTTTGCCGGATCGTTCACCGCCGTGCGGATGTGCTTCGCGAATAGCTCCATGGACTTCACAGCCAGCATTTCCGACCACTCCGTCGCGCCGTTGGCGATGTACGACTCAAACGCGTGCGCGAACGTGTCCACGCCGGTGTGCGCCGTCACCTTCTTGGGAACGGATACCATCAGCTCCGGGTCCACGATGGATACGGTGGGATATATGTGCTCGTTGATGATGGTGGCCTTCATCTTAAGGTCGTGGTTGTTGATCACCGAGCAGTGGGTAGCCTCTGTTCCGGTGCCCGCCGTGGTAGGCACGGTGATGATGGGCAGGCCGGGCGTTGCCGGGCGCTTCACATTGTCCGGCGCGTAGTATTCGGTGTAGTCCCACACCGATCCGCCGTGCACCGACGCCAGCGCGATGGCCTTCGCCGTATCGATGGCGCTGCCGCCGCCGATGCCGATCACGAGGTCGCAGCCGTTCTCATTGCAGAGGACGACGCCCGCATCCATCGTCTTGTGCCGCGGATTGGGCACCACGTCGTAGAACTCCACGGCGTCCACGCCGTTGGCTTTGAGGTCTTCGCGCACCGCGTCCGCCAGCTTGCCGCCCTTCAGAAACGGGTCGTACACGATGAACGCCTTCTTGCCGCAGGCGGCGCTCCGCTTGCCCAGCTCCTTCACCCGCCCGGGACCCACGATCAGCCTCACAGGGAAAAACATATCGAACTGCTTCATCTTCACCATTCCTCCTGAATTAATCATATAAGAAATTACAGAATCAGTATTCAAAGAATCCTTTTTTGGTTTTGCGTCCCAGATGCCCCGCGCGCACCATCTTTTTCAGCTGCGGGTGCGGCCGGTATTTGGGGTCGCCCGTCTCTTCATACAGCTGCTCCATGATGGCGAGGTTGACGTCGTTGCCGATCATGTCGGCCAGCGCCAGCGGCCCCATCGGATGCCCCGCGCCCAGCTTCATCGCCTTGTCGATGTCCTCCGCGGACGCGATGCCCTCCGCCAGCACCTGCACCGCCTCGTTCAGCATGGGTATCAGCAGCCGGTTCACCACAAACCCCGGTGCTTCGTTGACGGTAACGGGTTCCTTGCCCACGGCAATCGCCGTGCCGCTCACAAACGCCATCGTCTCGTCCGACGTTTGCGCGCCGCGGATTACCTCCACCAGCTTCATCACCGGCGCAGGGTTGAAGAAATGCATACCCGCCACACGGTCCGGACGCCCCGAGCCCGAAGCGATCTCCGTGATGGACAGCGACGACGTGTTGGTCGCGAACACCGTCTCCGGCGGGCAGATGGCGTTCAACGACGAGAACAGCGATATCTTCACCTCGATGCGCTCCGTGACCGCCTCGATCGCCAGCGCACAGCCGGCGGCGTCACCGAGGTCGGTGCTGCCTTTGACGGCAGCCAGCGCCGCTTCCTTCTGCTCCTGCTTCATCTTACCCTTCTCATACTGCCGCTCCAACGCATTGCGCAAAGCTGTCATCCCTTTTTCCACATAAGCGGCGTTGATATCATATAGCGTCACAGACCAGCCGCCTGTCAAAAACACTTGCGCGATACCGGCGCCCATCGTTCCGGCGCCCGCAATGAATACATTCATCTATATATCTCCTTATCCGGTGCCACCGGTTTTGTATCTCCTTACGCAGCCGGTATGTCCGGCTTTATATAATCTCCCTTTTATCGTCTTCCCAATTCCCTACTTCTTGCGCCGCTCCAGAAACGCGGTCATCAGGCGCGTGGGGTCGTCCGTGTTAAAGCAGTTGGCGTACATATTCGCCTCCAGCTCCAAAGCGTCGTCCATACTCAGCTCAAGGCCTTCGTTGACCGCTCTTTTCGCACCGCGCAGCGCGGATGCCGGCATGCCGGCGATCTTCTTCGCCAGCGCCATCACGGTGTCCGTCAGCCCCGCTTTAGGTACAACAGCCTCCGCCAGCCCCAGTTGGTACGCCCGGTCCGCCTTGATGGTGTCGCAGGTGAACAGCAGATACTTCGCCACCGCCCGGCCCACAAGCCGCGCCAGCCTTTGGGTGCCGCCCCAGCCGGGCGTCATGCCCAGCGACGCCTCCGGCTGGCCCACCGCCGCGCTGTCCGCCATCACGCGGAAGTCCGCGCTCATCGCGAGCTCCAGCCCACCGCCCAGCGCATAGCCGTTTACCGCCGCGATCACGGGGATGGGCAGCGTCTCGATGCGGCGGAACACGCGGTTGCCGAACCGGCTGTATTCCAGCGCCTGCTCCGGCGTGAAGTCCTTCATACCCGCGATGTCCGCGCCCGCCGCGAATGCCTTCTCCCCCGCGCCGGTGATCACCAGCACGGCGGCGTCATTAAGGCTGTCCAGCGCCTCGTCCATCTCGCGCAGCATCGCTACGCTGATGGCGTTCAGCGCCTTCTCGTTGCGCAGCGTCATCACGGCGACACGGTCCGTTACCTCCAGGCTGATGAGTTCCATAAAAGCCTCCTTTATGCGCGCTCCACGATGAGCGCCTCGCCCATGCCGCCGCCGATGCACAGCGTCGCAAGGCCCAGCTTTTC
>JAEWWC010000056.1 GCA_023396555.1 Bacillota bacterium
GGCGTGGCATCGTGGGAGCAGGCGTTCAAGGATCTGCAGCGGCTGGGCGGCAACGTGATCGTGGAGGTGGCGCGCCCTGACGCAGACGAGTTCGATTTCATCATCGGGCGCATCGAGATCATACTCAAACAGTCGGTATTTGTCCGGCACTTCGACGCGGATGGCATCTGGCAGGACAGGCCGGTGAAGATATACTACGGGGATATCACAAGCGTCACGTTCGCGTCGCGTTATGTGAGCATTTTCTCCAAATATCTGGACGACCCGCCCAAGGCGGCGGTATCGCTGAATCTGAATCAGACAGAATAATGTGGGAATATATTGATTAGTTACTTCATACATACGCGTCATCCGTCATAAAATTTCAGTCCCCCACATAATGATTAATGTGATCAATGAAGGGGGATTTTTTATGGACACGAACATGAAAGGCGCTTCCGTCATGAAGGGCGCTCCCACTGCCAAAAGCGCCGCCAAGCCCGCTGCCAAAAAGTCGGGGACATTCTGGATGATGTTCAAAGCCGCGCTCAAGGGCACGCTGATATCGATGGTGTTTACCGTGGCGGTGACGCTGTTGTTCGCGCTGGTCATCAAGGAAACGGGCATGAAGGACAACACCATAGCCATTATCAACCAGGTGGTGAAGATAGGCGGTATCATACTCGCTTCATTCTTTGCCGTTAAGGGGCTGGAGGAGAAACAATGGCTGGTGGGCGGCATATCCGGCATACTGTTTATCGTGCTGAGCTATCTGATATTCTCGCTGATCGAGGGCGTGTTCGGCAACGTGGCGGTGCTGTTCTCCAACCTGCTGATGGGCCTCTTGATCGGCCTCGTGTTCGCCATAATCGTCGCCAACTTCTTCGGTGCGGGCAAGCGCGCAGGTGGCGTCAAGAAGAGCCGGCCGTCCAAGTCGCGGCGGATGAGCTTCAAGAAGAGCTGACGGTTGCGCGCAGCTACATATATGGCAATAAGCCGCGGGCAGGGCGGGTGTAAAGCCGGCTTTGCCCGCGTGCCGCGCCCCAAGACGCTTGCCATCCGGGCGCAGGCGGCAAGGCGCAAATAATATATTGCAATATGTGGGCGATGTATTATATAATCGGTTAGCAGCGATAAGCTATGCGCCAATTACATTTGGAGGGGTTACGATGAAGCATATCAAAACGGTTGTAAAGGGCAGCCTGAAGACCAATAAAGAGAAAACGGGTTGCGGCGAGTGCCAGACGTCCTGCCAGTCGGCCTGCAAAACGTCGTGCACGCTGGCGAATCAGCGCTGTGAGAACATCAAACTCAGATAACAACGGACGCCTGTATACATACAGTAGAAACGACAGGGTTTCCGGCAAAACGCGGCGCTTT
This sequence comes from Bacillota bacterium, assembly GCA_023396555.1. Lineage (GTDB taxonomy): Bacteria > Bacillota > Clostridia > Christensenellales > SZUA-584 > SZUA-584. Next base: position 1,360 of record JAEWWC010000056.1, read on the forward strand.
ACTGCCGCCTTTTTTGTTTAAAACGAATCGGGAGTTGAAATATTGATACACGCATTTGAATATGACGGGGATTACTACGCGCTGGACGTGGAGACGGGCAGCGTGCATTTGCTGGACAGGCCGGCGTATGACGCGCTGGAGCGGCTGGAGCGGCTGGACGCGGAGGGCGGCGACATCGATGCGGCGCTGGCAGAGCCGGACGCGGTGATGGCCGAGCTGAAGGAGCTCAAGGACGAGGGGCTGCTGTTCTCGCCCGCGGACGAGGATACGGCGACGCCGGTGAGCGTGGTGAAGGCGATGTGCCTGCACCTCGCGCACGACTGCAATCTGCGCTGCGCTTACTGCTTTGCCAAGGGCGGAGCGTTTGCGGGGCGGCGCGAGCTGATGAGCGAGGCGGTGGCGCACGCCGCCATCGACTGGCTGGTACAGGCCTCAGGCACGCGGCGCAACCTCGAGGTGGACTTCTTCGGTGGGGAGCCGCTGATGAACTTCGACGTGCTGAAAAGCACGGTGGCCTATGCGCGCTCATTGGAGGCGCAGTATAACAAGCATTTTCGTTTTACGCTGACCACCAATGCGTACGAGGTGTCGGACGAGATGCGCGCGTACATCGAGGAACACATGCACAATGTTGTGGTCAGCATCGATGGGCGGCCGCACGTGCACGACGCGGTGCGCAAGTCGGCGGGCGGTGGCGGCAGCTACGAGCAGGTGAAGCGCAACGCGCAGAAGCTGCTGCTGAACCGTAAAGGCGAGTACTACGTGCGCGGCACGTTCACCGCAAAGAATCTGGACTTCGCCGAGGACGTGCTGCACGTGGCGGACATGGGTTTCGCGGGGGTGTCCATCGAGCCGGTTGTGACCTCGGGCGCAAACGCCATCAAGGAGGAACATCTGCCGGCGGTGTTCGCCGAATACGACCGGCTGGCACAGGAATATGTGCGGCGGCGCAAAGGGGGCGAGGGGTTCACGTTCTTCCACTTCATGGTGGACTTGAACGCGGGACCGTGCCGATTGAAGCGCATACGCGGCTGCGGAGCGGGCACCGAGTACGTGGCCGTCGCGCCGACGGGCGACATCTACCCGTGCCACCAGTTTGTGGGCAGGCCGGAGTACAGGATGGCGCACGTGGACGGGGGCAAGCTGGACGAAACGCTCGCAGAGAAGTTCTTCGCCTGCAGTATCGACAATATGGACGCCTGCAAAAAATGCTGGGCAAAATATTACTGCAGCGGCGGGTGCGCCGCAGCGAACGTGAATATCAACAACGACATGATGAAACCGTACGAAGTGGGCTGCGCGATGCAGAGGAAGCGTCTGGAACTGGCGCTGGGCATCGCGGTGGCGGAGCGGTTGGAGGAACCATGATACAGTCAGTGAACGGCAAGACGCCGGACAAGCCGGTGAGCGCGTATGTGCATATCAGCGCAATGGTGATTGGCGACGTGAAGCTGGGGCAGAGCAGCAGCGTGTGGCCCTACGCGGTGGTGCGGGGGGACATGGCACAGATCGTTATCGGCGACGGCACCAACATACAGGATGGCTGCGTGCTGCACACCGGTAAGTTCAAGCTCAAGATCGGCAACCGCGTGACGGTGGGGCACCGTGCGGTGCTGCACTCGTGCGAGATCGGCAGCGGCACGCTGGTGGGTGCGGGCGCGATCATTCTGGACGCGGCGAAGATCGGGGAGGACTGCGTGATAGCGGCGGGGACGCTGATACCCGGGGGCAAGGTGATACCGCCCGGCAGCTTCGTGGTGGGGCATCCGGCGCAGATTGTCCGCGACGCGACGCCCGACGAGGTGGCGCACACTTCCGAGATATGCTCACAGTATGAGGCGCTGGCCAAAGCGTATGTCAAGACGGGGATACTGCGCTAAAGCTTGATCAGGTCTCCAGCCACAGCGGCGCGCTGCCCGTGGAGACGCCGATGGCACCCGACGCAAGCGCGTCGATCACCTGACGGCGCTCGGTGACGAGGCCGCCCGCGATGACAGGGATGTCCACCGACTGCGAAAACCGGCGGATGACATCGGGAATGACGCCCGGCATCAGCTCGACCATGGATGGACGCACCTTCTCAGCCGTCTTCACCGAGTTCTCGAACGAGGCGCTGTCCACCATGAAGAAACGCTGGATGCAGAATATGCCGTTGTCCCGCGCGTATTTGACCAGGCCGCTGCGCGTGCTGATGATGCCGCTCGGGCTCATGCTGGTCTGTATGTAGTCGAGGGCACGCGCGCTGGCCGCAAGGCCGTCGATCAGGTCCATATGCAAAAACACGTGGCTGCCGGCTGCCTTGGCCATGTCTACCAGCGCCCGGGCTGAAAATATGTCGGTATTGAGCAAAAACACGGTGGGCACTTTCAGCTCCAATGCGCGCTCCAGCGCCGGGCGCGTCTGCACGGCGGCGATGATCGGGTTGTCGCGGATCACTTCAATATAATCGTGCACGGTTTTTCTCCTTAATATATACCTATACTCATTATATCATAATTCCGCATGGTGTAAACTTAACTGCAAACACAGTACAAATTCGGGTACTATTTACAAAGATTATCGACAATGATATGATAAAAATGGAGGTACTGTGTGCATGGCGTACAAGGAATTCTCCCTCTTTTCATCGGACGGAACGGCACTGAGTGTATACAGCTGGCTGCCGGACGCGCCCGTTGCCGCAGTGCAGATCGCGCACGGCGCGGTGGAACATGCTTTACGCTACAATCACTTTGCGCAGCATCTGGCGGACAATGGTTTTGCCGTATACGCGAACGATCACCGGGGCCACGGCAAAACGGCAGGCAGACCGGAAAACGTGGCTTGCTTGGGCGAGAAGGGCGGCGGCTTTTTACAGTCGGTGAAGGACATGCATCTGCTGACTGCGCATATCAGGGAAGCGCACCCCGGCCTCCCGGTGTTCCTGCTGGGGCACAGCATGGGTTCGCTGATGGCGCGTGTATACGCGTCGCGCTGGGGCGTGGAGCTTCATGGGCTGGTGCTTACAGGAACGGGCCGTGTCAGTCCGGCGCTGATCGCGCTGGTGCGCGGCATCGCCAAAACGGTTTCGGCGCTGTATGGGCGTAAGCACAGATCGCCGTTGTGCCACAAGCTGGTGTTTGACACGCTGAACCGACCCTTCAAAGGCGCGACGGGCAGCGAGTTCATCAGCAGCGACGACGCGGTGGTGCAGGCTTACGCGGCGGACGAGTACTGCGGCAACACGGCGACGGCAGCGTTCATCGACGAACTGCTGTACGGTACGCGGGCGGCATTCAAAAAAGAGACGTTTGAAGGCACTCCCAAAAACCTTCCGCTGTTCATCGGTTCGGGCGAGCTGGATACCATGGGCGGATCCGGCCTCAGGGAAGTGAAAAAAGACGTGGCGGACTACCAGAAGGCCGGCATGACCGACATGGAGTTCCATATCTATGAAGGTATGCGCCACGAGATACTCAACGAAAAACAAAAGCAGCGCGTCTACGACGATATTCTGGCGTGGCTGAGGAAAAGGATATAACGGCTTCATGAAGGTATACAGGCTCGGCATATTGGGTTTTGGCACCATCGGGCGGGTTCATGCATACGCGGCGGGCGCGCTTCCCTTTTTATATGACCTGCCGTTCGGAATCAGGCTGGCAGGCGTGTATAACCGAACGTTTGAGAAGGCGCAGAACGCAGTGGACAAGATGGGCTTCGAGTTTGCGGCACGCACCCCCGAGGAGCTGATCGCGCGGGACGATATCGACGCCATCAGTTTATGCCTCCCCAACAGCCAGCACGCGCAGTATGCCGTAATGGCGCTGGAATCAGGAAAGCACCTGTACTGCGAAAAGCCGATTGCGACCAGCTATGCCGAGGCGCTGCGCATCAAGGAAGCGGCCGGCAAGTCGGGCAAGGTGGCACAGATGGTGTTCAACAACCGCCACTTTCCGGCGGTGATGCGCGCGAAGCAGTTGGTGGACGAAGGGCGGCTGGGCCGTCTGCTGTCATTTCAGGTGACATACAACCACGCATCCAATGTGGATGCGGACAAGAAATATACGTGGCGGTTTTCCCGCGAGCTGTCGGGTACCGGCACGCTGGCGGACATGGGTTCCCATGCGATCGATCTGCTTTGCTTCCTCGCCGGGCCGATAGCGGGGCTAAACGCTTCGCTGCAAACGGCGACGGCGCAGCGGCCGGACGGCGGCAGCCTGAAGGCAGTGGACGTGGACGACGCGGTTTATATGATGGCGCAGCTGAAAAACGGTGCTATGGGTACCATCACGGCTTCCAAGCTGGCCACAGGCACCAACGACGATCTGGACATCCGGCTGTTCGGCGACAAGGGCGCGCTGCGCTTCAACGCGGACTATCCCAACACTGTGGAGTTCTACGACAACACCGACCCGGATGGGGCGTTCGGCGGCAGTCGCGGCTTCAAGGCGATAGAGTCGTACCAGCGCTATGAGGCGCCGGGCGGGCAGATACCCGCGCCCAAGCTGGCCATCGGCTGGGTGAGGGCGCATGTGCACAGCATGTACACGTTCTTCAACAGCATTCACACGGGTTGTGCACCATCTCCCTCCATTGAGGACGGCGTGTACAATCAGTATGTGCTGGACAAGGCGGTCGAATCCGCGGCAGCCGGCACATGGGTAATGCTGTAAAGAAAAGTTTAACAGTTTTTTGGACAAGATGTAGCAAGTATGTGATATAATCATGGAAATGAACAGGAGGATGGCCTATGCTCTTGGATGCGAATTACGATGAAGGGATGGACAAATGGGATGTGCATCTCTATGGTGAGGTGGATATCTACAACGCTGACAGCTTAAAGTCCGAACTGCACGCCCTGATCGATGAGAGAAAGGCGGACATCGTGCTGGACTGCACAAGCCTCAAGTACATTGATTCGACGGGTCTTGGGGTATTGGTGAGCGCCCTCAAAAAGGTAAAAGAGGCCGAAAGACAGATAAGCATTGTCAGCTTAAAGCCGCATATCGCCAAAATTTTTACGCTGACCGGGCTGGATAAAATCTTCGATATTGAGGTGAAGGAGACGTGAGCGGCGATATTATCAGACTTGAGTTTCCTGCAAGGCCTGAGTACATACTGGCTGTGCGGCTGGTGGTGTCCGCCGTTGCGGAACGCGGGGGCTTTGCCATCGATGATATCGAGGATATTAAGGTGGCGAGCGCGGAAGCGTGCATACTGCTGCTGGACTCAAAGCCCGATGTGCTGCGCATTCTCGTTAAAATAGAGGACGGCATGTCAGTAGAGTTCTCGGCGGAGGGCCAGCGCGGACGTGGTGAGGAACCACAGGAAGAGGGCTTGAGCCAGTATCTGCTGGAAGCGCTGGTGGACAGCTGTGAGATCGATGAGGAAGACGGCGTGGTGAAAGCGGTACGCTTCAGGAAAAGACCGTGTTAGGAATTGTTGGGGACAGTATGGAGCAGGAAAAGGCGGATGTGACAGAACAGTCGCTGTTTGAACGCTACGAGCGGACGCGTTCCGAGTCGCTGCGCAATCACATTCTGGAGAAATATCTTTATATCGCGGAGATTGTCGCCAAGAAGTTCGTGGGGCGGGGAGTGGAATATGACGACCTGTTTCAGGTGGCGTCTCTGGCGCTGGTAAAGGCCTTGGACCGCTTTGAGGCGGGCCGCGGCGTCAAGTTTGCCAGCTTCGCGACGCCGACGCTGGTGGGCGAGATCAAGAACTACTTCCGCGACAAGACGCGCATGGTGCGCATCTCGCGGCGGGAGAGCGAGATGATCCGCAAGCTGGAGGAAGCCAAGGCCGCGCTGACCGCCAAATACGGCCGCAGCGCCACGCCGGAACAGATGGCGGATTACCTCGGGCTTTCGGTGGAACGTGTGCTGGAGCTGATGGAAGCTCAGTCGGTGGGATACGCGACGTCGCTGGACAGCTTCGTGGCAATGGGCGAGGATTCCCAGCTCATCAAGCTGGTGGGCAGCATGGACAATGCATATGAGCAGATCGAGGACAAGGACTTTCTGGACTATTGCCTGGATCACCTGAGCGACGTGGAGAAGAAGGTGATCGAGCAGCGCTACGGCCAGGATAAAAGCCAGCGCGAGGTGGCCGCGATGCTGGGCGTGTCGCAGATGTATGTGTCCAGAATTGAGCGGCGGATACTCGTCAAGTTCAGAAATTTCTATGAGAAATGAGTTTAGGCGCGGGCCATACAGGGTATATAGAGAATGAAGCACGGCAGGGAGAGCAAGGCCTTTCTGTTCGAGAATATGTGCTTATTGGTAAAGGGTGTATGAGTTATTCGAGCCGCTATGTGCTGACTTCCATTGACGATATCAAAACGGTAGCCAACGGTGTGATCACCGGCGTGGGCCGCCATATGGCGTTGTCCGAAGAGCGCCGGTTTGATATCGCGCTGGTGATCAACGAGCTGCTGGTGAACAGCTTTGAGCATGCGAAGCCGTCCGCCAAAACGCCGGTGATACTCGCGGCGGGCATGAGCGGCAACAGCCTGTGCATCGGTGTCAAGGATGGCGGCGCAGGGTTTGAATACGATCAGGCTTTGGAGCGTCTTGCCCAGCCTGTGGACGAAGACGGATTATATAAAGAGCGTGGGCGCGGCCTTCGGCTTGTTCAGGCGCTGTGTCAGGATATGAATTTTGGCGGGCGCGGCAACAGCGTGGAGGTGCGGATAGATCTTTAAACAGCAGAACATGAAAAACGGGTTTTTCGCGCTTTTTTATATTCCTCGATAAAGGAATTTTTTTTTTAACGGAGAAATAGTAAGGGTAACCAACAGGAAGGGTTGAAAATGGCAGTCAGGCGAAGAACGAGTGGCCGTTATCATTACGAGTGTCCGCCGCAGCCGCGAAAGGCGACGGTGAGGCGCAAACCAAAGATGAAGTTCTACCTGATTCTGCTTGCGGCAGCGGCGGCAGCGGCGGTGACGCTGTTTCTGGTACTGCGCGGCCAGCCCACGGCGGCGGTGGAATGGGCGAGCACCGAATTCAGCGCCAAATACGACATGCTCGTTTTGCGCAATGAGGCTGTTTACGAGGCGAAGAATTACGGTAAAACGGATTTCATCGCAGTGGAAGGGCAGCACGTGGACGAGGGGGATCCCATCATTGAGGTTTATGAATGGGGTTACAACGATGAAACGCTGTCCATATTGCTGGACCTTCAAAAGGAGATACTGGACTATCAGACCAATGTGCTCCAGGCGGGCATTATTGACGATCAGCTGAACGATATCAATAACCGTATCGACACCAAGGCTAAAGAGATCGAACAGGCGGTGTCGGGCGGGGAACTGGACAAGACGCTTCCGCTGGAGCGTGAGATGGCCGTGCTGCTGGATGAGCGCATGGCGTACCAGAAGAGTTCTGTCATGCCGGATAACAAGCTGCGCGAGTATTACTCGGATGAAACCGAGCTGCTCACGCAGATCGCCGGATGGCGCACCAGCCTCAACGCCAAGGAGAGCGGTATCGTCAGCTTCTATTTTGACGGATGCGAAGCGCTGATGTCCAAGGACAACATCGGCCACTTTACCAAAAAGGCGCTGGAAGAAGTGGAAGCCGGCAAGACGGTGAAGACGGACGAAGAGGATCAGGCGACTGCGCCGCTGTACCGTGTCGTCGACGAAAACGAGTGGTACGTTGTGATGCTGAGCGAGAAGAAGATACCCGAGATGTATGTGGGAAACGCTTTTTCGCTCGTTTTTGATGATTATCTGGAAAATCAGTATACCGGCGTTGTTTTTAACGCGACAGAGCTTGAAAATAATGACGGCTATGTGTATACTATATTGATACAGGATAATATTGGACCGTTGCTGGGCGACAGGCGCGTTTCGGCCAAGCTGTATAATATACAGGAAGGCCTGCGCATACAGGCGGCTTGTTTGAAATCCGCGGAAGAAACGGATTATGTGGAGACTGCTGACGGGCAGATTGTACCGGTTGTGGTGGTGGCAGATGACGGCGACTTCGTATTTGTGAAGACATACGAAGGCCAGCCGGGTCTCGAAGTGGGACAGCTGCTGAAAAAATAGTCGATGGCACCTTGAAAAAGGTGGGGGATAAATGACCAGCATTGAACAAAACATCAGAATGATCGAAGAAAGGGTGGATGCCAGCGCAAGAAAAACGGGCAGGAGTCGCAGCGATATTACGATCATAGCGGTCAGCAAGACGGTGGACGCCGCCGCCGTGTCCGAGGCACATAAGGCCGGGATACGCGATTTTGGTGAAAACCGAGTGCAGGAGTATCTCAAAAAACGTGAGGTTTTGGGAGAGGGCTTAACTTGGCACATCATCGGGCCGCTGCAGACCAACAAGGTCAAGTATATACTTGACGGAGGTGTGCATCTGCTGCACTCATTGGACAGGGTCACATTAGCGCAAGAGATTCAAAGACAGTGCCATATAAAAGGCACGCAACTCAATGCGCTTGTGCAGCTCAACATCGCCAAGGAACCGACGAAATCCGGCATTTACGAAGAGGAGCTGGAAGGGTTTTTAGAGCAGTTGTCTGATATGAGGAGCATCCACATCAAAGGATTGATGGCGATACCGCCGGCAGTCTCAGATGCGGGTGATAACAGACGGTATTTCGAAAGAATGCGCATGCTCTATGACCGTTTCGGAAAAGTGTATTCCGGGTTTGAATACCTGTCTATGGGTATGTCGGACGATTTTGAAGCCGCCATAGAGGAAGGCTCAAATGTGGTCAGGATCGGCACGGCCGTATTTGGGGCGAGGTCAAATTAAATTTTTCAGGGGGTTACAAATATTATGGCGAGAGGTTTTTTTAACCGTATATTAGACGCGGTTGGCCTTGAGGAAGAAGAATTCGAAAATGACGAGATCATGGACGAAGAAGAGGAATTTTACGAAGAAGAGATGATGGAAGAGCCTGAAGACAGGCTGCCCCGGCGCAAGCAGAGCAAGGTAGTCGGGCTTCCGAATTCCGCATCGAAGATGCGCATGCTGGTGTTCCAGCCGTCCAGCTACGAAGAGGCTGAGTGCATCATCGACAATCTGAAGGCCAGAAAGCCAGTCATTATGAATCTGGATGAGATGGATGTAGAACTGGGCCAGAGAATTCTGGATTTCGTCGGCGGCGCGGTGTATTCGCTGGGCGGCGATATCAAGAAGGTGGCCAGAAGCATTTTTGTTGTCGCTCCGTCCAATGTCGATATCGCTCAGAATGCGGACGAGCGGAGCACCCGTGATGGTTTTCGCAGATTTGACTGAAAAGCTTTATATGTGCTGACCGACATGCCGCAGGCTGCGCTTGTGGCATGTCGCGTATAGCCTTTTGTTTGAAGGGGATATTAAAGCTATTGATCTGCGAAAAAGTGGGAAAGGGGTATAAGCGTGC
>JAEWWC010000024.1 GCA_023396555.1 Bacillota bacterium
CGCCAGCAGATTGCCGCTCTGCGATGTGTTGAGCGACGTCAGCGCGTTCAATGAGCAGTCGAGCAGTTCGAGTGCACCGCACCCGGACAGATCCAGCGAGGTCAGCCCGCTCGAGGAGCAGAAGACGTAAGCCAGCGAGGCCAGTCCGGAGAGGTTCAACGTAGTCAACTGGGCGTTGCCTGAACAGTCGACATACAGCAGGGCGGGGTCGCCGCTCAGGTTCAGCTGCTGGAGGTTGTTGTAGGAGCAGTCCAGCATCATAAGCTCCGGCAAGCTGCTGGCGTTCAGCGCACTGATCCGGTTGTACGAGCAATCCACAAACTGAAGCGCGCTGCAACCGCTGATGTTCAGGCCGGTGATGCTGTTGTCGTATAAGTACAGCTCTTGAAGCGAGGTGAGCCCGGACAGGTCAAGCGATCCCGCGAGCGAGCACTCTTCCCATAATATGCTCTGCATACGCCCGCTGTCCCACGCGACCTCTCCCCATGTGCTCGGGTCATCGGGGTTGTAATTCAATACCTGGGCATTCGTTTGGCCCGATACAGCGGAATTCTGAACAAGGAAAGCCCGTATCTTGGCGACATCGCCGCTGTTGTAGGACACCTGGGCAGTCATCTCCAGCGCCTTGCTTGCTGCGGGCTCAGAGGATGCCGCTGCCGCGGAATCGTCGCTGACGGCATTCCATGCGGCATAGAGCGTGATGTCGTGATCGGGCATCGCTGCGGAGAAATCATAAGGCGTTTCAAGGCCGGCGTCCGCGTACCAGCCCGCAAATGTGAACCCTTCTTTGGCGGGAGGGGCGGGTTCCGCAACGGTTTCTCCGGCTGCGGCGTTAGCGCTGGCGACGTCGCTTCCTCCCTGTGAATCGAACGTCACGGCGTATTCCGTACGAGGGACAAGCTGCGCGAAACTGACAGTGTACGCCGACGAACGCTGCCCGTCTTTGGACACAACCTCTATCGCGGCCTGACGGATATCTGTATCGCCAAGGCCCAGCGTCACCGTTGTCGCAGCCGCGCCGTTTATCGTGACGATATCCGTCTGATCTGCGGGTGCAACGGTAACAGTGGAAAGAGAAGAACCGGCTTCCGGGATCAACTGATACTCATAGCAATCCGGTTGAAAGGCCGGGGAAAGCTGTCCGCCCGTTGCGCTGATATCCGCAAGGAACCGCTTCCTGAATCAGCCAGTGCACTGGGCACCGTTCCGGCAACCAAAAAGCTTGCAACAAAAAGCGAAACGATTACTTTCAGCAATTTTCGTGCTTTCTTCATGTTATACCTCTGTAAATGAAAATTTAAAAGGCTAGCATATGTATGCTATCATACGCGTTTTATGAATTATACGAGCACATTCTGGCGCAATTGGCGAATAAAAGAAATGAGCCTGCATGCGGAACAAAGCATGCAGGTGAAAAGGAGCTTTATTGGGAAGCTTTATCTTCGGCTGATAAAAGTTACCTATATTTTTAGAAAGTCAGGCTTTTGAAGCGGGGAATTTCGCGTTCAGCCGCGCAGTTGACCGATGCAGGCGACCGGGATGTCCAGCCCAAAGTCGTGACCGGCGGGGACGTCCGCCGCGAACACGGCGCAGCTGGCGGGCCCCGCGGACTTTGCGAGGTCCAGCCCCGGCGGCGCTTCGATGACGGCGGACAACCCGCTCTCCGCCGCAAGGAGCTGCGCTTCCTTCAATATGCCGCCCGAGCCGCACGGTATGGCGGCATGCACGCGGCTGTCCGCGAACAGCGTGCAAAGATGCGCGGAGGTGAACAGCGCGTCGGTATGCGCCAGCACCTCCTCGCCGCAGAGCGGCAGGCCCGCGCAGAACAGGCGGTCACCCGCGTTGGCGCGGTCCAGCCGCAGCGCCTCAGGACGGCATACCCCCGTCACGCTGACGCCAAAGGCGCTCATGGACGTCGGCATGTTCTTCTCGGTGCTCACCACCACCGGCAGATAAGGCGCGGTGCGGCGGAAACCGGTCAGCAGCCTTTCAGCTGCCTCAGGTTCGTTACATACGTTCAGCGCCGCGAAGGCGGGCGCGGCTCCGGTGCACAGCACCTCCAGCAGCGCCACCCGCGCGGTCAGCTCCGCAGTCAGCTCCGGCGGCACGCGAAGCGCGTCACCCGGCTTTTCACCGATCGCGCCGCACGAATCCGCCGCCGTTACCAGCCAGCTGTCCCATGCGTCGTCGGGGCGCACCATCAGCACATCGCGGCGGGTGTCATACGGTGGCATGCGCTTTGTTTCCTTCCATGATGATGCCGTAGGGCTTTTTCAGCAGATACGCCATGCACACAGCCAGTACCACGTTGGCGGCAGACGCGAGCAGCAGCGGCAGGAACAGGGTCAGCGCGACGGGCAGGCCGAACCCCGGCCACACGATGAGTATGGCGGGCGCAACGACCGCGTTCAGCACCAGCGCCACGGTGCCGCCCAGCCATACCGGCCAGCCGCTCTTTCTGACCAGCGCGCCGGTGAGCAGGCAGATGAGGCCCATCTCCGCGGCGATGACGATGTGCAGCGGCAGCGTCATCGGAAAGCCGGACAGCAGGGCGGAAAACAGGTGCCCCAGCGCCCCGGCAGCCGCGCCCGGCAGGCCGCCCATCAGCATGGCGCAGAGAAACGCGGGTGCGGAGTCGAACGCGATGGAACCCGCGATCTTGAGGTTGGCTCCCGCGTAGGCAAGGGCGCAGAACAGCGCGACCAGTACGATCTTTCTGATTCTCG
>JAEWWC010000102.1 GCA_023396555.1 Bacillota bacterium
CATCGTCAGTCGATGGGCTGTGCTCCGTCAATCGACTTTTCTGCTCAATTGAACGTTTTCCGATGTCAGCTCTACCTCATAACGGCACCTGTCGCCCCGTACGATCATCACCGTATATTCGAACACATCCCCGCTTGCCGTATAGGATACTCGCTGTACAAAAAAGGCGCAGCTTTCCACGGGCATACCAAGCAAAGCTGCCTCACTCTCTCCCATCAGCATCGTCTCATAGGTCTCCTGAGCATGTCCGATGCGTATTCCTGCTTCCCGGACCAGCGTATTATACAGCGAACCCTGTTCCACCATATCCTGCGTCAGGAACGGGCAGATGCGCATGGGAATGAACGCCATCTCCAGTGCGAGCGGTTCCTCCCCCGCGTAACGTATACGCGTGATGTTGAATACACGCTCCTCCGGATCGGTGATGCCCAGGCGTTTCCTGATCTCATCACCCGGTACGATCACTTCGTAAGCGATAACCTTGGAGCGCGGTTCCAACCCCATCGCGGAAATCTCGTCTGAAAAGCTGTATAGGTTGTGCAGGCTGCGAGTGATCTTTGGACGTGAGACAAAGCTGCCCTTGCCGCGCATCCGCACCACCATGCCCTGGTCCTCCAGCTCGGAAAACGCCTGCCGGATAGTGGATCGGCTGATGCCATAGCGCTCACAGAACTCGCTTTCGGACGGCAGCAAATCACCCGGAGCCAGCCGCCCCGAGCTGATCCCCTGTTTGATTATGGCGATGAGCTGCTCATACAGCGGACCGTCTCCCGCCGCCGACATATCGTTTTCCAGCAGGAAGTGGCTCATTTCATCTCCCAACGCCTGACCAGCGCTTCCAAATCCGCACGAATCTGGCGGGCATGCTCGCCTTCCGCGCTCTCGGCCTTACCCTTGATGAGCGACAACAGATCGGGCAATGTGATATCCGCCTTGCGCATCGGCATAACCGCGGGCACCTGCGCAAAGCTCTCGGTATCGTACGTTTCATACAGGCCCGGCACCACGGCCGCATAGCCGCGCTTTTTCAGCTCGCCTGCAAACACCGCGGACACCGCTTCCTCGCCGTGCATCACGAACACTCTTTCCACAGTCGTCGGGAAATGCCCGATCCATTCCAGCAGCCCCGCCTGATCAGCATGGCCCGAAAAGCCCTCGATCTGCTCAACCGTCGCCTTGACCTGTATTTCCTCGCCGAATATTTTTACGTTTTTGTTGCCGTCCACGATCGCGCGGCCCAGCGTGCCCACAGCCTGATAGCCAACGAACAGCACAGTGGAATCCGCCCGCCACAGGTTGTGCTTGAGGTGGTGCTTGATGCGCCCGGCCTCGCACATGCCGCTGGACGAAATGATGATCTTCTGCCGCTTGTCAAAGTTGATCTCTCTGGACTCCTCCGCCGTTTCGGCTATCCGGAGGGTTTCGAATGAAAAGAATTCAATACCTTCCGATTTATAGGCCATAGCCTCTTCGTCGTAATATCCCTGGCTGCTGCCTTCGAATATCTCGGTCGCAGCGATGCCGAGCGGGCTGTCGATGTAGACCGGAACGTTTTCCAGCCCCGGAACGCTGTTCTCCTCAAGCAGCAGGCTGATGTCATAGAGCACCTCCTGCGTGCGTCCCACCGCGAAGGACGGTATCACTATATTCCCGCCTCTGGCCAGCGCACGGGTCAGCACCTCCTTCAGCCGGACGCGCGTATCCGACACCTTCTCATGAAGGCGGTCGCCGTAGGTGCTCTCCATGAACACGATGTCCCCCTCGCTGATGTAGCAGGGATCTTTGATGATTGGTTTGTTCTTGTTGCCGATATCGCCCGAAAACACCAACTTCCTGTCTCGGCCCTCATCGTGAATAAACAGCTCGATAGAGGCGGAACCCAGCAGATGGCCGGCGTCCACAAATCGCGCTTCGATGCCGTCCAGCGCTTTGATCCTGTCCCCGTAGTTGACCGGCCTTAAGTTCTTCGTCGCCCTTCTGGCATCCTCCACCGTATAGAGCGGTTCGATCGCAGGCTTGCCGGCGCGCTGACGTTTCCTGTTTTCCCATTCCACTTCCATCTCCTGAATATGGCCGGCATCGGGAAACATGATGGAGCACAACCGGGCTGTCGCGCCCGTACAGATAATCGAGCCCTGATATCCTTTTTTCACCAGAAGCGGCAGCAGCCCCGAATGATCGATGTGCGCGTGCGTCAGAAAGACCGCATCGATCTCTGCCGGATCAAAAGGAAACCCATCCCTGACAGGCGATATTTTTTCATCCCTGCCCTGCCTCATGCCGCAATCAACCAGCAGCTTCCGGCCGCCCGTTTCGATCATAGTGCATGAACCTGTTACGCATTTTGCCGCTCCCAGAAAGGTGATGTTCATAAGGTGCCTCCATTTGATTACTGGTCCGAGTCAATTAATATACACTGAGACTAGAATGAATAAGTTTATTATACTTGAAAAAAAACAAAAAAGCCACTTAAACCGCGGAGAATCAAAAAGCGGAGCAGTATCAATTCTCCTCCGCTTCCTGATATATATTGTCCGAAAAGGCGTCGTAAATCTTACGCATTAAAAAAGCTGCCCGCTTAATAAAGAGGCAGCCGAACCGTCATAACCAACAGGCCTTAGACTTCAATGCTTTGCGTCCACGCTTTTCAGCGTGTTTGCCATGTTCTCAAAATTAGTCCATATAATAAGTTTATATGTTTATGTTTGACCTATTCAATTAATGTGATTTTATTCCTTTTGCCGCTATTTGTCAAGCATAACAGAGCGCGCCACCATATCGAGGCCCCAACAGAAAAGGCGGAGTCTTTTCTGACTCCGCCCACCTGTACACTACTATTTTTACCACTTCTCAATTCTCGCCTGGAACCGGCCTTCCGCATCGTCTGGCACTTCCGCATTGAGCACGGCCACGCCGTCCACTTCAATGGTCAGTCTGTTGCCCCGCATACGACGGGTAAACAGTTTGGTCAATTCCAGCATGCCGTGCGCGCCGCCGCGGGTATGGGAGTTCGTCAGCGACACCGTCACTTCATCCTTTCTGCGCTTGAGCCTGCGGATGGTTCTCAGCCGCTTTTCCTTCCCGTTTTCATCCGGTCCGTATACAATCACCGTCACGTTATACCACAACAGCAGCAACAGCAGCAACGGGATCAGCAGCAGCCACCACATCCATTTCAGGTTCTGCTGCGGACCACTTTGAGGAACCGGCTCCTCGTCAACGGTTTGGGGGATCTCTTCGTCATCCACCTGTGTCGGAATCAACTCATACAGTGCTGTCACTGTCAAATTGCTCGTCACAGGATTAAACGATACATCCCAGCCGGTAAATGTATATCCATCCCGGGCCGGGTCAGCCGGAGCTTGTGCAGCGCCGCCGAATGTCACCTCCTGAGTGTCAAGCACAGTACCGTCAAAGTCCACGAACGTTACCGTAAATGTTATGATGGTATACTGTGCTGTCACTGTCAAATCACTGGTCACATTATCAAAATCAATATCCCAACCAGTAAATGTGTAGCCCTCACGCGCCGGGTCAGCAGGAGCCGTTGCAGCGTTTCCATAACGCACGCGATCCGTTCCAAGCACTGTGCCGTTGAAATCAACAAACGTCACTGTGAAGGCGTTGGCCGCAGCCGTGTACGTTGCCGTATACGTCACGTTCCCCGTCACCGGCGATACTGCCGGCGTCCACCCGTCAAACGTATAGGTGAACTGCGCGGTCGCTGCTCTCGTCGGCGTTGCGCCGTCGTAGCTCGGTGTCGCGCCGTACAGGACGTTCAGGTCCTGCTCCAGCTGCGTTCCGTCATAGTTGTTCCATGTCACCGTGTAAGCGTTGGATATATACACAAAGGTGATCACGTTGCCGCTGAATCCAAGCGTAATGGTCTTGTCAGCGGGAGTTACATATCCTGCTGCGGCAGGCGCTGATTCAGTGACTATGTCGCCAACGTCCCCGCTTTTCGTTACAGACGGGAACACCGTATTGCCATCTCCGTCCACATAATGAACCGTATATGTCGTGGCTATCGATCCTTCTTTCAGATAAACCTTAACCTCATATACGTTGCTACCTAGGTCGTTTAAAGATACTTTCCCGTTTCCGTAATACTGGCTTGCACTCAGACCAATATAGTTGCTTAAATTAGCCGTCGTTGCGTTATCCAAATTTGTAAAAAAGGTGCTCCAGTTTTGATTCCCCTGCAGTGTGGCCAAATCTGTATCTGAAATATCAGTCAGAGTATAATGTACCAGCAAGGGAGGGTTATGCGGCGCGTTACCCACATAAACGTAAAGATGGACAGTATATGATGACTCTGCTGCCAAAAGCATTGCTGAATCAAGATCCGTAAATTTCTGTCCTACGATAGTCGGTGTATATAATGCTGTAACTGTAAGGTCTTTCTGGACATTGGTAAAATCGGTATCCCAACCATCTGGCAGATACCCTAATCGTACCGGATGTTCCGGCGCCACAGCATCCGCGCCTTTCTCTGCGCTCAATGATACTATCAAAGTTCCGTCCCAATCAAAAAATTCAACTTTAAACATTGTTGCGGGTTCAGCCGTCGGCTCCACAGTCGGATCAGCCGTCGGCTCCACAGCCGGATTAGCTGTCGGCTCCGCAGCCGGATCAGCCGTCGGCTCCACAGCCGGATCAGCCATCGGCTCCGCAGTCGGATCAGCCGTCGGTTCCGCAGGTTCAGCTGTCGGCTCTACAAGCGGCGAGTCTGATGGCTCTGATGTCGGCCAGCTCGCCGTTCCTCCATCCACTGCCAACCCGGTTGGGACAAACATCATGGTTACAAGCGCAATTGTCATTACGACTGATAAAAATCTTTTCGTGTTCATGGCGTTTCTCCTTTACGTAGTTTATTTTTTTCAAGCGGCTTGTAAAATAAAAGGCCGCTCTCAATTATGAGGCGGCCGAACCATCTTTGCGCTTATAGCACTTTAGACTTCATGCTTTGCGTCCCCGGCTTTCGCGCAGGTTTGCCTTTCACAGTTCGCTTGCAGCTATATTCTTCAATACTCTTCCTCCCAAAGGCCAATCTCAAAAGATGATGCGGTCGAACCATCTTGGCAGGAAAATCGCTTTAGATTTCTTGCTTAGCGCCCTCGCCTTTCGTACGAGTTTGCCTTTCACCGAATTAGCTGCGTATGTTGTATATGTTCTGTTATTATTTACTTAATACTATCATAAAATGCTCAAATAGTCAATAATCATTCCTAATAAAGCTATTATAAAATATTCGGGGGTTCCCTGAACACAGGGAACCCCCGAATATCATTAAAAGAACTTTTTCCCGATATAAACTTATTAAACAAAAGGATTTTCCGTGGGATAGGGCAAGCTGGCAGGCTGGTTGTATCCCACATCTTCGATGCCGAGGTAATCGAACACGGAGAACAGCGCCTTGCCCCAGCAGCCGAAAGCTACCGCACCATGATGAGGATACTGCTTCTCAATCAGCACGTGGCGATAGAAGCGGTGCATCTGCGGAATCGCGAATACGCCGATACCGCCGAACGAATGGGTATCCACCGGCAGCACCTCACCCTGCGCGATGTAGGCCTTCAGCTCGCCCTCGGCGTTGCTCTGCAGGCGGAAGAACGTGATGTCTCCAGGGACGATGTCGCCTTCGAGAGTGCCGCGGGTGATGTCCGGCTCCTTGTCCGGCTCCATGCCGCGGTGCATGATGAGCTGATACTTCATCGTGCCCTTCTTCAGGCGGCAGATGGGCGTGTTCCCGCAGTGGAAGCCCATGAACGTCTCCTTATGCTGATAGCTGAACTTGCCCTTGATGTCTGCTTCGTACAGCTCAGCGGGTACGGAGTTGTTGATATCCAGCAGCGTCACCGGCTCGCCGGATACGCAGGTGCCGATGTATTCAGACAGCGCGCCATATATGTCCACCTCGCAGGACACGGGTATGCCCATCGCAGTCAGGCGGGAGTTCACGTAGCATGGCACGAAGCCGAACTCCATCTCGAACGCGGGCCAGCACTTGTTGGCGAACGCGATGTACTGGCGGCTGCCCTTGGACGCTTCCGCGATATCCAGCAGCGTCAGCTCATACTGCGCCAGCCGCGGCAGTATGCCAGCCATCTTATTGCCTTCGCCCAGCTCCGCAGCCATCTCTTCTACCTTGGCGGGAATGCGCGGGTCGTTCGCGTGCTTCTTGTACGCCACCAGCAGGTCCAGCTCGGAGTTTTCCTCGATCTCCACGCCAATATCATACAGCGGTTTGATGGGCGCGTTGCAGGCAAAGAAGTCGCGTGGGCGCGGGCCGAACGATATGATCTTGAGGCCGGCCAGACCCACCATTGCGCGTGCCACAGGAACGAAATCAGCGATCATATCCGACACTTCATCCGCGGTACCTACCGGGTATTCGGGGATGTACGCCTTGATGTTGCGCAGCCCCAGATTATAAGAGCAGTTCAGCATGCCGCAGTACGCGTCGCCACGGTCGCTGGACAGCACAGCGATATCTTCCTCGGCTGCCGCCACATACATCACCGGACCGCCGAAGAACTCAGCGATCTGCGTCTCGGGCGTTTCCGGACCGAAGTTGCCCAAGAAGACTACCAGCGCGTTCACCTCGTTCGCCAGTATATCGTCAACCGCCGCCACGGCATGTTCTTCGCTCTCCACCGTCACGGGGCATTCGTAGATTTCACCGTATTTCTCCTCAAATGACTTGGCAACGGCGGCGCGCCTGCGTTCCGAAAGAGTGATGGGAAAACAGTCACGGCTGACGGAAATAATCCCCAGCTTGACTTCCGGTATGTTCTTCATTGAGTCTCCTCCTGTTTATTTATGATAAACTTGATATCACTTGGCTTAGATTGGAATTGATTATACCATATATCCAGTACTGGGTACACGGTAAACACCAGCAGGATTTTGACTTTTTTTTGCACAGATTATACGTGATGAATGTGCTCCGTCGCGGCGTCCAGCAGTTTGACGACATGATCATCGTCCAGTGTATAGTAGATGTTCTTGCCGTCCTTGATATAGCGCACCAGCCGCTGCCGCCTCATGATGCCCAGCTGATGGGAAACCGCAGACACCGTCTTGCCCAGCGTTTCGGCGATGTGCCCCACGCACACCTCCCTGTCCTTGAGCAGCGCCAGTATGCGGATGCGGTCCGGATCGCCGAACACCTTGAGATACTCGGCCAGAAGCCTGGCTTCCTCATCCTGCATGGGATTCAATTCGATATTCTCGGAACACCTTTGCATGGGCTCACCCGCTTCTTCCCTTTTGCATAAAGTTTATACTTTTTGGCCGCCCCTGTCAAATGCAGGCTGTCTCTCCGCGTTGCCGCCGGAGGACGAGTTTGATATAATGGGGGCAGCCTTAAAATCAAGGAGAATACTGATGAAGATCGTGATTGCACCGGATTCCTTCAAAGGCTCTCTGACTTCGCAGGAGGTCATCGACATCGTCGCCCAAAGCGCCCATGAGCACTTTACGGACGTACAGTGTGTAGCTGTCCCCATCGCGGACGGCGGCGACGGTACCGTGGATGCGCTGGTGTGTGCCACGAAAGGACGTGTCATCAGAACGCACGCGCGGGACCCGTTGGGGCGGATGCGTGAATGTATTTACGGCGAAGCGAACGGTGTCGCCGTGATCGGCATGTCGGAAGCGAGCGGTCTTGCGCTGCTGACCGATGAAGAACGCAACCCGTTTGAGACATCATCCCACGGCACCGGCGACCTGATCAAAAAGGTGCTGGATGACGGTTTTACGGATATACTCGTCGGTATCGGCGGCAGCGCTACCAACGACTGCGGTACCGGTGCGCTGCAGGCACTGGGAATGCGGTTTATCCGCGGGGACGGCAGCCAAATCGGCAGAATGTGCGGCAAGGAGCTGATCAATGTGGCGCGCATGGATGCCTCCGCGCTGGACCCGCGTCTCCAGGATGTCAAAATCACGGTGATGTGCGACGTCACCAACCCCCTGACCGGGGAGCATGGCGCCACCTATGTGTACGGCCCGCAGAAGGGCGGGAGCCCTGCGCAGCTTGAGCGGCTGGAGGCCGGCATGATCGGCTTCGGGCGCATACTCGACGCCTTCTCCGGGCGTGAGATCACCACCATGCCGGGCGCGGGTGCGGCGGGCGGTATCGGCGCGGCGCTGCATGTATTTGCCGGAGCCGAGCTTTGCCGCGGCATTGACTCGGTGCTGAGCCTTGTCAGGTTTGGCGAATTGGTCCGGGGGGCCGATATCGTGATCACCGGCGAAGGGCGGGTGGATGCCCAGTCGGCTTTCGGCAAAGCGATCCACGGCGTGGCGCACTGTGCAAAGGCCGCCGATGTTCCCGTTGTCGTGATTGCCGGCGGCGTAGGCGACGGTGCCAAAGCGCTCTATGACCTGGGCGTCAGCGCGATCGTGCCGCTGCCCGACGCGCCGATGCCGCTGGACGAATGTATACAGAATGCGGCGGAACTGATGAAGCGCGCGGCGGACAGAGTATTCTCTCTTATCCGCCTTGGTCAAAGAATAGATAATCATCCAACATAAAAACAACCCCGCAAGCAATGCTTTCAGGATTGTTGCATATTAGGCACCCTATCAATCGTGCCGTAGCGCCTCTACGGGGTTCAGCTTGGACGCCTTGTAAGCCGGATCAGTCCGAACACGATGCCCACCGTGGCAGTATAAGCTTTGAGGGGCTGCGCAGGTCACTCCCTCCGTCAAGCTGCGCCTTTCACCTCCCTCGACCGAGCGAGGCTTCTTATGACGTTTACCGGTAATTGGCTCCCTCAGACGGAGGGAGCTTTCGACGAAGGTGACTGAGGGAGGGATATTAAAAATAACAACACCCCGAGCCAAAGCTGCCGGGGCGTGCATGTCTATATCAGCATATATTCTATTCGTGCCGCAGCGCCTCCACGGGGTTCAGCTTGGACGCCTTATACGCGGGCATCAGTCCGAATACGATACCGACTGTAGCGGAGAACAGTACACTCAGCGTTGCCGCCGCACCGGACACTTCAGCCTGTATGCCCAGCACGCTGCCTGCGAGATTGGTCAGCAGTACGCCGACAATAATGCCGAGCATCCCACCCAGCATCGCGTAAAACAGCGCCTCGGCGAGAAACTGCCCCAGTATGTGGTGTTCACCCGCTCCCAACGCCTTGCGTATGCCGATTTCGCGCGTGCGCTCCTTAACGGTGACCAGCATGATGTTCATGATGCCGATGCCCCCCACCAATAGCGCAATGGCGGCCACAGCACTCACCACCGTCTTGAATATGTCCAGTATATTCTGAGCGTTCTCCAGTTCCTGGGTCAGGTTGATGATCTTGATGGAGCCTTCCCCGTATTTGGCAAGCAGCAGGGCTACACTGTCGTCCACCACGCGGTCCAGCGTTTCGGTGTTCATCGCGGTTACGGATATCTCATCCACGTTGCTGCTGGAGAACATCAGGCTGTAGGTGGATACAGGTATATAGCATTTGCCCGAAAAGAACGATGCGTATATCGATTGATCCTCGTCTTCCACGCCCACCACGGTGAACTTCTGTCCGTTGATGCTCACCTTCTGCCCCACCGCTTTTTCATCACCGAACAGTTCATCCCGGGCCTCTTCGCTCAACACCACTACCTGACGCGAATACTGGATGTCGTTCTGCGTCAGACCGTGCCCTTCCAAGAAGGACATCTGCTCCATGTTAAAAAGCGCCTCGCTGGTGCCTACGATGTCTGCCACGATCTTTTTCTCCGCGTTGGACAGGAAGCCCTTTTCGTAAGCCGACGGCGCCACATCCTTCACGTCACGTACCTTCTGCAGCATCTGAACGTCCGTCATCGTCAGCAGTTCATTAGGTCCGCGCAGATCGTTGGGGAACAGCCAGATGCGGTTGATCCCAAACTTCAAAAGCTCATCGTTAATCATCTGCTGACCGCCATTGCCCACGGAGATCACGGTGATCATGGACGCAATGCCGATCATAATGCCCATCACGGTCAGTATTGTACGCAATCGGTTCTTTTTCAGCTGGTGCATCGCAATGCCCAGATAATCGTTGAATCTCATGCCTCCGCCACCACGTTTCCGTCTTTGAGAACGATCAACTCCTTTGCGCTGTCCGCCACGTGCCTCTCATGCGTGATCAGCACGATGGTCGCGCCGCTTTCATTCAAGCTCATGAGTATCCGCATGATATCGTCGCCGGTTCGGCTGTCCAGGTTTCCGGTGGGCTCATCCGCAAGTATCAGGCTGGGGTTATTGACCAGCGCCCGCGCAATGGCCACGCGCTGCCGCTGCCCGCCGGACAGCTCAGACGGCAGATGATTGGCACGCCCTGCAAGGCCGGTCATCTCCAGCAGTTCGGCAGACTTCTTGTGCCGTTCTTTGGGCGATATGCCCGAATACACCATGGGCAGTTCAATGTTCTGCCGAGCCGTCAGAGATGGCAGCAGATAGAACGACTGGAATATGAATCCTATGCGCCGGTTGCGTAAATACACCTTGGCCTGGTTGGTCAGCCGCCGTACATCCGTGCCCGCGAAAATGTAGTCCCCATTTGTCTGCGTGTCAATGCACCCCAGTATATTCATCAACGTTGTCTTGCCGGAGCCCGACGGCCCCATTACCGCCAGAAATCCGCCCGGCCTGATCTGAAGAGTAATACCCTGCAGTGCATGCACACGTGCCTCACCCCGGCCATACGTTTTGCAAAGATTTTTAACCTCGATCATAGCTGACATGCTCCCCCTCCTCCATACCATCCGGTGACATGACGATGATTTCACCCTCGGACAGCCCTTCCAGCACCTCGACGTTGAACATATCCTTGAAGCCAGTCCTGACCGCCCGTTTCTCCAGAGTATCTTTCTCTCCCACGACGTAAACACATCCATCCTTCGTCAAGCAGTCCAGCGGTATCATTAGCACATTCTTCTTCGCGCTGAGTACGATCTTCAAATCCACAACGGCACCCGGCATCTTCTTGAATCCTCCGTTGGGAGTGACCGTGACCTTTGTCATGGTATCGAACGTTGCCGTTTCTCCAATGTCGGCTGCGGCTTTGCCGATGTCGGTCAGCTTTCCGTAATAACTGCCCGCTTCCGTGATGATTTTGACATCCATATCCGCCTTCAGATCTCCCACGTCCTTCTCATAGACATAGCCGGTAATGTCAGTACTGTCCGTATCCGCGATCACCATGGCCGGAATGCCGGGTGCGAGCACCTCTCCTTTGTGTACATTGACAGCCAGCACCGTCCCGTCTATACGGCTTTTATAGCTCATGTCAGCCACAGCGTTTTCCAGCTGCGTGACAGCCAGCTCCGACAGCTTCAACTGCGTATCGGTATCCAGTACGGAATACTCCTCCGTACCCTCCAGATTCTGCAGATCACTTAACTTTTCACTGATTGATGCAGCCGCGGCCGCAGCCTGTTCCCCCGCTTCACTGCCCAGCGCTTCGTTGAAAGATTCCAGATCATAACCGGTCGTCTGAGACAGAGCCAGAGCCACAGCAGCCTTCTGCTGTTGTATAGACGAAGTGTAGGAACCCTGCTGGGCCATCACCGTTTGTGCTGAGACTGATTTGAGCGCTTCATATCGCAGCTTCGCCTCCTCCAACTTGGTTTTCAATGTGGACGCATCCAGATCAAACAGATAATCTCCCGATTTGACGTGGCTGCCTTCAGACACATAGAAATGCGAAACTGTTCCTCCTGTTTCGCTCATGACACTGTACATGTTCGTACAAACGACCTCGCCTGAAAACTCCAGCGCATTTTCGAGATTGCCGTTGGTCACTTCATATATACTGACATTTTTGGATGCTTCCCCTTTGTTAAAATACAAAAACCAGCCGACAGCAATAACCGCCAGCACGGACAACAATAAAATCACTTTTTTCATAGATCTTCCCCCCTTTAAAATCGTGCGAATGTCCGATGTTATTTTGGCAGAAATCTATTGTCGTTATTCGAAAAAAAGAAGTTGTATCTCGAAGTATAATTATTCATTTTAGAATTATTATTTTGGCTTTCTTACGATAAATTCAGCCTCCTTAGATTGGGCAGGCTGCATAACGATTCATTAATAATATCGACAGATAGAACTTGTTCGTTTTTACGCACCGCTGCCGTCTGAATTTTCCGGAAAAATGCCTTGTCGACCCCCGCTAACAACAATCGTATATGTTTGTGACTACACCGTTCTTTACCGTTTCGGATACCGAGAAAATGACTTTAACCTTTCCGGAACGCTCCCAATGCCTTTGTTTGAATTCCCGTTTTGTGGTTATTTATAGTATGAAAAAACGAGGCATACAGGATTTTATTCATTAAGTATACAAATTCCGTAGCAACGGATCAGAAAGTGGGCTTTTAGTGGACAGCAGGGTCTATCTGTCTCCGCCGAATATGAACGGTCGGGAAATCGAATACATACAGCAGGCTTTCCAGAGCAACTGGATTGCACCTTTAGGCGAGAATATCGATGCGTTTGAAGATGCTGTGAAACGCCATGTGGGAATACCCGGAGCGCTCGCAGTCAGCTCGGGCACTGCGGCCATGCATCTGGCTTTGCTATATGCAGGCGTTATGCCGGGCGACACAGTATTGTGTTCCGACGTCACGTTCGCGGCCAGCTGCAACCCCATCACCTATCTGCAGGCGGAACCCGTTTTTATCGATTCTGATATGGAAAGCTGGTGTATGGACCCGGCGCTGCTGGAATCCGCACTTTACCAATATAAAAAAGCCGGAAGACTTCCGAAGGCCGTCGTGGTCGTAGATCTGTACGGCCTTCCCGCTGACTATGACCGCATTTTAAGCGTGTGCGCCGAGTTTGGCGTCACCGTCATAGAGGATGCTGCCGAGGCGTTGGGCGCTTCTTATAAAGGCCGCATGTGCGGTACCTTTGGCACGCTGAACATACTGTCGTTCAACGCCAACAAGATCATCACCACGTCGTCAGGCGGTATGGTGCTGGCTCATGACGCACAGGCGATACAGAAAATGAAGTTCTGGGCCACGCAGGCACGGGAAAACGTGCCGCATTACGAACACAGGGAGATCGGCTACAACTACCGGCTGTCCAATATATGCGCCGGCATCGGCCGCGGCCAGATGGAGTCGCTGGATGAGTACGTGCGCATACGGCGCGGCATATACCGCCGCTACCGGCAAGGGCTGGGCGGGCTCCCTGTCAGCTTCAACCCTGTGATTGACGGTGCGGAACCCAACTTCTGGCTGACCGTGATGGTGCTGGAGCCAGGCTGCGGCATGTCTGTATCGCAGGTCGCCGATGCGCTCAGCCGCCGGAACATCGAAACCCGGCCTTACTGGAAGCCGATGCACATGCAGCCGGTTTACCGGGACCGTCGTTTTTTCTCCGCCGGCAGCGGAAAGCCCGTTGGCCAGCGCTTGTTTGAAAATGCGCTGTGCCTGCCGTCAGGTTCTTCGCTGGATGAGGATGCTCAGGACATAATCATCGACATTATCAGAGGCTGCTTTATCGGTTGTGCGTGCGCGGCAGGCTCCGCGGAGGCATGCGTATGAAGCGTTTGAGCACACCCGTCAAGATAGCCGTCTGCGCCGTGCTGCTGGTTGCCATGACCGTGTTTCTTGCCCCCAATATCAGCCGCGTGATGGGCACGCTTGCCGCGTCCAAATCAGCGGCGTCCGGCAACGCGGACACAAACGCCGAAACCGGCCTCAGCATACCGTTTCTGGCGGATCTCGCCGCGTCGGACTATTACGGCTTCTTCGGTTATAAGAGCGTGTCCGGACAGGACGGGTCTTACCGCATGGAGGTGGCGTGCACCGTGGACGGAGACGATTTTGTGATCAGAACGGTGCAGTACGACCACGATTACCGGCAGATCTATCAGGACGGGCACTACCTGCTGGTGGACGATACCGCCAAAACGGTGCAGGAGGATCTGCTCAAGTTTGACTTCCTGGACGAGAACCTGATCGGCGCGATAGACGGCAAGATCGTTCGGCGATCGGGGGAGCTTATCGACGGCAATCAGGTAGAGCGCATCGAGATTTACAAAGATGGTACCGTTTACGCATATTACATTAATCAAAAAGGTGTTTTGGTCCGATTCTACTATTTATATGAAGGAAATGAAGTAACGCTGGATCTGGAAAAGTTTTTGATAGGCGGCTCGTGTTGTGCGTCGTTCGATATCCCGACCGCCTACCGTATCTATTAACAGTCCGAAGGCGAATCATTGCGGAGGCCGCTTTGCTAATAAAACAGACAATTCAAAAAGCCATTGTGTTTATACTGGACGTGCTGTGTCTGGCCGCCGTGCTGCTGCTGACGCTGCCGTCGCTCGCACCCGCCCCGGATCTCGGTTCGCTGCTGATGCTGCACCGGCTGCTGATCATCGCGTATATCGTCATCAACGTATTCACCTTTCTGCTGCTGCGGTGCTACGATGAGCAGCTTCGGGACTATTCGCTGATCAGCGCGATCAAACTCTGCGGTGCGGTCGTTATCTCCCACCTGATTATCGCAGTGTTCATGGCTATGGTGGGGCAGCCGCTGCCCTTCCGCTTCACACTTAATCTGCTGATATACAGCGGCGCTTTCTGCGGCCTTTACCGCCTGCTCGCGCTGGGGGCGTACCACGCAATTTACCGCCTGCTGAACACGGACAGGAAGACGGAGGTCAAGCGCGCCATCATATTCGGCGCGGGCAACGCAGGCAAGTATCTGGTGGACATGCTCAACCAGGACCCGTCCAAGCAGCTTCGCCCTGTCGCCTTCATCGACGACGACCCCCGTCTAGAGCGCAAGCGCGTCAAGGGGCTGCTGGTGGTAGGCCCGCGCATGCTCATCCCGTATGCCGCCAAGAAGTTTGGCGCGGAGGTCATCATCATCGCGATACCGTTTGTGGATAACAGCACCATCCGCGAGATATTCAACCTGTGCCGCGACGCGGGCTGCACCGTGAAGCGGTTCGGCAATATGTCCAACCTCGCGTTCGAGGGACTGGCGAAGTCCACCATCAACGAGGTGCGCGTGGAAGACCTGCTGCAGCGCGAGGTGGTACGGCTGGACCTTGAGAGCGTGAGCGAGATGGTCAAAGACAAAGTGGTGCTCGTCACGGGCGGTGCCGGCTCCATCGGCTCCGAGATGTGCCGCCAGCTCATGAACTACAGACCGCGCCTGCTGGTGATCGTGGACTTCAATGAGAACGGCCTGTTCGATATCTCGCTGGAGCTCAAGCAGAAGTATCATGAGTCCTCGTTTGAAATATGCTTGATCTCGATCAGGGATAAGGATATACTGAACACAGTTTTCGCCAAATACAAACCGGATGTCGTGTTCCACGCCGCCGCGCACAAGCATGTGCCCATGATGGAGGGCAACTTCCGCGAGGCGCTGCTCAACAACGTCATCGGGACGAAGAACGTCGTGGAGGCCAGCCTCGCGCATAACGTTAAACGCTTCATGCTGATATCCACCGACAAGGCCGTGAACCCCACCAATATCATGGGCGCCACCAAGCGCGTGACCGAGCTTATTATCCAGCAGAAGAGCCGGCTGGACAGCAGCACGCTTTTTGCCGCGGTGCGTTTCGGCAACGTGCTGGGCAGCCACTCCAGCGTGATACCGATATTCCAGAAGCAGCTCCGGGCAGGCGGCCCCCTGACGGTGACACATACGGACATCACCCGCTACTTCATGACGATACCCGAAGCGGTGCAGCTGGTGCTGGAATCCGCCTCTATCTTGAAGGGCGGGGAGATATTCGTGCTGGATATGGGCGAGCCCATCCGCATTTATGACCTCGCGACCACGATGATACAGCTCTCTGGTCTGGAACCGGGCAAGGACATCCAGATAGAGGTGACCGGTTTGCGACCAGGTGAGAAGATGCACGAAGAGCTGCGGCTACCGGAGGAAACGGTGGTCAAAACGTCCAGCAACAAGATATTCATGCTCAAATCCAACGGTTGTCAGCCCAAATGCGAGCAGGATAACGTCATAAAGGATCTCATAGAAGTGATCGAGCAGAAGGAATACGGCAAGGCGTACGAGCATATCCGTAAGCTCGTCCCGTCCTTGCAGGACCGCAGGATAGATTAAACGCGGGGAGGATGCACGGAACTTGGAACCGTCGATGGGAATGACACGCTATTCGGTAAGAAGCATTCTGGAAACCATTTTCCGGAGATGGTTTTTCGTTGCCGTTTTTGCCGTTGTGTTTGCTGTTGGTATTTCCGCGCTGTACTGGTATCAATACTACTCCACCTACCGCGTGTCCGCCACGTTCATTCCGGCTGTGCAGACAATCACCGAAGCGGAAACGGCTCCCGTCAATTACAGTGTCGTGGTGTCCCAGTCGTTCGTCAAACACGAGGAGGTACTCGAGGCCGTCTCCAAATCCGTCGGCTTCGACGTATCCATCAGCGCGCTGGACAATGCGATTTCTGCTGATTTCAGCGACACCAGCGTGGCCGTCACAGTGCACGTGGAGTGGGACAATAAGGAGCAGGCGTACGAGATACTGGAAGCTCTGAAAGCGAACCTGTCGTTCGCCGTCACGCATTCCGCCAAGGCGGGTACCATCAAATGGCTGGAAAATGCAGAGCCAAATGGTGGCATACCGGCGGCCAGCCGCGCGCAGACATACATGGTATTCCTGATGGGTGCGCTGGCAGGCGCTGTCGCGGGGGCGTTCGTGTCTTTCCTGATCGGCAGCTTCGACAAGCGTATCTACGATATAAAAGCAGTCCGTTACAACGGCGACGTTCGCGTCATCGGCTTCGTCAGCCGCCAGACGGCTGTCAAGCCGGAGCAGACGGACGACCGCCGCCAGCAGGTAACGGCCATCGCGATGTTCCTCAAAAAGCTGTTGGAAACGCAAGGCCACAAGCTCATCATGTGCATATCCCCCACCGCCCAGTGCGGCAACAGCACAGTGACGGAAGAGGTCGCGCAGGTGCTGTCCGGCATACAGATGAAGACTCTGATCGTGGTGATACAGAGCCCGCAGAACAAGCGCTTCTTGCAGAGCGAATCGGTGATCGTACCGCTGTCGCCCGGCGTGGACCGGTGCGTGTTCACCTGGGACGACCGGGAAACCAACCCGGACTTCGACGGCCCGATATCCGGCACGCTCGCCAAAGAGACTAAAAAATATTCGATGGTGTTGGTGGACTGCCCGCCGCTGCTGTCCAACATACAGATGTCCGGCTTTGCCGTAGGCATGGACGCGACGCTGCTGGTATGCGGCTTTGGCATGAGTACTCAGGAGAATGTGGACGCCTCCGTCTCGCTGCTGTCCCGCGCGGAGGAGCGGCCCGTTTATTGCGTATGGAACTTCGTGCCGCGCCGCTACGGCAAGACCTATCTGCCCATCGAAGTCGCGCCGGAGCAGAAGCCGGAACAAAGGAAGGGAACCGATGAGTCCAAATGTGTCGGTGCTGATGTCCGTCTATAACAACGAAGCCACCGTGGATGCCAGTATCGCTTCCATCGCGGGTCAGACTTACGCCGACTGGGAGCTGATACTGTGGGACGACTCTTCCACGGACGGTACGGCACAAAAGCTGAAAAGCTGGGCGCTGCGCGACAGCCGCATCCGGCTTTTTTCCAATGCGCAAAATCTGGGGCTGGCCGCGTCGCTGAACCTCGCGCTGGCGCAGGCTCAAGGGCAATACATCGCGCGGATGGACGGCGACGACGTGTCGCTATCCGAACGCTTCGAAAAGCAGGCGGCGTTTCTGGACAGCCATCCTGAATACGCTATCGTCGGCAGCGCGTGCTCGTTGTTCGACGATGCGGGCGACTGGGGCGAACGTTCCGGCAACACCGTGCCGCAGAAGAAGGATTTCCTCTGGGGCAGCCAGTTCATCCACCCCGCCGTCATGATGCGCCGGGACGCGCTGAAAGCCGTGGGCGGCTACCGCGTCTGCCGCGACACCGTTCGCACGGAGGACTACGACCTGTTCATGCGCCTGTACGCGCACGGCTTTGCGGGGTACAACCTTGCCGAGCCGCTGCTGCGCTACCGCGACAGCCGCGTACCACGCCGCGTCCGCTTTGCTCACCGCGTCAACGAAATGAAAATACGGCTCCACGGGTTCAAGGCGCTCGGCCTGATGCCCGCGGGGCTCCCTTATGTGTTAAAGCCGCTCGCCGTGGCGCTCTTGCCCGGCAGGCTCAAACGCCGTCTCCAGCAGAACCGGCAGACCGCGAAGGACGGTACTGTCTGATGGCGGCGCGGGTGCTGCACATACTCTCGTCCACGATGCGGGCGGGTGTCGCCGTGATGGTGATGAACCTGTACCGCGAGCTGGACCGGGAGCAGATACAGTTCGACTTCGTGGCGCACGAGCTGGGCGACGACGATTTCGGCGCGGAGATCGAGCAGCTGGGCGGGCGCGTGTTCCGCATCCCTTTCCTGAGCGAATCGGGCATGTCCGGCTTTGTGCGGCAAATACGCGGTATCATAGAGCAGCATGGGCCGTATGCCGCCATCCACGCGCACACCGACTACCAGTCCGGCTTCTGCGCGCTGGCCGCCAAACAGGCGGGTGTACCCATCCGCATCTGCCATGCACACTCCGACACACGCTATATCCGTTCCCCGTTGTTCGTACTGAAGAAGCAGCTGGGACGCGCGCTGATTGATCGCAACGCGACACGGCGATGTGCGTGCAGTGAAAACGCCGCGTTGTCCACGTTTGGGGTGCGGGCCGTGCAGCACGGCCTCGTCACCGTGATCCCCAACGGTATCGACCTGTCCGGTTTCGCGGACTGCCCGCCGGAAGTGAGGGCGGAACTCCGGCACTCCTGCAGCGCGGACTTAAGCTCGCGCATCGTCGGCTGCGTGGGCCGCCTCAGCCCCGAGAAGAATCCCGGCTTCGTGCTGGACATCGCCGCCGAAGCGCGCAAGGCGGGGTTGAATCTTCGTTTCGTTTACATCGGCACGGGCGCCATGCTGGACAAGCTGTCCCACCGCGCCGAGCAACTGGGGTTGATAGATACCGTGTTCTTCCTCGGCGTACGGAGCGACGTGCCTCAGCTGATGCAGTGTCTGGATCTGGCCGTCGTGCCGTCGTATACAGAGGGTTTCTCGCTCGCGGCGTTGGAAGCGCAGGCCGCAGGTACGCCCGTGCTCGTTTCCTCCGGCGTACCGGATACGGCGGACATGGGCCTCGGGCTGTTCCGCGCATTGCCGCTCTCATCCGGCGCGTCCGCATGGGCGGCTGCCGCCGTATCCTTCATGGACTCCGCCGTCCGCCCCGGCGCCGCGACGCGCATCCACGCGGTCAGGCACCGCGGCTACGACGTTAAGACCAACTCGGCGCAGATACTCCGGCTTTATGGCGTGGAACCGGGACCGGAATCGCCATGAGCATTCAGATGCAGTACATCTCATCCATATTGCTGTATGCAGGGTGCTTTGCACTGGCGGTGGTGCTGGCTGGAATAGCGCAGGTATATCAGCGCCCCACCCGTCCGGTACAGCTTTCGCCCACCTTTACGCAGACCAGCCGCCCTCACCGCGTGTTTTTACTGCTATCCTTCCTCGTACCTTTTCTGCTGTCCTCCTTCCGCTGGGAGGTGGGCACGGACTACAAGACGTACATCAGCCTGTACGAAGCCATCAACAGCATCAGTACCTCCAGCCAGTGGGTGCAGCAGCTGCTCGAGGTGGAACCGCTGTACGTGCTGATGAACCTGATCGTCAAGGCGATATTTGGTAACCCGCTGCCCATATTCTTCATTTCCGCCCTGCTGCTGTTGGGCTTCATCTACCGCGCGCTTGAAGACTACCACGAGAAGATATCCGTGATGCTGGCTGTGTTCGTGTTCCTGATGCTGATGTTCTCCACCACGCTCAACATCATGCGCCAGATGATCTCGGTCGCCATCATGTTCTACGCCACGCGCCACGTGTTCGCTCACAACTACAAAAAAGCGGCGCTGTGGATGTTCCTCGCGCTGATGTTTCACTACACGGCGCTCATCGTGCTGCCGTTCTGGCTGTTCCGCGGCACAAAGCGGTATGAGCGAAATGTGCGCATCATCATGTTCTCCGGCCTGGTGCTGCTGTTTGTGCTGGGCTCCGTGTTCGGGTCGCTGTTCGACCGCATACGCTTTCTGTACCTGCAGGAGTCGGGCTCTCAGCCGGACGCGGTGCTGCGCATCGGTCTGATGCTGCTGCGCGCGCCCATCATCGTCCCCATACTGCTGTTCCGCAAACAGCTGGTGGCGCACGACGAGCGCAACCGCTTCTGGATCATCATGGCGGTTTTTGAGATCGTTTTCAGCTACCTTGGGTACATACTGGACGTGCTGAACCGGCTATCGTTGTATTTCGCCGTGTCGTGGATCGTATTGCTGCCTGCGCTGGTGCGGAGTATGCCCACACGGGGTGGGCAATACCGCATGGGCGCGTACGTCGCGCTGGTGGTCACCGGCCTGTGGGTGTTCAACACGGCCATCAGTAACTACGGTGACGTATTGCCGTACAAGAGCATATTTGACGTTCATTTCCTGAGTATGCTATAATTTAGCGAAATTTCGCGAAATGTGATGAATAAAGTGGATAAACGCAACAAATCATTTTTTAGAGGACCTCTTGTCTCCGTCTTGATGCCCAACTACAACACGCCGGAGCCGTATTTGAGGCGCGCCATCGAAAGTATACTCTCCCAGACATATACCAACATCGAGCTGATTATCATCGACGACGCTTCCATAGGGAACGACGTGGACGTGATTTCTTCCTACAAGGACAGTCGGATCACGCTGCTGCGCAACGAGATCAACCGCCACATCGCTTACACGATGAACCGGGGGATGGATGCGGCAAAGGGTGAATACATCTGCCGTATGGATTCGGACGACATCAGCCTGCCCCGGCGCATTGAAAGACAAGTGCGGTTTATGCGACGCCGCCACGACATCGATATTCTGTGCGCACAGGCCCGTATATTCGGCAAAAAGGCGGGTGTGTTCGCCCCGCACCTGACCAACCCCGAGCATATGAGAACGGAGATCTTTTTCGGTTGTCCTATTGTACATCCCACTGTGATGTTCCGGACATCCTTTATCAATCAGTATTCGCTTCGCTATGAGGACAGCCTGGATTACCGCGCCGCCGAGGACTACGAGTTTTGGTCCCGAAACGCGTCCCTTGGCCGTATTTGCGAATACCCTCATGTGTTACTCCAATACCGTGTACACGATCTGCAGATATCCTCCGCCTCAAGCGGTAAACAGCTTGACAGCGCGCGCCGAATCCGCGCGGACCAGCTTCATCTGCTGGGCATCGTCCCGGATGACCGTGAAGCGCTGATCCATGTCAGCTTCTGTACCGAAAGCGCAAACCCAGACGTCGGCCTTGCGGAGATTGAAGCGTGGGCATGCCGACTGCTCGCGGCCAACGGGCAGCACCACGTGTTTCCCCGCGGATACTTCAAACATACTGTCGTTCAGCGGTATTTCGTGTCCGCCATCAAACACCTGCTGGCGCGCCGTGTCACCGTGCGCCAGCTAATGCGGCTGCGGCTGTCCCGTTCGATGCTGTTCCCTGTCTATTTTCCCGGCTATCTGATGCGTTTTCTGTTTTCAAGAAGGCTCAACCGGGTTATCTAAACAGTGATGGGCGATATAAAAAGCAGGCTGAAGCTGCTGAAAAGCAAATACTTTAGGCCACTGAACCTGATGCTGGCGGCGTTCGTCGTGATACTCGCGGCGCTGGGCGTGTACATTTACCAACTGCACGAACGGTTGGACGCGCTGGAGTTCCTGTCTTCCCACGGCACAGGCAGCTTTCAGGGCTTCACAGAGCCGGTGAACGCAGAGTGGTACACAGTGGAGAATGAGCGTTTCGGCATCGACAACGAAGGCGGCAACGCACGCGCCACCACGGACGGCATCAACGCCGCCCTGCGCTGGGCGCAGGAACAGGGCATAAACTTCATCCGTTTTGAGAGGGGTACGTACCTGATACGGTGTGAATGGCGAAACCGGTTCAAGGCGCCCACGGACGGCATACTGGTGCCTTCGGGGCTGACACTGGACCTCGGGGACTCTGAATTCGTCATCGAGCCCAACAGCTATCCCGAATACACGATATTCGGCATCGTGGGCGAAAGCGACGTGACGATACTGGGCGGTACGCTTGTTGGCGACAAGGATAGCCACACCTACACGCCCAGCCAATACTCCCCTTCGCATGAGTTCGGCTTTGGCATCTGCGTGTCCGCCGGCAGCAACGTGCTGATCCAAGGCGTCACCATCCGCGGCATGACAGGCGACGGCATCATACTGGAGGGTTCGTATAAGCCGATGGCCGAAGGCGGCATGGTGTCCTCCCGCGTCCGCATATTGGGCTGCAATATATCCGACTGCCGCAGACAGGGTATCAGCGTGATCGGCGCGGTGGACAGCGAGATTGCGCACAACCGCATCAGCCTGATCAAAGGCACGAACCCGCAGTTCGGCATCGACGTAGAACCGGAGATGGACTACATCGTTGACAACCTCGAGATACACCACAACGTGATCGCCGGATGCGCGGGCGGCGCGATCAGCTGCCACAGCGGCGCCAACTATCAGGCGTACGGCAACGCCTGCCGGGGCAGCGTGCTGGCCGTCAAGTCCCATAATGTGAAGATTCACAGCAACCTGATTGAGGAGGGCCTGCTGGCCGTCTATCCCGAGGCCGACAACATCGAACTGTTCGGCAATACGCTGGGCCGTGGCGCACGCGAGGAGACGGAACCGTAAAAAACACACGCGGGGCTTAAAGTCGGCGCAAAATGATTCGATATAGGTTTTATACACATTGGGGGCGACATATGCTGAAAGTGATAGGTCTGGACGACGAAGAGCAGTGGCTCGGCGCGGTCAGAGCATTCGAGAATCACGACGTTTACTATCTGCCGCAATACACAAAGGCATTCCATCTGCACGGTGACGGCGAGCCTTTGCTTTTTTATTATGAGTCGCCGGATACCCGTGGCGTCAATGTGGCGATGAAGCGTGATATCGCAGGCGCTCCGCAGTTTTCGGGCGTGCTGCCGGGCGGAACATATTTCGACCTTGCCACGCCTTACGGCTACGGCGGCTGGCTGCTGGAGGGAGACCGCTCCGAGGCCGCGGTGCAAAAGCTCGGCGCAGCGTACGGCGCATACTGTCGGGAAAACAATATCGTCAGCGAATTCGTCCGCTTCCACCCGCTGCTCAGGAACTATGACTGCCTCGTGCCAATGTACGAAATCATCGAGATGGGAAAGACAGTGTACCTCGATCTGTCATCGCCTGCGGTCATTGACGGCAACATACAGCCGCGCACGCACAACCGTATCAGGAAGGCGCAGCGGGACGGTCTCAGCGTGGGTATCGGAAATTCTCCGGAGATATTCGCGCAGTTCACGGAGCTGTATACCGTCACAATGGCGCGCAATCAGGCGCAGCCTTATTACTTTTTTGGTCATGACTTCTTCGACTGCGTTTGCCGCGAGATGCCGGACAACGCGATGATATTCTATACGGCCTGCGGAAATGAGATGGCCGCGATGGAGTTGGTACTATACGGTAACGGCAGGATGCATAGCCATCTGCAGGGCTCGAAGCGCGAGTGCCAGCACCTGTCCCCCGTGCCGCTGCTCATATACACCGAAGCGATGTGGGGCTGTGACAACGGCATACGCGAGTTCCATCTGGGCGGCGGCCTTGGCTCCACGGAGGACAATATCTATCAATTCAAAAGCAACTTCAACCGGTTTGCCGATACACGGTTCCATACGGGCCGCAAGATATTTGACGGTGAAAAGTATGACTGGCTGCTGCAGCTGCGAAGCGAAGTGGTCGCGGAGCCCGAAAGGCCCGGCTTCTTTCCGGGATACAGAGCTTAAGAAAGCGGCGGAGGATGGCTATATGATACAGTACGGAGCCGTTACGCTGCGCCGCATTGAAAGCAGGGATATGGAGCTGCTGAGAGACCTGATCAACGACCCGCAGATCGCACTATCCGTCGTGGACTTCGGTTTTCCCGTATCCGCATGGCAGCAACGAGAGTGGTTTGAAACGGTGTTTCCGAACGAGCACACTGCGCGCTTCATCATCGAGTCGGGCGGCCAGTCCGTGGGCAGTCTCGTCGTCGCCAAGATCGACCCGGATAATATGACCGGCGAGGTAGGCTACAAGGTGCTGCGTGAGCATCAGGGGCACGGCTACGCCGCTGACGCGGTGCGCGCTCTCCTATCCCACCTGTTCTTGGACAAGGGTTTCGAATGTGTCAACGCTTACCATCTGGCGGGCAACATTGCCTCCCGCAAGATACTGGAGAAGGCGGGATTCATTCGCGAAGGCGTGTTGCGCAAGGCCGTATACCGCAACGGCGCAAGGGCGGATCTCGTATCCTGGTCCGTCAGCCGCGCTCTTTATTTGCAAAAGGCAGGTGAAGCCGGTGCTGTTTCAAAGTGACACGCTGGAGCTGCGCGCTCTGGAACCGGAGGACGGCGCGGCGGTTATGGACATTCTGAACGCCCCGGATGTCGCGAACAGATTGTTCGGCCTGCCGATGAAGGCGCAGGGCATGGCATTTGCTGACTGGCTGGGCCTCGCGGCGCACCGGAAGAGCGATTTCTACTTCGCCGTCACCGAACGCCAAACGGGAAAGATACTCGGCCTCTGCGCCTATCAGGACATCGACTACCGGAACGGCCGCGTCACCGTTTGGGCGGCGCTGGCGGACGCCGGGCTCACGGTGCAGACGCTCACTCTGCTGGCGGAGGGTGCTTTTGCGCACCTGCGCATGGAGCACATCGCGCTGCTTTGCCTGCGTGGCGATACGGATACGGCAGCCAGCGCCGAAGCCGCCGGGTTCACGCTGGATGCCATTTTTTATTCGCGCATTAAGAAAAGTGGTAAAAGTTACGATTTAACAGTATATACCCTGCTCAAGGGAGAGGAAGGAGATACGTGATGGAACAGAAAATGAATTATAAAGCCGGTTTCTATGAACGGGTCATAAAGCGTGTCTTCGATATCGCCCTCTCGATTGCGGCGCTCATCATACTCAGCCCAATCGCGCTTGTCTGCATTCTCTCGATCAAGCTGGACGATATCCATGGCAGCGTATTGTTCCGTCAGGAGCGCAACGGAAGATACGGCGAGGTGTTCCGGATCGTCAAGTTCAGGACGATGAAGCGGGAGCTGTCCGGCGAGAACATCTGGGCCACGGCCTCTACGCTCACCAAGCCGGGCAAGATCATACGCCTGCTGAGCCTGGACGAGATACCGCAGTTCATCAGCATACTGACAGGCAAGATGAGCTTCATCGGGCCCCGCCCGCTGCTGCTTAGCTATTATGAATGGTTTTCAGATACGGAGCGGCGGCGTTTCTATGTGCGCCCGGGGCTGACGGGCCTGTCCCAGATCAACGGCCGGGCCAACCTGAACTGGGACGAGCGCTTCGCCCTCGATGTGGAATACGCGGACAACATCTCTTTCGAGCTGGACGTGAAGATATTCTTCAAAACCTTCGGCGTCATATTGTCGCACAAGGACGTGCTGCCCGAAGGCGAAACGCCACTGGAGGATTTCTCGGAGTACCGCAGAAAGCAGCTGGGCAAAAAGCAGCAGGTGGTGACGCTCAATCCGCCGGCGCATCAAGAAGAGTATGCATCCCAGAGGATGCAGGCATGAAGACCGGATCAGGGAAGGTTCCCGCAGTCTGCCGGGAAGCAGGAGATATGAAGGTACTGTTTACCGCATCGATCATGGGTCACCTGACCAATTTTCATGTTCCCTATATGCAATATTTCAAAGACAAAGGCTTTGACGTCCATATCGCCTGCGGGAGCGGCAGCCCGCCGCCCTGCGCTGACCGCCATTATGAGATATCTTTCGAGAGAAGCCCGTTCAAACCAAAGAATCTGGCATGCTACCGGTCGCTGAAGCGTATCATCGATGATAACGCTTACGATGTCATACACTGTCATACGCCTGTCGTGGGCGTGCTCACGCGGCTGGCGGCAAGGGCAGCGCGCAAGAAGGGCACAGTCGTGATCTACACCGCTCACGGCTTTCATTTTTATCAGGGTGCGCCACGCGTTTCCGCCACGCTGTTCCGTGTGGTTGAGAAATGGCTTTCCCGGTATACCGACATACTGATCACCATCAATTCCGAAGACTATTCAGCAGCGGCAAGATATGAGCTTGCCCCGGCACTCGGGACATATAAAGTTCCGGGCGTCGGTGTGGACGTCACCCGTTTTTTGCCGCAAACAGCTGAAAGCAAGGAAATGAGCCGGATGAGAAATGGCATCAGCCTGGATGCATTCGTGCTGATATTCGCCGGAGAATACAGCCGGGACAAGAATCAAACGATGCTGCTGGAAACCGTCAGCATGCTTAAAGATTCAATTCCCCAAATATTGCTGCTTCTGCCGGGGAGAGGCCCAATGCAATCCGAACTTGAGCTCGCAGCAGTGTCAATGGGCATCACAGACAACGTGTGGCTAATGGGATATCGAACGGATATGGATAAGCTGCTGTGCACTGCGGATGTTGCTGTCTCCTCATCTGTCCGGGAAGGCCTTGGCATTAATCTAGTGGAAGCGATGGCTACCAGCCTGCCCGTTGTAGCAACGCGAATCAGAGGCCATGTGGATCTGATCACCGACGGGGAAAACGGTTTTCTGGTGGAACCCCGAAATGCCCGTGAGATGGCAGCCCGGTTGCTTGAACTGTACCGGTCTCCGCAGCTGCGCTCCGATATGGGCGGCAGGGCTCTCGATATGGTAAAACCTTATCTTCTGAAAAGCGCGAAAACCGAAACATGCCGCATCTATGACTCGGTCACAGAGCACCTGACCCAGCCTGCGCACGCAAACAGCGATTCCAACACCAATAATGAAAAGCAACTCCGGCATAAAGCCGTTTGGTCAGACGGAGAAACCATTGAATAAGACTAAGATGGGTGTCAAAACCGCATCCTCAGTCATAATCATTGCGCTGATTCAGGGCGTATTGAGTTTCTACCGGATCAACGTGCTGCTGGACGCATACGGCGATAATATCAACGGCATCGTACAGGCAGCGCTGCAGATGAGCGCCTATCTGATATTGTTCCAGACGGGCATGTCCGCCGCTTATCAATACCACATGTATGCGCCGCTCAGCGGCGGCGAATTTCCCAAAATATCCGCACTGTTTTCAGGTTTGCAAAAGAGCATGCTGCGCGTCACCGGCAAAATGCTGCTGGTCGCTCTCGCTGTAATTCCTGTTTATTCCGCTCTGCTGCTTAAGCAGGGCGTTCAGTATTGGGATACGCTGCTGATACTCGCAGCGATCGGTGTACGCATCAGCGCACCATTCTTCTATACGCTGCCGGAGCGCTGCCTGATTGAGATCAGGGAAAAGAAATACATCGTGGTCATTGTGGAGGGCGCGAAAGACATCGCAACGCTGGTCGCAGAGATACTGCTGATCCGTTTTACATCGCTGCCTCTGCCTCTGATACTCTGCGTCAATCTGGTTTTCCTTGCATTGTCCAAACTGGTATACCGGCGGCTGATAGCAAAGCTGTACGGTCCGTCCTTCAACCTGAACGCTGTCCCCGAGTATGTGGCGTCCAAAATGACCAAGGCCGTATACACACATCAGATATCGTCCATGGTGACCAGCAACACAGACAGTGTGGTGCTGTCGCTGCTCAGCACCCTGAAAAACGTCACGATATACAGCGCATTCGCCACGCTGATCTCCTACCCCAACGTCGTGATCTATAGGATCATCGAGGGGATGCGCGCGACACTGGCGCTTAAAATCACCCGCGGCGATGACGACAGCTACCACGCATTCAAGCAGCTGCTTGCTTTCGCGTTCTTCTGTATCAGCGTGACCGTTCCTGTCTTTCTGCAGCTGGCCAACCCTTTTGTGGAGCTATGGATCGGCCGGGAATACCAGATCCCCACCATCCCTCTTGTACTGTTTGGCCTGATGCTGGCGGATTTACTGTTTATGCCGGTAATCTATGCCGCGCGCGACGCAAGAGGGCTGTATCCTGAGTCCAAAAAGTTCACCATCGCTCAGGCGATTGTCAATCTGGTGATTTCCGTAGCCCTGGCCGCGCCGTTCGGCATTACGGGCGTACTGGCGGGAACCATCGCCGCCGCTTATCTGGTGCTGCAACCCGGAAACTTTCGTCTGGTCTATGGCCATGTGTTTGGCCGCAAGGTAACGATATATGGCGAGCTGGCGATTGTGGCTGCCCTATGTGCCGTTTCATATTTCGCCAGCGGTTTTATTATGAACACTCTCGCATTGGGTTCAGACTGGCTGGCGCTGGCTGAAAACGCCGTCGCATCTGCTGCCATAGCCTCAGCTGTTGCCTTTGCCGGCCTCTGGCTGACGAACAAAGGCTTCAGAATGCTGGTCAGGCGAGTTCTGCATCGACATCCCGGTGCCACGGAAACCGGCTCGCAGATTTAGTATATTGTACTAAATAGTTGCTTGATGCCAGATTGGAAAGTCCCAGCACTGCCATCTTCCCGCTTGAAATACATCACCCTCTGTTTATGCTCCTCCGCATGAGAACCAACTATGTCCAATTCGTAAGCTTCTCTCCCCCTAGACGCCGGCAGCTTTTATCCTGCTTTTCTGACAGGTCTGCACTTGGCTTTTTAAACTATTGCAAAGTAAAAGGCCCCCCGCTCCTATATCCGCGAGAGGCCTTGAGAACATGCATTTAGCTTCCGGAAATCAATCGATTTGCACCCAGCTGTTGCCATCCATGATGTTGCCTTCTACCGTAATGTTGGAGGAGCCTTGCATCACCTGAATGAAGCTGTTCTTGATGGTGTTGTTGTACACCTTGATGTAGGTCGAGTATACCGTCAGTATGTTGCCGCTGACCACGTTATTGTATACCTCGTAGTCAGTGCCGCTATGGCAGCTGATCGCGCCACCCGAGCAGTCGTAGATTACGTTGTCATGTATTTTCAGCTTGTCAACGATGTAGTCCAGCTCCTTCTCGATATCGATGCCGTACTGCGGATCAGTGCCTTTGATACCATAGATCTCGTTACCGGCGATCTCGCTGTCTCTCATGCCGATGACGCTGATGCCCTGGCGGCGGCAGCTGGATATCTTATTGTCCAGCAGCCGAACATTGGTGGATACGCTTCCGCCGTCAGCCAGTGCCGAGTAGGAGCCCTCCACGATGATGCCGTCGCCCGTCGTCTTGCTGATTCTGAGGTCCCGCACGACGACGTTGCGGCTGGCGGATATAACGACGCCGAAGCCATACTCATGCGTGGGGGACTTGGAGCTGGGTGCGTATACATGGTTGTCCAGATCACCGATTAATGTGCCGTTCTTTATGGTCACGTTGCTTGCATCCACGATGCCGAATATCGTATATTCGGGATAGCTGTTGGGTTCCATCTTGAACGTGGAACCGTTAAGATCCAGCGTGAGCCCCGAGGGTACCAGTATGCCGTCGGTCGGGGCAATGTAACGGTTACGCCAGTTGCACTGTACCATGTATGTGCCTTTGTCAAACCTGATCGACGTATAGCCCTGATCCTTAGCCCATTTCAGCGCTGCGTTGATGCCGTCTGTTGTCGCACGGGCATTGGCACCTGTGCTGTCGATCCCGAAACGGTCATTTTCAATTGTGTAAGCCATACTGTTCGAGCTGTCCTCAACCAATGACTCCCGTGCAACCGGCATGATCTTCTGTATAGAGGAATCGTTGCTTATAACTGAACTGCCTGCAGCGTTATTCAAATTTTCGCTGGCTATGGCCATGTTGCTCGCTTCCGCGTCTGTAATGGGTTCAGCCTCAATGCTGTTTACTGTATTTACATACTCAGTGGCCACAGGACTCGGTGCCGCTGTTAGTTCTGGTGACATTTCCGGCGTTATCACTGGCGTCGGGTCCGCCGTCGGGCTGGCTTCGCTGGTCTGCTGAGCAGGCGTCTGGGTCGCGGCAGCTGCTGCTTCGGCGATACGGGAGTTGGAGACGCCCACGGCCACCATGGCCGCGCTGATCATCAGCGATGCCGCGAGTATGATGTATAAAAACCTGACCTTTGTCTTTTTCATTTGTTATCTCCGGATGAGCGCCCTGCTTCGTTTCTGGGTGCCCGGTTCGTTTCGGTGTCAGGTCAATTGCAGGTGATGGCTCTTTGCGGCTTCAGGCATTAAAAAATGCCTTCTCCACAAAGGCCATTGCCAAATAAAAAAGACATCTTAAAGCATCTTCTTCGGCAACCGGCTGTCATAGTCTTTGACCTTAGACCCTTGGCTTTGCGTCACTGCTTTTCAGCAGTTTTGCTATTATCGGATAGATAATTATTCTGTTTTCTACAGGCCCGTTAATGTATACCTAGACCTATTCACACTATATATCGGTCAGAAGAAACTTTAACTTTAGCACTTTTTTTAATTATTTTTTTCTATAATAATATTTCTATATGACTACCCAAAAAGATGTTGCATTTTTATTCATTTTTATGTATAATTATAAATATTCCAATAGGAGGAGGCCATTTTTGTGGTTAAAGCAAGCGTGGTCGGCGCCACAGGATACGCCGGCGCAGAGCTGATGCGGCTACTCACCGCTCATTGGCAGGTGACCGTGACGCACGCAGTGTCCAAAAGCTTCGCGGGTCAGAAGATGAGCAATTTATATCCCAGCTTCTTCTCCAATGATTATACGTTGGAAGAGCTGGATTTCGATTCGGTCGCGAAGGACAGCGACATCGTGTTCACCTGCCTGCCACACGGCGCGTCCGCTGAGACGGCGGCACAGCTGCTCGCCAAGGGCGTGAAGGTGATCGATCTGTCCGGTGACTTCCGATATAACGATATTTCCGTCTATGAGCGATGGTATAAGATATCCCACGCTGCACCCGAGCTGCTGGCTGAAAGCGTATATGGCATGCCGGAGCTGTACCGCGAACGCATCAAAAAGGCGCTCCTGATCGGCAACCCGGGCTGCTACACCACCTGCTCCATACTCGCAGTATATCCGTTGCTCAAAAGTGGCCTCGTAGAGCCAGGCGGCATCATCATCGATGCCAAGTCGGGCGTCACCGGCGCGGGCCGCAGCGAGAAGCTGGCCAACAGCTTCTGCGAGGTGGATGAATCGCTGAAAGCCTACGGCGTGGCCACCCATCGGCATACGTCGGAGATCGAGCAGGAACTCAGCCTCGCGGCAGGTACAGAGGTCGTGGTGTCGTTCACACCCCACTTGCTGCCCGTCAAGCGCGGCATACTCTCCACCATCTACCTGACGCCCAAGACGGGCGTGACAGACGCGGACATCGCGGCTGCATATGCGATGTATAAAGATGAGCCGTTCGTGCAAGTGACGGGCGGGAAGCTGCCCGAGCTCAAGCACGTGAACGGCTCCAACAATTGCGCGATCGGCTACGTGCTCGACAAGCGCGCAAACCGCCTCATCGTCGTGTCCTGCCTCGATAACCTGATCAAGGGCGCGGCGGGCCAGGCGGTGCAGAACATGAATCTCGTCTGCGGGTTTGACGAAACCGAAGGACTAAACAACACAGGATGGTACTTGTAAAATGGATAAATACTTTGAAAAAGCAAATATATTGATCGAAGCGCTGCCGTATATCCGGAGGCTGTCCGGCAAGACGGTGGTCATCAAATACGGCGGGGCGGCTATGCTCTCCGAAGAGCTGTCCAAGAAGATCATGCAGGACATCACGCTGCTCAAATACGTGGGCGTTAACCCCATCGTGGTGCACGGCGGCGGCGGTGACATCAACGCATTGCTGAAGAAGTACGAGATTGAGCCGCAGTTCC
Source organism: Bacillota bacterium (assembly GCA_023396555.1). Taxonomy (GTDB): domain Bacteria; phylum Bacillota; class Clostridia; order Christensenellales; family SZUA-584; genus SZUA-584. The sequence continues at coordinate 31,817 of JAEWWC010000102.1, forward strand.
ACAACGGCCTGCGCGTGACGGACCCAGCCACGATGGAGATCGTGCAGATGGTGTTGTCCGGCAAGATCAACAAGGATATCGTCTCGCAGCTGGGCGTGGCGGGCGCGAAGGCCATCGGCCTGTGCGGCAAGGATGCCATGCTGCTGCAGGCAGAGAAACTGCTGGGCGACGACGGCTTCGACTACGGCCGCGTGGGCAAAATCACCAGCATCAACACCAAGCTCTTAAACACGCTGGCGCAGGACGAGTACATCCCCGTCATCGCGCCCATCGGCGTAGGCGAGGACGGCGAGAGCTTCAACATCAACGCGGATACCGTGGCGGGCGACATCGCCGCGGCGCTGGCTGCCGAGAAGCTGATATTCCTCACAGACATCGACGGCATCCGCAGCGTACCGGACGACCCGGATTCGCTGATCTACGAGATCTCCATCGACGAGATCTACAAATACATCAACAACGGCGTGATATCCGGCGGCATGCTGCCCAAGGTGGACGGCTGCATCAAGGCTATCAAGAGCGGCGTGAAGCGTACGCATATACTGAACGGCACCATCCCCCACCCGATACTGCTCGAGATATTCACCGACACCGGCATCGGGACGATGGTCAGGGAGTAATAGCCATGACGATAGACGAAATCGCAAAACTGGATGAGCAGTACTTCTCCCCCGTGTTCGGCAAACGGCTGCCGGTGGAGTTCGTACGCGGCGAGGACGTGTACCTGTTCGATAGCACGGGCAAGAAATATACCGACTTCCTGTCAGGCATCGCGACCAACTGTCTCGGGTACTCGGACGCGGGCTACAAGCAGGCGCTCACCGATGTGGTGAACAGCCTGATGCATGTGTCCAACTATTTCTACAACGAGACGCAGGCGAAGCTGGCCGAGAAGCTGTGCGCTGCCACCGGCTACGATAACGTATTTCTGTCCAACAGCGGCGCGGAGGCGGTGGAGGGTGCGCTCAAGCTGGTGCGTAAGTACCACTTTGGTAAGGGTAATCCACGCACCGAGATCATCACGATGCAGGGCAGCTTTCACGGACGCACGCTGGCGACGTTGGCAGCTACCGGGCAGGCTCGGTTCCACGAGGCGTTCCAGCCGCTGATCGACAAATTCACCTATGTGCCGGCAAACGACGTCGCCGCGCTGGAAGCCGCTGTTTCGGACAGCACCGCGGCGGTGCTGGTGGAGCCCATACTCGGCGAGGGCGGCATCATCCCCGTCACGCCGGGATATTTCCAGGCTATCCGCCGCGTTTGTGACGCGCACGGCGCGCTGATGATCGCCGACGAAATACAGACGGGCATGGGGCGCACGGGCGCACTGCTGGCCTCCCCTGCGCTGGGTGCAACACCCGACATCGTGGTGCTGGCCAAGTCGCTGGGCAACGGGTTCCCCGTCGGTGCGTTCCTCGCGAGCGGTGAAGCAGCCAAGGCGTTCGCACCGGGCGATCACGGTTCCACGTTCGGCGGCAACCGGACAGCCTGCGCGGCGGCGTACTACGTCGTCTGCAAACTGTTGGACACGGATATTCTCTCCCACGTGGCGGATATGGGTGACTATTTCATGGAGCAGCTCAAGGCACTGCAATCGTCCTGCCCCGTCATCACTGACGTTCGCGGGCGCGGGCTGATGCTGGGCGTCGATCTCGATGCTTCCGTCTCCGCGCTGGACGTCAAAAAGGCGCTGCTGGAAGCTGGGTTCGTGACGGCGACCGCCGGGCAGAACGTGCTGCGCCTCGTACCGCCGTATGTGATTCAGCCGTCTCACATCGACGCTTTGATTGCAGCATTAAAAGAGATATTGGGATAAGGTCAAGACAGACCACAGGGGCTCTGCCCCCGCACCCCCGCTTCTTTTCTTAAAGAAAAGAAGCAAAAGATATAATCAAACCTCTCACTTGGATTTGGTGAGAATTATAGAAAATACGGGAATGCCATATATATGGCATTCCCTATGGGATTCTTAAGGGGCGCACCCCTTAAGCGGTGGTTTGAGGCAGCGTCTCCAAGGTCTTAGACCTTAAAGGTCAGCACCAAACCAAAACCCAGGAGGTATCCAATGCCCAAGCGGGAAGACTTGAAAAAAATCATGGTGATCGGTTCGGGGCCCATCGTCATCGGACAGGCGGCGGAGTTCGACTACTCGGGCACGCAGGCCTGTAAAGCGCTCCGCGAGGAAGGCTTCGAGGTGGTACTGATCAACTCCAACCCGGCCACCATCATGACGGACGCGGAGATGGCCGACCGGGTGTACATCGAACCCATCACCCTAGACACAATCTCCGTTATACTGCGTGCCGAAAAGCCGCAGGGCATCATCGCCACACTGGGCGGCCAGACCGGCCTCAACATGGCGGTGGAGCTCGACGAAAGCGGCATACTGGATGAACTTAATATCGAGCTACTGGGTACATCGCTGGCTTCCATCAAGCAGGCGGAAGACCGCGAGCTTTTTAAGGAAACGATGGAGCGTATCGGCGAGAAAGTCGCCCGCAGCGTCATCGCCACTTCCGTCGAGGAAGCAGTGGCGTTTGCCGAAGAGGTGGGCTTTCCCATCATCATCCGGCCCGCCTATACGCTGGGCGGCACAGGCGGCGGTATCGCGCAGAACACGGAACAGCTGAAGAACATCACGGCGCAAGGCCTCTCGTTCTCGATGATCGGGCAGGTGCTGCTGGAGCAGAGCGTTGCCGGATATAAGGAGATCGAGTACGAGGTGATGCGCGACGCCAAGGACAACTGCATCGTCGTGTGCAACATGGAGAACTTCGACCCCGTCGGCATTCACACAGGCGACAGCATCGTGGTCGCGCCGTCGCAGACGCTGGCGGACAAGGAATACCAGATGCTGCGCAGCGCGTCCATCCGGATCATCCGGGCACTCGGCATTGAGGGTGGTTGCAACGTGCAGTACGCGCTGAACCCGGACAATTTCGACTACGTGGTGATCGAAGTGAACCCCCGCGTCAGCCGCTCGTCGGCGCTGGCGTCCAAGGCCACGGGCTACCCCATCGCCCGGGCCGCCGCGAAGATCGCCGTGGGCTACGGGCTGGACGAGATCACCAACCCCATCACCGGCGAAACGTGCGCCTGCTTTGAACCGGCGCTGGACTACGTGGTCACCAAGGTGCCGCGCTGGCCGTTCGACAAGTTCGTCACCGCCACGCGTACGCTGGGCACTCAGATGAAGGCCACCGGCGAAGTGATGGCCATCGGCCGCAACCTTGAGGAATCTCTGCTCAAAGCCATCGACAGTCTGGACGTGAAGCTGGACTATCAGCTGGGCATGAAAAGCATCGCGGCGTGGACGGACGCCCAGATCGAGAATTCACTGAAAAACCCGGACGACGAGCGCATATTCGTCGTGTCCGAAGCGCTGGAGCGCGGCTGGACGGTAGACGAAATATTCAGTATCACGCGCATCGACAAGTTCTTCATCGGCAAGCTGCAAAACATCGTACGGTTGGGCAAGGAGCTAAAAAAACATACTATTGATACGATGCCGATGGAGCTGCTGAAACGATGCAAGCGCTACGGCTTTGGGGACAGCTATATCGCGAACCTCATCGGCTCACAGGAAGCCGCCATCAAGGCGCTGCGCATGGCTTTTGGCATACTGCCCACCTACAAGATGGTGGACACGTGCGCGGGCGAGTTCGAGGCCAAAACGCCGTACTACTACTCCTGCTACGACGACGCGGACGAATCGCGGGACAGCGGCCGCAAAAAGGTGGTTGTGCTGGGCTCGGGACCCATCCGTATCGGGCAAGGCATCGAGTTCGACTACTGCAGCGTTCATTCGGTGCTGGCGCTGAAAAAGCTGGGGTATGAATCCATCATCATCAACTCCAACCCCGAGACGGTGTCCACCGACTTCGACACGTCCGACAAGCTGTACTTCGAGCCGCTGACGCGCGAGTGCGTACTGGACGCCATCCAGCGCGAGAAACCGGAAGGCGTGGTCGTGCAGTTCGGCGGCCAGACGGCGATCAATCTCGCCGCGCCGCTCGCCAAGGTGGGCGTGAACATACTCGGCACTTCGGTGGACGGCATCGACCGCGCCGAGGACCGCGAACGCTTTCTCAAGGTGCTGGAAAAGCTGGATATTCCGCTGCCTGCGGGCGCTACGGCGTTCTCGCTGGAAAGTGCGAAGGAGATCGCTGATAAAATCGGATTCCCCGTGCTGGTGCGCCCGTCCTACGTGCTGGGCGGCCGTGCAATGGAGATCGTGTACAACACACAGGAGCTGACCGAGTACATGACGATGGCGGCGAGGATATCGCCGGAGCATCCGGTGCTCATCGACAAATACATCATGGGCAAGGAAGCCGAGATCGACGGCATCTGCGACGGCACAAGCGCCATGATCGTGGGCGTGATGGAGCACATCGAGCGGGCGGGCGTCCACTCGGGAGACAGCTTCGCTGTGTACCCGCCGCAAAACATGCCGGTGCATGTAAAGCGCACCATCGTGGACTACGCGCAGCGCATCGGTGTGGAACTCGGCATTAAAGGACTTTACAACATCCAGTTTGTGATCGATAAAGAGAACAGGGTTTATGTGCTGGAGGTTAACCCACGCGCCAGCCGCACCGTGCCTGTCCTGTCCAAGGTCACCGGCGTACCCATGGTGGCCGCGGCCACGCGCATCATGCTGGGTGAGACGCTGAGCGGCTTAGGAATGAAGCCCGGCCTGCATCCGGAGAGCAAACTGATCACGGTAAAAGCGCCGGTGTTTTCTTTCTCTAAGCTGACCACCGTCGATATTTTCCTCGGGCCGGAGATGAAGTCCACCGGTGAGGTGATGGGCACGGATACCACGTTCCTTGCAGCGCTGATGAAGGCGTTCGTCGCCTCCGGCATGTGCACACCGTGCCCGGATAAACCGATACTCTTCTCCATCACCGACCGAAACAAGGAGGAATCGCTCGTGTTCGCGCGGCAGATGATAAGTAT
>JAEWWC010000136.1 GCA_023396555.1 Bacillota bacterium
TCTATTATAACGCCGGCACACAAAATGTTCACCAAATTTTGAAAAATGTATGAATTTGCATAATAAACGTGTTTAGAATATTGTTAAATATTCGTTAAGCGTCTATAATAGACAGCGCGGTCTGGAAAACAGAACGTATAAACAAAAAGCGGGAACGATATGAGAAAACGGTTATTGAACAGAATCATGCTGATCAGCGTATCGGTTTTGATGGCAGCCTCAATGGCGGGCTGCAGCGTGGTGACCTCTGCGGAGCCGCCCAGTGGGCTGGTGATATCCGAGGTGGTGAGCTCCAACTCCAATTCTCTGGTGGATTCTATATATGGACAGCCGGACTGGATCGAGCTTTACAACAACTCCGACAGCGCCATCAATCTGCTGGGCTACTCGATATCCGAGGATGCGAGTAACCAGTTTGTCTTCCCGGACATGGAAATCAAGGCGGGCGAATACCTGCTTATTTATTGCTGCGCAGAGCCGAAGGGCGTGAATGCCGAGGTGGTGTGCACCGGTTTCAAGCTGTCCAAGAGCGGCGCTGCGCTGGGGCTTTCATCGTCGAACGGCGTGATTCAGACGCTGAATGTGCCTGAGCTGGAGACGGACCTGGCTTGGGGATTGGATGCCTCGGACGGCGCATACAAGTATTTTATACCCACGCCGGGCGAGGCCAACGACTCCCGTTCGTTTGCGTCGCTGGAGGAACTGCAAAACAGCGATACAGTGGCGCTGAAGATCACAGAGGTGCTGCCTGAGAGCGCGTCGGAGGACGAGCCCTACGGATGGGTGGAACTCTACAACGACGGTGACGAGCCGATAGAGCTGTCCAACCTGTACATCACGGAGAACCTGTCCAACCTGACCAAGGCGCGCATGCCCGACATCGCGCTTCAGCCGGGCGAATACACCGTGCTCCGGTTTACCGGGCAGGCGGGTGCGGATGAGCTGCCGTTCAGCGTCGGTACGGGCGAGACCACGCTGGCGGTGGCAAACAGCATGGGCACGATTGTGGACATGCTGACGTGGGATGCGGATACCGTGCCGGGCATTTCCGCCGGACCGGGTCAGAATGGTCTGGTCTACTTTACGCAGCCGACGCCGGGCGCGGCTAACGGCGAAGGGCTGGACCAGGGTGCCTTCACCGAGGCCGCGGGCAATCTGCGCATCAACGAACTGTTGCTGAATAACACATTCTCCGCCATCGATGAGGACGGCGAGCGTTCCGAGTGGGTGGAGCTTTATAACGCATCGGACAGCACGGTAAACCTTTCTGATTACGCGCTGTCGGACAACGGCAACCGTCTGATCAAATGGCGTCTGCCCAGCCGCGAACTGGAAGCAGGCAAATACACGCTGGTGTTCCTGTCAGGCAAGGACCGGTCGGACGACGGCGAACTGCATGCCAGCTTCAAGCTGGGGGCGGGAGAGACAAAGCTATATCTCACGCAGGTGAGCACGGGTACATTCGAGGCGGCGAACGTGCCGCAGGAGAACGCGAAGAACGTGTCGTACGGGCTTTCCGCCGACGGGACCTGGCTCTACTTCCCACAGCCCACGCCGCAGATGCCCAACGACGCGCACGGCTTTGCCGAACTGGCGGCGGCTTCAGGCGCATCCGCTTCGGGGCTGATGATCAACGAGGTGGCCACGGTGAGCACAGCGAAGAGCCAAGGGCAGGACTGGGTGGAACTGTACAACAGCGGGGACAGTGATCTGGACCTCAAAGGCTATTGCCTGTCCGATTCGCGGCAGGACCTGATGAAATGGCCGATCGGTTCCAAGACGGTGGATTCCGGCGGCTATGCGGTGATCAAGGAGTATTCGAAAGAGGATGATTCGGGCGTTCTGGATATCCGCAACTCCGGTGAGACGCTGTATCTCACCAGCCCCGCAGGCGTGGTGCTGGATCAGATAGAAACGGGCACGCTGCGCCCCGGCCTCTCAAGAGGCATCGTGGGGGACGCGGCAGCACGAACGATGGGCGTATTTACCGATCCGACGCCAGGTGAGGCCAACGGCGGCAATGCGGTGAGCGGTTACTGTGCCGTTCCTTTTTTTTCTGTGAGCGGCGGCTATAAGACGGAACCGGTATCTCTGGAGATGAGCACCTCCACGCCGGACGCCCAGATACACTACACGCTGGACGGTTCGACGCCGACGGCGAACTCCCATGTGTATAGCGGCCCTATAACGGTATCGTCCTCGCAGACGGTGCGGGCCATCACCGTTGCTTCGGGCAGGCTGAACAGTGATGAAGCGGTTGCTACCTATTTGTTTGTGAAAGAAAAACATTCGCTGCCGGTGATCTGCCTGTCGATGACGGAGAGCGATTTTAATTGGGTGTCAGGAAGCCAGTCACGCTCCGATGACCGGGAACGCGCCGGGTACGTGGAATACTATGAACCGGACGGCTCGCTGGGCGTGCGCTTCCCTGCGGGCTTCCGCATCGCAGGCGCGGGTACGCGCACACACCGGCAGAAGTCCATCAACCTGTATCTGCGCGGCGGATACGGGCTGTCTTCCGTCACCTACCCGTTCTTTGAGGACTACGATATCAACACGTTTAAGTCGCTGTCACTCCGTAACATGGGGCAGGACTACACGATGACCTGTGTGCGCGATGCGTACTTCCACACCATCGCCAACGGAATGAACATACTGAACATGCAGTCCAAATTTGCGGTGGTGTACGTCAACGGTAAGTATTGGGGGCTTTACGAATTCAAGGAGAACCAGAACGAGGACTACCTCAACGCGAAATTCGGTATTGACCAGGCCAAGGTGGAATTCCTGCGGTCCACTAAATACGCGTATAAGGGAGACAGCCGGCAGATGAACCAACTGTTCTCCATCGCGTCCAAGAGCAAGAACAGCGAAAGCAAGTGGAATGAATACATGTCGCTGATCGATGTGGACTATTTCACAGATTATCTGATTATGCAGACTTACATCAGCAACAATGACTACTACAATCAGAAGTATACGCACACAACGGATAACAGCCTCACATGGCGTCCGATGTTCTACGATCTCGATTTCGGCTTGAAGAATGGGGCGACCTCCGATGCCTGGGCATTTTTCAGCCCCGGCGGCGTCACCAACACGGACGAGCTGGGCGTTGTGACATCGTACATCGACATGGGGTTGTTCTACGCGCTGTACTGCAACGACGATTGGCGCGATAAGTTTATTAAGCGTTATGCGGAACTGATGAACACTACACTTTCCACTGAGCATATGCTGGGGGTGTTTGATGAGATGGTGGCATCCATCGAAGACGAGATGCCGCGGCACATCGAGCGGTGGGGCACTCCATCCTCCTTGAGCAGTTGGGAGAACAACGTGGAGTCGATGAGAAACACTCTTATAAACCGCCGTTCATATATCATCAAGGAGCTGAAAAAGCGTTTTAGCCTCTCGGATGCGGAGGTTAAGGAGTTGTGGCCTAACGGATAACGGTGTAGAAGCATAAGCGCTCCACGACGGGGCGCTTTTTTGTTTTGTGAATGCTGAATCGGCGTGTGCAAAAAGCGGGCATAATACTCATGAGGTGATATATTATGTCTAAACAGAAAAAATGGATGGAACAGCAGGATACGGCGGATGAGCCGGAAATGGCTAACGGCGGCGTAGCGCCGGAGAACAAGAGCCATGGCCGCAACACGCAAACAAAGAAGCAGGTTAGATGACATGGGCAAGAGCAACAAAATGAAGAGTACGAGCAACAACAAGCGGGACGACGGCACTTTCCGATCCAAGAAGGTAAAACACGATCCGCAGGCTGAGAGCGCCCGGGCGGTTTTCGGTCGGGACAAGGACTGATTTATCCCATACGGTATGTCCGCCGGTATCATTCGCCGGCGGACCCATTCAACACAGCCGAGGCCACTAAACAACTTTAGTTATTTCTTATGTTAATCTCCATAAATGTTCGATAATATTTTAAATATGCATATTGACAAAGCTAATTCCAGTGAATATAATAACTAAAGCAGTAAAGTAAATTCAATTCCTTTTCTATCCACTTCATTTCCCGAAAATCGAGGTATTACGATGAGCAGAAAGTATGAGCCGTATGAGCAGGTCGTCAAAATGATTGACGACACAGCATCCACGATGGGTCTGCATGAGAGCGATTACATTGCGCTGAAGTATCCGGAACGGGAGCTGGCGGTTTCCATCCCCATCAAAATGGACGACGGAATGATCCGCGTATTCAAAGGATACAGGGTGCATCACTCCACGCTGAAAGGCCCGTGCAAGGGCGGCGTGCGTTTCGACAAGAACGTGACGCTGGAAGAGGTTAAAGCACTGGCGGCGTGGATGACCTTCAAATGCGCCGTGGTCAACATACCCTATGGCGGCGCCAAGGGCGGCGTTTGTGTGGACCCGGCAGAGCTGTCTGAGGGAGAGCTGGAGCGGCTGACGCGCCGGTACACAGCCGCCATATTGCCCATGATCGGCCCTGAAAGGGATATACCCGCACCGGATATCAACACGAATCCCAAGGTGATGGGATGGATCATGGACACGTACAGCACATTCGCAGGATATGCCGTGCCGGGTGTGGTGACGGGCAAGCCAATCGATATCGGCGGTTCGCTGGGGCGCAGCGGCGCAACGGGGCGCGGCGTGATGTTCATGACGCGGGAGATTATGCACCGGCTGGGCAAACCGGTCACGGGCGCACGGGTGGCTGTGCAGGGGTTCGGCAACGTGGGTGCAATGGCGGCATTGCTGCTGCAGAAGGAGGGCGCGCGGGTGGTGGCGGTGAGCGACGTATCCGGCGGGCTTTACTGTGAGGCGGGGCTGGACATCGGGAGTTTAATGGCTTACGCTGCAAATGGTGGGCGAGGTCGGCTGTTTAAGGACTATGAGGGCAAAAACGTCACCAGACTCACGAATAAGGAACTGCTGGAGCTGGATGTGGACATACTGATACCGGCGGCGACGGAGAACCAGATTACCGAAGAAAACGCCGGCAGGATACGGGCTGACGTGATCATTGAGGGTGCCAACGGGCCCACGACATTTGAGGCGGACAGTATACTGGTGCAAAAGGGCATCGCGGTGGTGCCGGATATACTTGCCAACGCCGGCGGCGTGATCGTATCTTACTTTGAATGGGTGCAAAATATACAATCATTGATGTGGGACGAAGAGGAAATCAACCGCGCGTTGGAGAAGATTATGATACGCGCATTCAACTCCGTGTGGGATTGTTCCGCAGGTCAGTCCGTGTGCTTGAGAAAAGGAGCTTACATCGTCGCGATTGACCGGCTGGTAAGGGCCAGGAGCATCCGCGGACAGATGCTTTGATCCATAAGCGGATAAATCGGATGCGCGCAAAGGAGATTTCAATATGAGAGACGGCATCGCGATAGCGGGCAACCTGATTGTGGATTTTGTAAAAGAGATCGATGTATTCCCGTCCGAAGGCATGCTGAGCAACATCGGCAACGTGCAGATGAGCGTGGGCGGCTGTGCGGCCAATACATCGATCGACCTTAAAAAGATGGATGCGTCGCTGCAGGTAGAAGTGCTGGGCATGGTGGGCGACGATGCAAACGGCCGCTATGTGACCGGTGAACTTGAAAAGCTTGGCATCGGCATTGAGGGCGTCAAGGTCAACGGCGATACGGTAACTTCCTTTACGGATGTGATGACGGTGTCGGACGGCAAAGCGCGCACCTTCTTCCATGCCCGGGGCGCCAACGCGGTGTTCGGTTTTGAGGATATCGACTTCGATAGCATACGGAGCCGGTTTTTCCATATCGGCTACGCGCTGCTGCTGGACAGCTTCGACGCGCCGGCCCCGGAATTCGGTACGGTGATGGCCAAAACGCTGGCACGTGCGCAGCAGCATGGGCTGGTCACGTCGATGGATGTGGTCAGCGAGAACAGCGACCGGTTTGCGGGTATCGTGACACCCAGCCTGAAATACTGCGATAATCTCATTATCAACGAGGTGGAAGCGTCGATGATCGTCCGTACGCCGGTGCGGCAGGACGGGGTGCTGGACAAGGATGCGCTGAAGGAAGTGTGCGCCGCACTGATGGACGCGGGCGTGGGCAAACGGGTTGTGATCCATGCGCCTGAAGCGGCCTGCGCGTTGGAACGGGACGGCAGTTTTGTCTGTGTGCCGTCACTGAAACTGCCCGCGGGCTATATCAAAGGCACAGTGGGCGCGGGAGACGCGTTCTGCGCCGGCGTTTTGTATTCGATTTACAGGGATTATTCCATTGAAGACGCGCTGATCACCGGCGCGGGTGCAGCGGCCTGCAGCCTGTCCGAACTCAATTCGGTGGACGGAATGAAGGATCTGGAGCATATACGTGGTCTTATTAAAAAATACCGCGTGTGATATATTCATACCCGGTATAAGCTATCATAATATCAATCCATCCATTTCGTAAGACCCTTTGCTGGCAGCAATCGAGGGAGCTCTTATTAACTGTTAAACCATTACGGAGGCTGGCACCCCAATCGCCTTTGGACGCACGCCTGGCGGGTACAAAAAACCGCCGAATAAGACGCTCCCTCAAGGGTCCTTCAACACAATCTATAATCGCGGATTTTATTTGGAAATGGTCAGGTCTTTGACGGAGGCGCGTTCGGTGATGATGCTGGACGACAGCACGATGCTGTCGTATTCTTCTCCGTTAATCATCCTGTCGATCAGCCGCATGGCGGACTTGCCCATGAAAACCTCGTCGATAGACAGCGTGGACAGTGCGGGTTGCGTGTATTTGGACAGCTGGATGTCGTCCATGCCGAAGAAGGAAATATCGTCGGGAACGGAAAAGCCTTTGTCCTTTGCGCACTGCATTGAGCTGTACGCTAACACGTCGCTGGAGCAGAACACGGCGGTGGGAATCTCACGGGCGTTTAGAATGCGTTCCATACAGACATAAGAAGACTCTTCGTCGTAGGCATCCGGCTGTATCCAGGACGGCATCACCGACAGGTCGGCGGCTTCCATAGCTTGCTTATATCCGCTGAACGTATTCACATAAAACCCCGGGTTTGTCTCCATACCGATGTATGCGATGGACTTGTGGCCTTTGGATATCAGGTATTCCACCGATACGCGCGCGGCGTTAACGTAGTCCAGCCTGATGGTGGGAAACGATGGCTGCAGCTGCTGCGTATCCACAACGAGGAAAGGAAGGCCGGTATCGCCCACCTCGGTGATCAGATGCGCGCTGGGGTCCTGCATGAATATGATGCCATCGGTGTCGTTGTTATGGATGTTGTATATCAGCCTTTTCTCACGTTCGGCGTCGGAAATATCGGAGAGCACAATATTATAAGGATAGTTTTTGCTCTCTTCCAGAATGCCCAACAGAATTTCGATATAGAACAAATTGCTGATGGCGCTCACGTTCTGTTTGATGGCAAGGTTAATGTTGAAGCTTTTTTTCAGGTTCAACCGCCGCGTGTGAACGTTGGGCGTAAAGCCCGTCTGCTCAATGATCAGCTTGATTTTGTCACGCGTTTCGTCGCTGACGCCCTCCTTGTTGTTCAGCACAAAAGAAACAGCTGTGGGGGAAACGCCGGCGAGACGGGCAATGTCTTTTATCGTCAGATTCTTCATGGGGCATCCTTTGCTAAACAGATTAAGTGTGCTAATATTCTATTACAGCCGACAACAAATTTCAAGACTCCGATAATTAATATAGTAACAATCAGGTTTTTTGGTGGTTTATATCAGTTCCAAAAAATATAATAAAAAGTTATTGACAAAATGTTAACGTATTAATATAATAAGCTAAAGCAGTTTAGTAAATCTAATCCACATTCATGTATCTTTCATCAACGTTGATCGGGACGCAGGTCTTATTCTTTAGTTTACCCTTAATATGAACATTCAAGGAGGTTATCATGAGCGAGAAACTGGCTATTTATGGTGGGCCAAAAGCGAAAACCACCCCCAACTACCCCATGTATCCGGGTGGATTGGAGATCGGTGAGGAAGAGAAGAAACAGGTGCTTGAGGTGCTGGACCGTAAGTATCTGTTCAGATATTACGGGCCGGAAGCCTATCCGTCCAAGGTGAGGGAACTGGAATTGGCGTTTGCCGAAAAAATGGGCAGCAAATATGGCCTGGCGGTGAGCTCCTGTACTGCTGCGCTGATCACATCGCTGGTCGCCTGCGGCGTGGGCCCCGGGGATGAAGTAATCGTCACAGGCTACACGTTTTTCGCGTCCTGCGCAGCCATCGTGTCGGCCAGCGCCATACCGGTAATCTGCGAGGTAGACGAAACGCTGACAATGGATCCTGTGGATGTGGAAAAGAAGATCACGCCTTCCACCAAGGCGATCGTCGCGGTGCATATGCGCGGCGTTCCCTGCGACATGGACGCAATCATGGCGATTGCCAAAAAGCATAACCTGAAGGTGATCGAGGACTGCGCGCAGGCGGTGGGCGGCACATACAAGGGCAAGTACCTTGGCACCATCGGCGACTGCGGCTGCTTTTCCTTCCAGTATCACAAGACCATTACGGCGGGCGAGGGCGGCATGATACTGACGCAGGATGAGCGCCTGTATGACCGCTGTATGGGTTATCACGACACGGCGGCTTGCTGGCGTCCGGACCGTTTTGCCGAGCAGCGCTACGAGGGCGAGCTGTTTGTGGGCACCAACTACAGAATGAGCGAGCTGTCCGGCGCGGTGATGCTGGCGCAGTTCGGCAAGCTGGATAGGCTGGTGTCACTGATGCGCCGCAACCAGAAGATCATCATCGACGGCATCAAGGACACCAAGGGAATTAAGGTGCGTCCGCGCTACGACGACGAGGGCGATACGGGCATCTGCCTGATGTTCTACCTCGACGACAAGGAGAAGGTGGGGCCGTTTGTGGACGCGCTGAAAGCCGAAGGCGTGAACGCCGCGGGCGTGTTCAATTCGGGCATTCCGGACTGGCACATCTACGCGCACTGGAAGCATGTGATCGAGAAAAAGAGCGCCAACGTGCCGCAGTGGCCATGGTCGTGCTCGCTGTATAAGGGCAACGTGCAGTACAGCACTGACATGTGCCCCAATACGCTGGAATACTTAAGCCGCGTGGTGCATCTCGACATCCCCGCCCAGATGAGCGAGGAAGACTGTGAGATGGTCGCCAAGGCGATCAACAAGGTTGCTGCCGAGCTGGCATAAAGGAGGCTTTGTAATGAAGTTTTCACTGTGCATTGAACCCGTATTTGAAAACTATGATTTCTACGACCGCATCAAGATAGCGGCAGACTGTGGGCTGGACGCCATCGAATTCTGGGATCCCGCTGACAGGGATACCGACAAAATCGGCTCCATCGCGGCAAGCTGCGGCGTCAGCGTGGCCATCTGCACCACGGTGATGCCGTGGCAGAAGCGCATGAACGCCAACTACAAAGAGGTAGAGAAGGCCGTGGCCGAATCCATCAGGAAGGCAAAGGCGATGAACTGCCGTTCGCTGATTGGCCTCTCCGGCGACATTGACAGCGCGAAGAACACGCAGAAGGGTATACTCATCAACAACCTGCGTATTGTGAAGGATATGTGCGAAGCGGAAGGTATCACGCTCAATATGGAGATACTCAACTCCTACGTGGACCACAAGGGCTACTATCTGGACTGCTCGCACGAGGGCTTTGAGATTGTGCGCAGCGTCCACAGCGACAACATCAAGGTGCTGTTTGACATCTATCATATGCAGATCATGGAAGGCAATATCATCAGCACCGTATCCGCCAACATCGACAAGATCGGCCATTTCCATTCGGCGGGTGTGCCGGGACGCCACGAACATTACTTGGGCGAAACCAATTACCCCTACGTCATCGCCGAGATCGACAAGCTGGGCTATGAAGGCTACTTCGGGCTGGAGTACTGGCCGACATTCGACAACAGGGCGTCGCTGGAAAAGGTGATGGCGTATCTCAAAGGTTGAGCGCGGCTCAGCCTAATAAACAATACTGCGAGGAAAAGCGGTTATGATGCGAATGAAAACGGCTATCGTGGGATGTGGCTCAATCAGCGACATTTACATGACCAATATGACAAACGGTTTGTTCACCATTGTGGAATTGGCAGCCTGTTATGATGTAGACAGGCGCCGGATGGAGGAGATGGCATTAAAGTATGGCATAAAAGCCATGACGTTGGATGACATCTGCGCTGATAAATCCATCGAAATGGTCATAAACCTGACAATTCCGGCGGCACACTATTCTGTCACCAAGCAGTGCATGGAGGCGGGTAAACACGTTTTCTCCGAAAAGATGATTGCCGTTGAATTATGGCAGGGTAAGGAACTGTTGGAACTGGCCGACAAGAAAAATCTGCGTCTGGGAGTGGCGCCTGACACTTTCCTGGGAGCCAGTATACAGACCGCCAAATACATCGTGGACAGTGGGTTGATCGGGGTACCGCTCTCTTGCAGAGCGTCCATCTCACGGAATTATGGCATATACGGTGAGTTTTTAACGCACCTGTATAAGAAAGGGGCCGGTATCGGCTTCGATATGGGCGGCTATTATCTGACGGCATTGGCGGCTATTCTTGGTCCAGTGAAACAAGTAAATGCTTACACGGCCATCAGCCGGCCGCACAGAACAAACACCCGTATCGGTGCGCCCATGTTCGGCAAGGAATACGAACTGGAAGTCCCCAACGTTATCGTGGCAGCACAGGAGTACCAGAACGGTGTTCTGGGTACCGTGCATATGAACTCCGACTGCATCGAAGATGAGACCGTAGGTTTGGAAATCTACGGGACGGATGGCATACTGAAGATGGGTGACCCCAACCAGTTCGGAGATGTGCTCTATCTGCACAAACCACATAATGAGCCCATAGCGTTTCCGTTTACCCACGGTTTTAAAAACAACTCCAGAGGTATCGGCGCCAGCGAGATGGCTTGGGCCATCCGCGCAGACCGTCCCCATCGGGCAAGCAAAGAGATGGCTTACCATGTGTTTGAGAACATGCAGGGCATTATGCTGTCGGCACAGAGCGGTGAGTGTTACAAGATGGAATCTACATTTACTGTACCCGACGCATTACCTGCCGGTTATATCAGCGCGGGAAGCTGGTCCAGAAAGGAAGAAAGCGCCCTCATCTGAACGGATGAAGGTTAATGAAAGGGGAAAAAATTATGTCAAGATTTAAGTATTCGGCTGGTCCTTGGAATGTTCACAGCGGCGCGGATGCGTTCGGCCCGCCGGTGAGAGACGAGATATCGTTCGCCGAGAAGGTGAAGAAATACAAGGAAATCGGCTTCGATGCGATACAGTTTCACGATGACGACGCTGTGCCGGACATGAATGATCTCTCGGAAGAAAAGGTAATCAAGAAGGCCGCTAAGGTTAAAGAACTGCTGGACGACCACGGTCTGGCCGCCGAATTCGTGGCGCCCCGGCTGTGGATGGATCCGCGTACGACCGACGGCGGTTATACTTCCAACGACGCAAAAGACCGCGAATTTGCAATGTGGCGCTCATATCGAAGCATTGATATCGCAAATGCCCTCGGATGTGATAAAATCGTTCTGTGGCTTGCCCGCGAAGGCACGTATGTGTACGAGAGCAAGGACCCGGTACTCAGCACCAAACGCATCATCGAAGCGATGAACAAGATGCTTGAGTATGACAAGAACATCAAAATTATGATCGAGACAAAACCGAATGAACCGGTGGATGTGAGCTTCTGCCCGACGATGGGACATACGATGGCGCTGGCTTCGGCCACCGTGGATCCGAGCCGTGTGGGCGGGCTTCTTGAGACGGCGCACGCTGTGCTGGCCGGTCTCGACCCGGCTAATGAGATTGCGTTCGCTCTGGCGTTCGGCAAATTGTTCAGCGTACACCTGAATGACCAGAATGGTATGAAATACGATCAGGACAAGGCGTTCGGCGTACAGAACCTGCGCACCGCGTTCAACCAGATCAAGGTGCTGATGGAGAACAACTACGGGGTGAACGGCGAATATGTGGGGCTGGACGTGAAGGCGATCCGCACGCAGAAAACCGGGGACAGCTACCGGCATCTGGAGAATAGCTTAAAGATCGCGAAGATGCTGGAAGAGAAGGCTGCTAAGTTTGATTACAAATATCAGCAGCAGTGCGTGGAATCGAGAGATTACGAGGCTCTTGAAATGTACGTAATGGAACTGCTGATGAAGGGCTGAAAAATATTGCTTGCGTTCTGCAGGCGGGCTTCTGATGTGTTGTCCGCCTGTCAGACAGAGTTTTCGACAAATAAACAGGGGGAATCAGTTATGGCATACAGTGCGGGTCCTGGGGCATATCTTTTCGGTCAGGAAGAGATTGCCGAGGTCATGGACGTTCTGTCTTCCGGATATCTGTTCCGGTATGGCCGCGAAGACGATCCAAGTTTCAAGCGAAAGGTTTATCAGTTTGAACGCGAGATGGAAAAGCTGACGGGGGCCCGGCACTGCGTGGCCACGAGCAGCGGAACGGGCGCATTGATGGCGTGTCTCGCGGCGCTGGACATCGGTCCCGGCGACGAGGTCATCGTACCCGGATATACATTCATCGCATCCATCTCTTCCATTATACACATGAACGCGACGCCGGTGCTGGCGGAAGCGGACGAATCACTGACGATCGATCCCAAAGACATTGAAAAGAAAATAACCAGCCGGACGCGCGCCATCATGCCGGTACATATGCTGGGCAATCCGTGTGACATGGATGCTATCATGGCTATCGCGAGAAAGCACAATCTTTTTGTGATTGAGGACTGCTGTCAGGCGGGCGGCGCTTCGTACAAAGGCAAAAAAGTGGGCACCTTCGGCGATATTGCAGCATTTTCGCTCAACATATTCAAGACTTTTACGGCGGGCGACGGCGGGGCTGTGGTGACAAACGACGACGAGCTGCACAAGAGGGCCTTCGCGTATCACGATCAGGGGCACAACCCCAACCGTGCGGGCGTGGAAGTAGGTGCGAGAAGCATGTTCGGGCTCAATATGCGCATCAATGAGCTGACGGGTGCGGTGGCGCTCGCCCAGCTGCGTAAACTGGACGGCATACTCGAAACGCTCAGACAAAAGAAGGCGAAATTAAAAGCTGCTTTGGCTGCGATACAATCGGATAAGTTCACGTTCAGGCGTATCAACGATGCCGGCGAATGCGCGACGCTGCTGACGCTGCTGTTTAAAGACACGGCTACAGCGCAGGCCTTCTGCGAAAAGGCGGGTACGCGCACGCTGGATCAATCCGGCTGGCATGTCTATAACAACATGGAGCAGCTGATTGAGCGCAAAACGCACACGCATACCGGCTGCCCGTTCACCTGCCCGTGGGGGACGGATGCACAATATGAAAAGCACATGCTGCCGCAGACGGACGATATACTGTCCCGTGCGGTCAACATCAGCGTGGGTGTGGTGGACAAGGGTCTGGGCAGCGATATCGGCATCAATGTACTGTCTACAGACGCCGAGATTGAGGAACAGGCGAAAGTTATAGCCGCGATGCTGCGGTTCGTATAGATTTAATGTTTTGCTTCCTGGGGTAAAGGAAGAAGAAAGAAAACAAATGGGAGGATGAAAATGAAAAAAGGGTTGATATTACTGATTGCTTTTTTGATGGTTTGCATGGCGTTTGCCGGCTGTACCATGCCTGCGAGCGACGGCGCTGAACCGGCTGCCGATGATCAGCCAGCAGCTGAAGAGCCCCAGAACGAGGACACGGCAGAAGCTCCGGCGGATGCTCCGGCCGACTCCGAGAAACCGCTCGTCGCATTCCTGATGCCGACGAAAGAGCAGCCCATTTGGGCCGCGTACGGCACGCGCCTTGTGGAAGCCTTTGAAAATGCGGGTTACCCGACCAGCTTGGAGTACGCCGAGGATTCTACCGAGCGTCAGGTTTCGCAGGTGGAAAACGCGCTGTTGAAGGGCGCCAAGTACATCATTCTGGCCAGTGTGGACTCTTACGCCGTATCCGATGTGACTGAGAAGGCCAAAGCTGACGGTGCGACGATCATCGCGTGCGACCGGCTGATCATGAATACGGAAGCGGTGGACTACTATCTGACGTTCGACCTCGTCCGCATGGGTGAGATTCAGGGTGAATATATTGAAAGCGCGCTGGGACTGGCCGACGGCAAGGGACCGTTCAACCTCGAGATATTCTCCGGCAGCCCGGACGACGCCAACAGCATTCCGTTCTATGAAGGCGCGATGAGTGTCCTGCAGAAATACATCGACAGCGGCAAGCTGGTGGTCCGCAGCGGACAGACATCTCTTGATGTTACCGGTACGCTGAAGTGGGACAGCGCGACGGCGCAGTCGAGAATGGACAACATATTAAGCTCTTACTACAGCAGCGGCGAGAAGGTGGACGCGGTGCTGGCGGCGGCTGACTGCCTGGCGCTGGGCATCATTTCTTCGCTCGACTCGATGGGCTATGGACAGAGCGCCGATATGCCGTTCCCGGTGGTGGTCGGTCAGGACTGCGAGATCACGGCGATCAAGTCCATACTGGCCGGCAAGCAGTCGATGTCGGTATTCCTTGATCCCGTTGTGATGTCCGGCAAGATGGTTGAGCTGGTGGGCGCGCTGGCGGCCGGCGGAAAGCCTGAGACCCAGACGACCTACAACAACGACATGATCGATGTGCCGACGGTGCTTTACGATCCGGTGCTGGTGACGAAGGATAACTACGACATACTGATCGACCGGGGATTCTATACTGAAGAAGACCTTGCGTAACTAAGGAAGGATAACGCAGCCTGAAAGCCAGAAGGCCTGCGATGCGGCGGCGCCCCGGTATGGACTTGCTTCATGCCGGGGTCGGTGCCGTCAGCGGGACATGTGCTTAGAAGCTTGCGTGACAAAAACACAGAATACAGGGGGACGCGAAGTATGTCTGAGATACTTCTTGAAATGCGTAATATAACAAAGGAATTCCCCGGGGTTCTCGCACTGAACAATGTCAACTTCAGCGTAAAAAAAGGTGAGATCCACGCTTTGGTCGGCGAAAACGGCGCAGGAAAATCCACGCTGATGAAGGTGCTCAGCGGCATTTTCCCTCACGGGACATACACGGGCGAAATCATTTTTGAGGGTGAAGAATACAGCATCAGGAGCATCAAGCAGAGCGAAGATAAGGGCATCGCCATCATCCACCAAGAGTTTGCGTTGTCGCCTCAGCTGTCCATCGCGGAAAACATATTCATGGGCAACGAGGTACACAAGAACGGCATCATCAACTGGAACCTGACGCGCAACAAAGCGGCCGAACTGGCAAGGACAGTTGGGTTGGAGGATGACATCAACACGCCCATAAAGGACATAGGCGTGGGCAAAAAGCAGCTGGTGGAGATCACCAAAGCGTTGGCAAAAAACGTGAAGCTGCTGATACTGGATGAGCCAACATCGGCATTGAATGAGGACGACAGCGAAAACCTGCTGAACCTGCTGCTCAAATTCAAAAAAGACGGTATTACGTCAATTCTCATTTCACACAAGCTGGGAGAGGTAACCAAGGTTGCGGACTCCATCACGATACTGCGGGACGGGCAGACGATCGAGACGCTCGAAGTCAACGACGGCAGCATCTCTGAAGACCGGATCATAAAGGGTATGGTGGGCCGCGAGCTGACCGACCGGTTCCCGAAACGCAGCAGCGAAATCGGCGATGTTTTGTTTGAGGTGAGGAACTGGTGCGCCGGTCATCCGATTAACGCGGAAAGAAAGGTTTGCGACGGCATCAATATCAACGTGAAGGCCGGAGAAGTGGTGGGCATTGCGGGCCTGATGGGCGCGGGACGCACCGAGTTCGCAATGAGCGTGTTCGGTAAAAGCTACGGCACGGACATCAGCGGCGAAGTTTTAATTAAAGGGAAAAAAGCCGATGTCGGCACTGTGGAGAAGGCAATTAAAAGCGGCATTGCATACATCTCCGAAGACAGAAAAGGCCTGGGGCTCATACTCAGCAACACCGTAAAAGTCAATATCACGCTGCCGAATCTTGAGGACGTGTCCAAACATTCCGTTATCAACGAGAACGAGGAGATCGTGGTGGCGGAAAAAGCGGTGGACACGTTCCGCATCAAATGCTCCTCCATATTGCAGGATGCGAACAATTTGAGCGGCGGCAACCAGCAGAAGGTGGTGCTGGCTAAATGGCTGTTCTGTGAGTCGGACGTATATATAATGGATGAGCCGACCCGGGGTATCGACGTCGGCGCGAAACACGATGTGTATATGGTTGTCAACCAACTGGCGGCGGACGGCAAGGCGATACTGTTCATCTCGTCCGAACTGCCGGAGATACTGGGCGTTTGTGACAGGATCTATGTCATGAGCGAGGGGCGTATCGTGGGCGAGATGAAAGCAGCGGACGCTGATCAGGAAAAGATCATGAAATTACTTGTTTAGGTGTGGGAGGCAAACGATGAATAAGACCAAAAGCGGCAATATCCTTAAAGGGAATATGCGCCAGTACAGCATGGTGATCGCGCTGGTGCTGCTCATCATCATGTTCTACTTCTTAACGGGCGGCATGCTCTTGAAGCCGCTCAATATCACCAATCTGATACTGCAGAACGGCTATGTGCTGATACTGGCCATCGGCATGCTTCCCGTAATCATCACGGCGAGGATCGACCTGTCGGTCGGTTCCATCGTCGCGTTTGTGGGCGCAGTCGCGGCCATCATGATTGTAAAATGGAACGTGGGCTTTTTCCCCACGCTGCTCGTCTGCCTCGCCGTGGGCGCGCTGATCGGCGCGTGGCAGGGGCTGTGGACGGCATACGTTAATATACCTGCGTTCATCACCACGCTCTCATCAATGCTGGTGTTCCGCGGGCTTACCATCGCGGTGCTGGACGGCCGGTCGATCGGCCCCTTCACCGATTCGTTCCGGGCTATCAGCGCCAGCTTCATCGGCGATTTTCTGGGCGGCATCACACTGTTCGGGCAGGAACTGAATCTGGTCGCGCTGGTGGTGGGCGTGATCTCCTGTATCGCTCTGGTGCTGGCGGACATCAGCAAACGCCGGGCGACGACCAAATACGGCTTCGCGGCGGATCCCATCTGGTTCTTCATCATCAAGCAGGTGATCATCTGCGTAGTCGTTATGTGGTTCTTCTACTTCCTGGCAGCGTATAACGGCATACCCACGCTGCTGATACTGCTGGTGGTACTGGTGGTCATTTACTCGTTCATCACGAGCCGGACGGTGATTGGCAGAAGGATATACGCGCTGGGCGGCAATGAAGCGGCGGCGCAACTCTCCGGTATCAACACAAAGCGGCTGGTGTTTGCCACCAACATCAACATGGGCGTACTTTCAGCTGTGGCGGGCATCGTGTTCGCAGCACGTCTTAACGCCGGGACGCCCAAGGCAGGCAACGGCTTCGAGCTGGACGCCATCGCGTCGTGCTTTATCGGTGGCGCATCCGTTTATGGCGGCACCGGCAACATCATGGGCGCGATACTCGGCTGCTTCATCATGGGCATCATGAACAACGGCATGTCCATCATGGGCGTATCGGTGGACTTCCAGCAGGCCATAAAGGGCTTTGTGATACTGATCGCCGTCGCGCTGGATATGGCGGCGAAATCCAAAAAGAAATAGTAAGGAGCAAACCTTATGAGATTGGCCCCTTTTACAACGTTATCCCCTGAGGATATCAAGGCGGTGCATGCAGCGTCGCTTGATATACTGGAAAACTGCGGCATATTGGTACACAGCACCAAGGTGCTTGAGATACTGGAAAAGAACGGCGCAAAGGTGGACTACCAGAAAAAGAATGCGAAACTGCCTGCCGCTCTTGTGGAAAAGTGCATCGCTGACGCGCCATCCCGCATCATGCTGTTTGACAGAGACGGAAAACCGGCATTTAATCTGGGCGAGGCCATACCCCGCTGCGCGTCCGGGCATAACGCGATATTCATCACCGATGCGGATACCAATGATCGGCGTTACGCGAAAGTGCAGGACGTAGAGGCGTTCGCGCTGATCTCAGACCGGCTGAGGAATATCGATATCGTGGGCGTCCCGCTCAACCCGCAGGAGGTGCCGCGCAAGGCAACGCTGCTATATGCGGTGAAAGCGCTGTTTGAAAACACCAAGAAACCGCTGTTCTTCTCGACGGAGAGCCGTGAAGTGAATCTGGCGATCATCGATATGATGAAGGCGGTAGCCGGCAAGGACGACATCTCGGACTGTCCCAACGCGATCTGCCAGCTGTCGCCCACCAGCCCGCTGTATTGGGAGCAGGGCGCAGCCGAAGGCGTGATGGACGCGGCTCTGAACGGCGTGCCGCTCAACATACTGCCGGAGCCGATGTCGGGCGTGAGCGCGCCGTATTCGGTCGCCGGACTGCTGACGGTTCACAACGCGGAAACGCTGAGTGGCGTGGTGATCGCACAGCTGGTGAGGCCGGGGGCGCCGGTGCTTTACGGCAGTTCGTGGACGACCTACGACATGAAGCGGTCGACGGCGATCATCGCCAGCCCCGAGACGCATATACTGCGCGTGGCCGGCTGCCAGATGGCGCGGTTTTACGACATACCCAGCCACACCACAGCGCTCAACTCGGACGCGAACGCGCATGACGAGCAGAACGCGTGGGAAAAGGCGCTGAGCAACATATGCGCCATCTGCGCTGACAACGATATCATCATGAACGCGGGCATGTTTGCCACGGGCCTGACCATCAGTCTGGAGCAGCTGGTGCTGGATGACGAGATTAACGGCATCATCAAGCGGATGAGAACGGGCATCGACGTCAGCGCTTCCACCATTGCGGCGGAGGTGATCAAAAACGTGGGGCCGGCCAAGGATTACCTGATGGAGGACCACACGTTGGACAACCTGCGGAGCGGTGAATTCTGGGAGGGGGACACGGTGCATTTCCAGAACTACGAAAAGTGGATGGCGGACGGCGGACGGAACGTGGAATTTCAGGCGAAGGCCCGCGTGGAGGAGATACTGCGAGCTGGGAATCAGAGCAAACTGGACGACGCTGTCGTGAACCGGCTGAGCGGCATCATCGCAAAGTTCGAGCAGGAGTATTGCTGACGGTTAAAGCGAGATCGTGGAAATAAAAAACGCCGGCTTGCATTGAAGTGACCCCAAAAAGTTAGACAAATATTTATAATGCGGTTGATAGGGCTTGCCGCCTGTGAACAGCGGGTGGTAAGCCCTTTAACTTTGCCTTAAAGCGACGGCTATTGCAGTAGTCAAGATACTCTATCAACTCTGCTTTGAAGTGATTAATAGTCAAACTCCTGAAGATAAAGCAACTCACTCTTAAGTGAGACTGTCTAAAAAATTGTGTAAACCTCCGATGTCAGATAGAATAAAAACAACAGGGGTTTTTTGAATGGCGAAGAGGGGAAAGAGCTTTAAGAGGCAAACGCCGGATGAAAAGTCTAGCGTTTTGCTGTCAGAAAAGCTTTGGGTATTACTGCCGAAAAAAAGGCCGTACCAGAACCCAATACGATGTCTTGCATTTGAGCAGCCGGTACGGACACCTGACAGTTGTAGCTTATGTACTATGGCGCTATATAGCGTCAGCCTCACGGAATCAATGCGGTGCCGCGAGGAGTATTGTTTGCCGCTTATAAAGAGTCTAGCAGATAACGATCAAGGCCGGTAATATAAAAAAGGCATATCGATATGCGGATACCGATATGCGGGTATTGTTTCGTGAAAGCACGAAGCTGGCCGGCAACTGCCGCTCAGTCGTACTGGCGGAAAGCCACCTCGTTTTTGGATGCGTACAGATGGTCGATAAACTGCCTGTCCAACGCGGTGAATTCGTAACCCTTGGGGTATATCAGCAGATCCTTGTATTTGTGGTTGGCGGCGTGGCATTTGCGCTGCACCAGACCGTACAGCTCGAGGAAGTGGTCGGGGATGGGCGACACCCACATATACGTCTTGGGGATGGAAGAGAGCAGGTCGAACTGGCTGCACCGCTCGTAGACGTAGATGCACCTTTTGGCCTCGCTCTTTTTCACCCGGCCCGCGGGCAGATAGGGGATGGCTGTGTCGCCGTGGACAATCTCGATATAGGGGTTAAGGTCACCGAACGCCACCTTCTTGGCAGACGCGAGCGGATGGAGCCTGGACATCAGAGCGAGGTACTCAAACTCCCATATGGGCTCGGATACCAGCCTTTTCTCCTCCAGATAGTCGAGGAAGTAGTTTTCGTAGTCCGTCTGACAGCGTATGATGCCCAAGGGGTAGCCTTCGTCCGTCACGTTACTGATGGCCTGCATCGAGTTGGTCTCCTGCGTATAGACGTCAATCTCCTTGTCCGGGTCCAGCCCGGCCGCGAAGCTCGTGAACGCGTGGGCGATGTAGCTGCCGCGCGGTATGGATATCTTGAAGCTCTGGCGCCCGGTGTCCTCCGGCTTGTACAGGCGCTCCATCTTGCCCAGCTGCTCCAGCACGTTTTTGGCGTACACCAGAAACTCCGCACCCTTGGTGGTGGGCAGCACGCCCTTCGGGGTGCGCTCGAATATCTCGATGCCGAGCGTGTCTTCCAGCTCCTTGATGGCCTTGCTCAGGTTGGGCTGCGCCATAAACAGGTTTTCCGCAGCCTGCGTGATGGAGCGGGTGCGTTCCACCTCCACGGCGTATTTAAAATGCAGCGTGTTCATGATGTTATCCTTTCACGCGTTTATTCAGTCGGTTCCAGCTGCGATTTCAGCTGTTTGGCTACCAGCGCCAGCGATGCGGCCAGGTTCTCGTTCTGCACCAGTATGTGGGGCGGCGCGGACAGATGTACAGGGGCAAAGTTCCATATGGCGAGCACCCCACCGGCCACCAGTTGGTCGCAGACGAGCTGGGCTTGCGTGTCTGGCACCGCGATGATGCCGATGTGTATCTGCATCCGGCGGCACATATCGCTCAGGCGGTTGGTGGACATCACGTACTTGCCGCATATCCGCTGTCCCACCAGCGCATCGTTGTTGTCGAACGCGAGGACGATGTCCAAACCGTATTGCGCAAAGCCCTTATAGGACATCAGCGCCTGCCCCAACGAACCGACGCCTACCAGCGCCGCCTGGTCCACATTATGGTATCCCAAACAGCGCTCCATATCCGAAATCAGCCCGTCAATCGGAAACCCCTTTTTAGGCTGGCCTTTGGTGGAGCTGACGGACGCGAAATCCTTGCGGACCTGCACCTCGTTCAGGCGCAGCGCCTCGGCCACGGCAG
>JAEWWC010000148.1 GCA_023396555.1 Bacillota bacterium
GCACGGCGCCAGAACTATCGAGAATTCCGTAGCAGTGGAGGTGTTTTCGCCGGTGCGCGAAGATTATATACCATAAATCTCTCGACAACTACAGAAATCACAGCTAGCAGCGATCACGCATATATCCACGGCTAACTGTTCATCTGTTTTGCGAGCCGGCGGCTGATCGTGAACAAGCGGAGAATACGCGGTGAGGCAGGCGGCCCGCATGCTGAATCTATTATCGGAGGCAGGCGTTAGGGAAGAGCATAGTTTAGCTGGACATCAGATTCAACATCGCATCCTGCTTTTCGTACCGGCAGATATACGCCATTATTCCGAATATCAACGCCAGCGTTCCATTGATCAGGCTTTGAACATAGAAAGGGAAAGACATCAATGAGAGCACATTGGTAAGAACGCACAATATCCAAGCGGGTACGATTGAGAAGAGCACCGGGGCTACTCCGTTGTCAAAAGCACGGATCGAGTAGACGACGGCAAATATAAAGAGAATATATACTTCGTAGCCGGCGCCGAGGGTTGGCATGGCGGCGCTGAGCCGAAGTACCATGAACAAGCCGGCAAATGCAGCGATTACCGAACTGGCAACATAGCCAAATATAAATGATAAAGGGCGAGCGCTTTTATCTCTTCTGTGTTTGGGCAGGCCGAGAGGTGTTAGCAGAACGAGCAGAAAGGCGATGATGAATGTAATGAAGAGCAGCAGTAACCCGGCAGCCGGTATATCATTCAGTGTTGGGAACGGCCCCATGATGGGGCTTCCTTCAGTAATCAGCAGGCCAATGCTGTAAGACAGTGCGCCAGTAATAATGGTAATGATGACAGCCGGTACGCGGAAGTATACCGAAAACACGCCGTTCACCAGACCGATAAAGGCTGTGATGATGAGCGCGATCAGCAGACCGGCCCAGATGGAGCCGGTGGACAGTCCGAATGATGCGGTGAGTATGGCGGACAGGCCCATGACAGATCCGATGGAAAGGTCGGGACCTTTCGCACGCATGGACAGTACGACTGCAAAACCGATGGCTGCCAAAACAGCAAACTGCCTGAATATATTGATAATATTGTTGATATTAGCGAACATGGGTAAAGAGAATGCAATGATGTGCACGACGATCAGCAGTATGCCGATGAGCACAAGCCCCAGGCCGCTGTTTCGGAAGGTTAAGCCGCTTTTCATGGGCAGGGGAACCGGCGCATATGAGGCTGGCTCAATATATGCGGGAGCCTGCGGAGGGATAAACGCGGGTGTATGAGTTGGCGATGCCCCGACAGCAGGCATCATTCTGGCTCCGCAAGCGGTACAGAAAGCAGTGTTTTCCGGTAACTCCTTGCCGCATTGTGTGCAGTACATCATTATATCAAACCCTCCTGTGAAAGAATTGAATACACTGATTACTTAGTAAATATACACCAGAACGGAAAATACTACAAAGTATATATTGCTATGCGCGACATGAAATTAATATTTTCACCAAAATATACGTGGCAAAGAGAAAAAGCCCTGAAAAAAATCAGCGCTTTTAAAAAATCCATCTCAAGCTGGAACAGGCAGCAATACGCATATTGTCATATCACGCCCGTATCTGTTCTCCCAGTTAATATGTGCAATCAGGGACTTAACTGTTACAGTTCCAACGTCAGGTCGATCATGACGCCTGCTTCTTCCGCGATGCGAATCACGTCAGCCGAAACCTTCGTTCCCTTCTGTATGAGGACTTGGCCGTTCTGATTGAGTATATCATTTTTGACGATCCGGCCGATCATATATTCTTGCTGCTCTTTTTCCAATGCTGAAACAAAACCATCAGCCTGTTCATCATCGGCATTGACGAACAACAGATTGTTGGACAGCGTCAGCATGCTGGCACCGGGAATATCCAGTCCGTTATCGAGCTGAATGGATGCGATTTCACCTGTTTTCTCATTAAAAACGAAGTCTTTGATCGTTCCCAGCACATTGCCCGCTGATGCAATGGTTCTGACATTAAGCAGCGCCATGCCCGCATTATTCAGTCCGGTGGCGACTGCATTTTCTATGCTTTGCGTAATTACATAGTCCTTACCGATACCGATGACATCGGCTATCATCAGTTCACGATAATCATATCCGCTTTTTGACCCCTGAAGAATAAGAGACTTGACCTTTTTAGACTGCGGATCTACGACGATATCCCGCACAGTGCCAAATTCAAGGCCTTCTTTGATGCCCATAAGAGGCAGTCCGGTCACCTGAGATGAACTTTTCATTTGTAAAGAACCTCCTTATTTATCTTGAGAATTATCTCGTCCTTTTAATACAATTTTATTGAGGGCTGGGTAATAGTCATCCGAGATCAGCTCTCTTTCGATTTCCACGCCATTCTGATAATAAATGCGGTAGACTTTCACATGGTATCCGGTCCGGGCCTTTCTTACCGTCTGCGTAGAACCGACGGGCAGTTCGTTAGAATAACGAACCTCGGTGGCACCAGGCTCAATCTCTTTGATTATATCATTCTTGATAACAATGGACACACCATCCGGCAATGGCGGTCCATATAAACTGACTGTAAGCTTCTGATCCTTAAATTTGGCGCTGATGTATATGCTGTAATCAGCAGTGTTCTTGATCTTAAGATCCTTGTTATCCCAGTTGAGCGTTGAATCCTGACCAATGGGCAGGTATACCGAGGGCCAAGTGTGCTTGATCCGCTCGACAATCTCGAGATTGGCGAGTAAGGCGGAGTTGTACAGAGTGCCGGCCAGCTGGCAAATGCCCCCGCCGACCTGATCCACAAGGATGCCGTCGGAGATGGCTGAAGCTGGCAAATAACCTTTCTCCTCGGTTCTTTGGCCCGTGATGCCATTTAAGGAAAGAGTCTCCCCGGGCTTGATCTCCATGCCGTCAACTGCCGAGGAAATAAGCGCGATATTGGTGTTGCGGTTGGCATTATAATCGGCAATTGTTTCGCACGAAGCAATTAGTGTGGTATTGCGCTTGAGCTCATCGACTGTAATGGTGGGGGAGACAGATTCACTGACCACTTGGATCTGCGGGTTGCTTTGACCGTTTAATACGGACATAATATCGTTGTACAGGCGATCCTCATCAATGATGTTTCCGGTTTGTTCCGGATTATAAGTAAATTTTAATGTGGTTTTGTCGAACGAAGCCGATGCATCCACGGGGGATTGGTTAAACTGACTGACATAATGCTCAATGGCATTGTGCAGCCTGATTTGATCGATGGTCCTTTCAGAGTAAAAATTGACGCCGCTGGATAGATAAGAAGTTTTATCAAAACGCTGCTCAATGCTGTCATTTTGATTTTTATTATATTCGTATGCTTGATTCAGGGAATCTTCGGTATTGTATGAGATGCCCATATCGGTGGCATCGAGTTGCTGAATATCTCCGTTATAATTCAGTGTGACCTGTATTTGGGACAGTTGCTGCTTGGTTTTAGACTGCAAAAGTTCTTTGCCTTCGGATAAACTTAACCCGGAAACATTGACATCGTCAATGAACACCCCTTCGGCAAAAGTTTCTTTATTGAGCAGCTCAGTGACGCCGACAAAACCGCAGAAAAGCAGGAACGAAAAAACGATACCGCTGATAAGCAGAACATTGCATAAAAACCTTTTATCAATAAGTTTGCCGCCCCTACTATTCTTCATGATACCCGTTTACTTCTATTATTCAATAAAGATAATAATTGCTTTAATCTTAACTTATCTGTTGACTCAAGTATATACATTTTATTTAAAACTTCCAACCATTTTTTCTGAGCGTGATCATATTGTTTCGAAAGGATAAGGCACTCCAATGTCATTATATCCGCCTGCTTTTGCTGAGTGAAACTGGACGGGCCGCTCAGGCACACTTTGAGCAACTGCAAGGCATATATGTACTTTCCATCCCCTATCAGTTCAATGGCTTTGTCGAGCAGAATTGAATACTTGTCCGGAACGGAAATAGGCTGCTCGGAAGTACTGACTTCATTCGGTTGGGAAGGCGTTTCCTGTACGGAATTGGGAACGACTTCGTCCTCATCCAACTGAGGTTCAGCAGCAGCTTCAGACTCCTGAACCGGCATTTCGACGGAATCAACAGCTTCTGCGTCCGTTTGAACAGCGGCAGCCTGGGGTTCATGGACCGGCAGCTCCGCAGTATAGGCAGCCTCTTCGCCCGTCGGGACAATGGCAGCTTCGGACTCCTCAACCGGCCTTTCCGCAGAATCAACAGCTTCTGCGGCCATCTGGTCAGCGGTGGCCTCGCACCTCTGGAACGGCATATCTTGAACAATGAAGGCTGCTTCGTTTATATCAGCCGTTTCTGGCTCCTGAACCAGCTCTTCCACGGAATCAACAGCTTCTGCGTCCATCTGGACAGCGGCAGCCTCTTCGCCCGACAGGACAACGGCAGCTTCGGACTCCTCAACCGGCCCTTCCACGGAATCAACAGCTTCTGCGTCCATCTGGACAGCGGTAGACTCGTACCTCTGGAACGGCATATCTTGAACAATGAAGGCTGCTTCGTTTATACCAACCGTTTCTGGTTCCTGAACCAGCTCTTCCACGGAATCAACAGTTTCTGCGTCCATCCGGACAGCGGTGGACTCAGGCTCACGGACTGGCTGCTCCGCGATACGGCCAGCTTCCTGGTCCATCGGCCTATTAACTGTGGCCTCGGGTACCTGAACCGGAAGCGGCTGAGCAATATTAGCTTCTTCATCGGTGTGTACGACGGCGGTTTCGTGCAGTTGGGCTTTTAACTCTTCGCTGGAGACGGCTGCCGATGTGAAAGCTGCCCGGGTCGGCTCGGCTTGCTCAGCTGAAATATTGTTTGCGACGCGTATAGGACTCACGTTGCTGGACGACGACGCTTTCGAGGCTGTCAGTGTGGAAGTCTTGACAGACTGAATCACCGCTTTATTGATGCGGGTAACCTCAACATTTTCGATGGTCTTTGTTTTGACTCTGCCAATCCTGCCGATATTTGAAGAACGGACATGGGCCGGCTGTTTCGACATCTGACTTCTGGAATCGGCATCGGGCTGAGTCAGAGGTTCATGGTTCGATACCACTGTATTGACAATCAAACGAAGGGCAACATAGATAACGATGAAAAATATAGCTGCAATTATGAGAGCCATTATCAGCGAGCGGAAGCTGTCAAAATAAAATGGGTAATATAAGACAAAACAGGCAAAAGCCCCGGTGAGCAGTATGACAATAGAGCCAATAACAGTATAAACGAGGTTCTTCTGATTAATGAGTATATTGATGATAACCCCAGCCAGCGCACCAAAGCCCAAAATGATAACATAGAATAACAATGAGTTATGGTCCTCTCTGATATTTAGTATGAATAATCTGTATTTACGGACAAGAACCCTCTTCTGCTTCAGAAAACCACAAGCCAGTCGTATTTTGTTGAGACAGGATTCCGAAAACAGCGCTCCGGAATCATCATTTTATACGACTGATTAAGTAAATACTTTCCTCTAATATATATATACGTCATTATATTATACGGTAAAAATAAAGTCAACTTATGCATAGTTTTGTCGAATAATGCTTGCTGCGCGATATAAAACAATCAATTAAGAATATTCGCTGGGATTATTTATGATGCTGATTGCGCTGTCCAACACGGAATGAAAAAACCGCGAACCATATGTGATCCGCGGTTTGGTGGAGATAGCTGGATTCGAACCAGCGACCTCTCGCATGTGAAGCGAGCGCTCTAACCGGCTGAGCCATACCTCCAAGTCAGTGCAGAAGCTATTATAATATATTGGACAACGTTATTCAACCACTTTTTTTATTTTCGTATAGTGTTTTGTTTTTCCGACCCATCAGCAGCGTTTGAAGGCTATATGAAAAGCAACGGACATTCAGTCCGTGCTTTCCATCACTTGTTTAACACTGCTTTTTACCGCTTCCTTGCCTCGAAGGTATGAGATGAAAGCAGCAAAAACGCTGATGATGAACGATATAAGAAACGCTGTCTTCAGTCCGGCGATAAAATGACTGACGGCGATGCCTTCGGAACCTACTTGCGTACCTGTGAACAACCCCTGCAAAGCGGCAGGGTCGATGCTGGAGGAGATGATCGCCATGGCAAGCGCGATGCTGACCACGCTGCCCGCGTTGTTCATCATGGTACGCACACCTGCCGCGATACCCCGGCGCTCCACCGCCACAGCACCCATGATGGCACTGGTGTTGGGCGAAAAGAACATGCCGGAGCCCAGACCGGAGATGAACATCCAAACGGAGAGCTCAAATACGGAGGAGTTTTCCGAAATGCCCACCAGTCCGAGCAGGCCCACAGCGGAGACCAGCAGCCCTGCGGCACTGAGCCCGCGCGAGCCGATCCGGTCGGATAGCCACCCGCTGATGGGCGCCATGATCATCATGGATACGGCGAAGGGAGCCAGCAATATGCCTGCGATCACGGGATCGTACGCTTTGATACCCTGAAAATAGAACACAAGCAGGAATGTGACAGCGCCGCGTGCTACGCCGTTGAGCAGATTGCTGGTATACGCGAACGCAAGCGGACGTGTTTTGAACAGCGACAGATCCAGCATGGGCTGCTTGACCCGCGTTTCAATGATTATGAAAGCGGCAAGGAAGAGCAGGGCCGCCGCGAAGGACGCGATGACGTCGGCACGCGCCCAGCCGTAAAATCCACCGAACGTAAGCCCCAGCAGCAGTGCGGTGATGCCGATGGTGAAGGTGACGGTTCCCGGCCAGTCGAATTTCTGCCGCTCGGGCAGCACATCCAGCTCCTTGAGCTGCAGCGCGCCCCATATCGTACCGATGATGCCGATGGGGATATTGATATAGAATATATAACGCCAGCCGATGCCGATGAACGCGCCGCCGAGTATAGGGCCGATGACGGACGCGACGCTGATCACCATGCCGTTGATGCCCATGGCTTTGCCGAATTCTTTTTTAGGAAACGCGTCCGCGACGATGGGCGTGCTGTTGGCTACCAGCAGCGCGCCGCCGATTGACTGTATGAAACGGAACAGCAGCAGCTCGATGCCCGAGGTGGAAAATCCGCAGAGCGCCGAACCGATGGTGAACACCATAAAGCCGCTCAAGAAAAGCTTCTTGCGGCCGATCATGTCCGCCACGCGCCCGATGGACGGGACGAGTATCGTCAGCACCAGCATATAGATCATCACGGTCCAGATGATGATATCCATGCCGGCGTTTAGGTCCTTCATAATGGCCGGCAGTGCGATGATCAGCGTGCTGCCGCTTAACACGGAAAACAATGCGCCCAGAGTGGTGCAGGAGAGAGCAATCCATTTGTATTCGAATTTCTTCATTGTCTTATGTCCTGTCCTTGTAGTTGTATGCGTTTTTGGCCATTTTGTACAAAATCTGCTCGGCCAGCAGTTTTTCGTCGTCTTTGAGCCCGGACATCAGCACGCTTTCCCAACTGCTGATGGCGTCCTCTATCACAGGCATTGTGTCCTGCGCCTTTTGCGTGAGGAACACCTTGACAGCCCTTTTGTCGTCCGGGTCGGCGCTGCGGGTGATATATCCTTCTTCCTCCAGACTTTTGATGGATTTTGCGATGCAGCCCTTATCCACCTTGATGTAGTCGGTAAGGTCCTGCTGGCTTAGCCCGCCATTCCGGCTGAGGTAAAGGAGTATGATCAGCTGTCCCCTGCCGATGTTGTACGACTCCATTCTTTTGCTCATATAACTCTGCCCGTAACGGTACAGTATGGATATCCATTTGCCCGATTCATTGTTTGTCATCGTTACACCTGCCAGATTTAAAACTTGTGCGCATATTATAATACTGGATAGTTGTATGTGCAACTATTTTTTACACTCCATATTTTCCGGGAAAATTAAAAAAGGGATATTGACTTAGAGTTAGCGCTAAGGTTTATGATTCAGAATAACAGAGCCCATTAGGTGCTTGTCTATGTGATTTGCGCTATCCGGCTTTGGCAGGCGGGCAGCGCTTTGCGTCTGTTCAGCCCAAAAAAATGTGGAGGATGAAGCGATGAGAACAATCAAGCTGGGGAAATCGAATCTGGATGTGCCGGTAATTGCTGTTGGCTGCATGCGCCTGAACCGGCTGAATAAATCCGAATCGGAACATTTTGTACAGACGGCGCTGGACGAAGGCGCAAATTTCTTTGACCATGCGGACGTCTATGGCGACGGGGAATGCGAGGAGATATTCGCGGATGCGATTCACATGAATGCCTCTGTACGCGAGAAGGTGATACTGCAGTCCAAGTGCGGCATCAGAAGAAACATCGGGCACGATTTTTCCAAGAAGCACATACTGGAGTCTGCGGATGGCATATTAAAGCGTCTGAAGACCGAGTATCTGGACATACTGCTGCTGCACAGAGCCGATGCACTGGTGGAACCGGAAGAGGTGGCCGAGGCCTTTGATATACTGCAGTCAGCCGGTAAAGTGCGTAATTTTGGTGTTTCCAACCTTAACCCCATGCAGATACAGCTGTTGCAGAAGTTTGTCAAGCAGCCGTTCCTGGCCAATCAGCTGCAGCTCAGCATCACCAACGCAACGATGATCTCTCAGGGGCTTCATGTCAATATGTTGGACGAACGTGCGGTGAACCGCGACGGCAGCATACTGGATTTCTGCCGTTTGAATGACATTACGATTCAGCCCTGGTCGCCCTTCCAGTACGGCTTCTTTGACGGCGCCTTTCTGGATAACGACAAATTCCCCGAGCTGAACGCTAAAATCGACGAGATAGCCGCCAAATACAATGTGAGTAACACCACCATTGCGATCGCGTGGCTGCTGCGCCATCCGGCCAAGATGCAGCCGGTAACGGGCACGATGAATGTGCAGCGCATCAGGGACTGCGCCAAGGCGGCGGACATCATGATTACCCGCGAGGAGTGGTACGAAATCTACCTGGCTGCCGGGAACATACTTCCGTAACAGATTGCCTCAGTACTCCCATATCTCCCAACCAAAAACCACGCCGATAAAGACGTGGTTTTTGATATTTAAACTTCATGGTATATATAACAAATCGTAAAAGAACTCCAAACAACTAATAGAATTATCACTACCTTTGCTGATCGCCATGAATCATGGCTTGCAATAGACGATCCTGTTAAAAGCCAAAAAAATTCTGCAAAAAGCTCTTGACATTTTAAGTTCAACCTAATAGAATTTAACTAAGTTAAAAAATTAGAACATAGTTAAAAGAAGGTTGTAATGAAAATATCAAAAAGAGAACGTACTCAAAAAGAGATCATGGAAGCTGCGAAAGCTATCATTCACAGTAAAGGGCATGAAGCCGTTACCGTCCGATATTTGGCTGAGGAAACAGGATATTCGTATACCAATCTTTATTATTATTTTAAGGACTTGAATTCTCTCCTATGGGCATTACGCCTTAATATGATTGAAGATATGATTACAGAGCTTACCGATGTATCAATCCCCCGAGAAAATTGGGCAGAAGAAATTCTGGGCGCTTTTTACAGCTACATGGACTATTTTTTAAAGCACCCGAACGTCTTTAAGTTTTTTTACTTTTATCAATTTACTCAACCGGAAGGGGATGACAGTTATCAGAAGCTCGAACAACGGTTTCACGGTATTTGGCAGGCTTCTTTTAAAAGGCTTATCCGGGAAGGTATTATTCAGGCCGAAGATATTGAAGTCGTTGCCAAGA
>JAEWWC010000032.1 GCA_023396555.1 Bacillota bacterium
TAAATATGGGATGATCAAAGAGCATTTTGAATCTATTATTTTGCTCTATGTTGATTTTATTGAAAAAAATATAGGAGAGATAACTAGATGGAAATATAAGAAGAAGTCAAACAGATATTGACCCTTAATATTGAACTTATCCCGCCAGTATAGCCGCTAATACTTGGCTCGCAAGGCCTGGGAGGGTAGGAAGCTGCCGGATTCAATTTTCCTCAGTAGCTCAGCGGTAGAGCATCCGGCTGTTAACCGGAGGGCCGTTGGTTCAAACCCAACCTGGGGAGCCAATAAGCTCGCGATTTCGCGGGCTTTTTGCTTTATAAACAGTGCCTATTTCAAGTATTTAGCATATAAAGCATGCAAAATATCCAAATGTTTTTTTCATCCATAATGATGCGTTGGAATAGCAATTGAATATTATCGTCGTCTATTGAATTAATAAGTCGTTCGTAATGAGCAATCGCATTGAGTTCGCCCTGTATATCAGATTCGAGTATTTGTTTAAGGAGTATTGGTAATCCGGAAAACTGCCGCTCAAAACTCATTTGTTTCGTAGGAAATCAGGAGCGGATTGAGTCCAAGGTGCATTTTGAGATTACCCAGCAGGTTCTGGTGGATGACCTCAGAAAAGGCAATATATTTATAAGCGGTGAAAGCGTCGGAAAAGCTGGATACGAAATAACGATGAGACATATACTGTGCAATTGCTGTCGTTTCAGAACCTTGGCCGGCATATGCGCCGGAAACAAGTTTAGCGTAATATGGATTTGGGTTATCAATCAGCATTTTTTCGGATAAATACTGTCAACACGATAGCGATTAAATTCAGTGTAGTCAAAGAAACAGCCAGTATCCATCCATTCCCCCATATACTTTTTACAAGTATACGAATAGTAATAGGGTCAATATGCATTGCTAACTACTTTATATGACAACAAGAATATAATTACAAATGATCATATCGGTAACATTTCATTCATTTCTGTGTGTCAGAAAGATAACTTTCCCAAACAGTATCAAAGATATCTGATGTAATATCGCAGGTATTGCCCGGATCCAAGAAGTTTCGTATCTCCTCGCGAGTCCCGTCTTTGGGAAAAGTGCTTTCTTTTATAGCTATAAGGCCAGCAAGGGCTCCGCGTGGGGTGCTTCGGCCTTTATATTGCATCATCCAATCGAAAAAATTCATCTGTTATTACCTCCTCAACTTAGTACGTTTACTGTCACTCAAAACTATGTATTTTTTAGTTAGTCTGGATTTTTATTTTATGATTAAGATTATAGTGAACAAATGTACATTTTTCAATAATATATTGAAATTTTGATGCATACCATGTTATAATCCGATACATGAACAATGTCATCACAAATGTCATGATTATTATATAAGGAGGGTTAAAATGAGATACAGAAGGATGGGTAACAGCGGAATTGATATTTCCGTTATCGGTCAGGGAACCTGGGAGATGGGCAACGACTTTTTTGGCGAAGTCGATGAGAAGCTGTCCATAGATGCCATTAGAGCCTCTATCGACGCCGGTGTCAATATGGTGGACACAGCTGCTGCGTACGGTTTGAACGGCGCCTCGGAAAGGGTGGTCGCCAAGGCGATAAAAGGCATTCGAGAAAAGGTGGTGCTGGCAACGAAACTGGGGGTATTGCGCGTGGAAGGCGCCTATGTGCGTTGCCTCGACCCTGTGGTCATGCGCAAAGAAATAGAGGATTCGCTGCGTCGCCTGGAGACGGACTACATTGATCTCTATTTTATTCACTGGCCTGACCTAAATAACAGTATTGACGCTGCGCTGGAGCTGATGGTCAAGTTTAAGGAAGAGGGTAAGATCCGCGCGATTGGCGTGTCCAACTTTGATACCACGCTGATTCAGAAAGCCATCGACATTGCGGATATCTCTGTTGTACAGCCTCCTTTAAGCATGCTGAATCGTAGTTCCATCGAAAACAGAATACTGCCCTTCTGCAAGAAGAACGATGTCGGGGTGATCACATATGGTTCTCTGGGTGGCGGCATACTGACAGGAAAAATGGAGAAACCGGTGACCGGCGGCAAAGAGCTTCGCTCTGCTTTCTATGCGTTTTATGAAGAGCCCATGTGGTCCAAATGCCAGAAGCTGCTGGATGTACTGCGTGGCATAGCCAGCGATAAGGGAACCACAGTGGCGCAGGTCTCCATCAATTGGGTATTGTCTCAGCCGGGCGTGACATGTTCACTGATGGGCGCTACGACCCCGGAGATGGCTTATGAAAACGCCAGCGCAGCTGAATGGGAATTGGCTGCTGACGAACTTGCGTATATTGAAAAGAAGTATCAAGAGATCATGGGGTAATAATATACTCTCTCCCAAGCTCGCTTAAAGCGGGCTTTTTTTATAATAAAAACCTCCGGGCTTCGACGGTTTAGCAGTTTATGTGTTAATTATGGTAAGCTCACGCTGTCATTTTCCTGCTGATCTTTACGGTACTCCTCTTGTTGTTGCAAACAACATTCTTCGAACACCTTCAATTCAGGAGGTTCCGGTTTGGGCACGGGTATATGGCCCGGCACTGTGATTCCATGTGAGAACAGCGCTTCGTCTGCCTTTCGGAAAAACCTGAGGAAAAGAGCAAAATAGCCTTTAGTTTTTGGGTTGACATAGTCAATCGGGATGCTTGAATCTGTTAGTATTCGATTAAATGCATAACCGCCGTTGACCTTCCATGGCTGCAGTAGTCCAATATTCATAGCGTCTGACGGACAATACATTACGCAGCGCATGCACATCGTGCAGTGATTTGAAAAATGGAATTTCTCGCCGTCATATGTGATGTTGCATGCCGGACAGGTTTTAACGCATTTCTGACACTTGATACACTTTTTCATGTTCACACTGTAAAACAAGCCGTTAAACCAAGCACCAAACCATTCGATACGGAATAACACTGAAGCAAGCCGATGACGGAGCGTATAGCGAATTTTATCCCGCTCCCCGTTCAACAGCCGTAACACAAGCTGTCGACACATGGCGTCGCTGTAAAGCGTCATCTGTTTCACAAGGCCGTCCGGATATCGCCGAAGTATATTGTAAGGCATCAGAAGATGCGTTTCGAGCACAACGTCGTATCCCTTTTTGATCAGCATTCTGTGCAGTTTGCATGAGGAGGCATCGTTGATATGAAAAGGTTCCCCTGAGGTTTTAAACATGAACGCACGGTTGCGCTGCGCGTCAGGCAGTTTTCTGACGAATTCCAAAAACAGTTGAGGCGCGTTGAAGGCATGGACGGGATACCCAAACCCCATAATGTCGCCTTCCTGAGGCGTGGGAATATGTTCTATCGGCTGACGGACTTCATATACGATAGCGGGCACATTTCCGGCTTCGAGATGAGTTTTGATCATTTCAGCCGTTTTAAGCGTGTGATAAGTACCGGAAAAAACATAAATGATTGCGTTTGGCATAATAAACCTCGCTCTTATGAAGTTTGCTTTTTAAATAACTCCTTTCTGTTCATGAACAATGGAACTGTACAACAGAGCAAATGTAATTCGGCTAATCCTAATCGGCTGCAATAATTAATATATAAAGCATTATACTTCTTTGACACTGGATTTTGAAGTGAAAATGGACAATTAATATTCGGTTTATTTATTCATGGGCTGGACAGAATAGTACTGAGAAAAATCACTCTGAAGGAGGATTGCGTATGCCTAAAGACAGCCAACCAGATAATAAAACGGCGCGGGTACAAAAAAGTAACGGACAGACACCGATAACCAGAGAAGCGCAGAATCACAACCGGACAACAAAAAAGCAATCTGCACGACGCGGGAATGTATAGATTTTGATGTTGCTTGCCTATTGCGGAAACAGATACGGGGACTTATATCCCCTTTTTTCTGTCTGAAATTTAACCTGATTCTATTTCTATTTTCCCACCGCACACAAAGTAGTTGTGATATGATGATCAAACAGTTATTATAAACTGGAAAACAAATGGGATAGTTAATAATCCCATTCTGTTATGCTCACTGAAATTTCTTTTTGAGTGTTTCAGAATGAGAATGACACCTAATGAAATAAGGGAAAGGGCATGTGCGTTTATGTCAATGTTACATTTGCGCACGCTGAACACGGATGGACAATAATCTTTCGCGCATCGTCGTACTGATACCGGCTTACAAGCCTGGGGAAGCGCTGACAGGGCTGTCAAAAGAACTTATAGAGCGTGGTTTTAAAAAGGTTGTCATTGTAGATGACGGAAGCGCTGACGAATATGCTGCTGTTTTTAATAGGCTGGAAACCATCGGCTGTCGCGTATTGAAGCACGACGTTAACCGGGGCAAAGGCCGCGCATTGAGAACGGGCATTGAAGACATTATGAATATGGGAACGGATATTGACGGTGTTGTTACAGCGGATGCGGACGGACAGCATCTGGTCCGAGACATCGTATGCGTTGCAGGAATGATGTCGGAATGGAAGGACACAATCGTATTGGGGAGCCGGGCGTTTCAAGGGGAGGTGCCGCTTAAAAGCCGCATGGGCAATGCCATTACAAGAAATGTGTTCAACTTCCTGAGCGGACAGCGTATCAGAGACACGCAGACAGGCCTTCGAGGGTTGCCGTTCAATGCGCTGTCGGATCTTCTGAAGCTCCCAGGCGACAGATACGAGTACGAGATGAACATGCTGCTGGAGGCGTCGCGCCTGTGCCTGAAGCTCAAGGAGATCGACATTGAGACCGTTTATATCAACAACAACAGCGGGTCGCACTTTAATCCGCTTAAGGATTCGTGGCGTATATACAAGCGTATACTGATGTTCGGTGCATCGTCGATGATGGCGTTTGTGATCGACTTTGTTTTGTTTACGTTAATGTCGCTCTGGGTTTTACCCAGCGTGTCAAGTTTATCTACAGATACCAAACTGCTGGAGGTCGTCTTTGCGGCTGTTCCGGCTCGTATCATCAGTTCACTGGTCAATTTTCTCGTCAACCGGAACGTGATATTCTCCAAAAAACAGAAGGACCGGTTGGCGCGCCATCTGCTGGGCTATTACACTCTCGTGGCCGCCATATTGGTTGTCAACATACTGATGATAACCGGACTCCAGATGCTGGGGCTGGGGGTGTTGGTTGCTAAGATCATCACGGAAGCAATACTTTTCTTTGTCAGCTTCTTTGTCCAAAGAAGAGTCATATTCAAATAATCTGGTTTTTAAGGTGGGAGTGCTTCACGCGCTCCTTTTTTATTTTGCTAAAATGCAAATTAAGGTGCTATGGGAAGGCATTGCTGATGAATATTAATACTTTAAAGGGAGCTAGATGGACAGGAAACATATGGAACAGTTTGGGTTTTTGAAGCGTCTAATTGTAGGCAGAGATATAAAATCTATTTTGTTTTTAAACTGAGGTGGTATGTGAATTAGCAGATGACAGGTATAAAAAGGGGTATGATTTGGCTATGAATCATATATACGGAGGTTCATGAACATGGAGAGAATGAGTAAGCCCCGCAGGAGAGCCGCAATCGGTGTTCTGCTGGTGTTGCTGATGGCTGCGCTGGCGATGGCTGGGGTGTATTATTTGCAGCAGACTACATTCTCACAACAGGAATGGGATAACTTACTGCTTACTGGAACATATCATAAGGGTATTATAATAGACGGTATTGACGTAAGCGGTATGACGCTCTCGCAGGCGAGGACGGCTATTAATGATAACATGCGGGCGAGATTGAATGCAATGCGCATAACTCTCGAATTCGGCGGGAAGACAATAGAACTTACAAAGAATGATTTTGATATCTCCAACAATGTCGATGACGTGTTGGAACAGGCGATGGTTGTGGCGCGTGAAGGCAGCCGGTTGTATGTCCGGGACCAAATTAAAGATATCGCTGAAAACGGCATGGATTTTGCAACGGATTTTACGGTTAATACGGAGCCGGTGAAATCGCGTCTGTCTGAGATAGCCGCCGGACTGAACCAGCCCGCGATTGACGCGACAATGCAGATCAACAAGGATGACAAGGATAATCGGTTTTCGTACACGGATGAGATCAGCGGATTTGCCGTGGACGAGGATGCGCTGTATGCGGCTGTTGCGGAACGGATACGCCTACATGATTATGGTACGATACAGATACCGGTGGATGAAGTGCCCGCTGTAGTGACAAAGGAGTCTCTGCAGGCGGGCACCGTTCAGCACGTCACCGCAACGACATCTTTCGCGAGAAGCCCCTATAACCGCGATTCGCGCGTGGCGAACATAAAAAAAGCGGTGGGTATTATTAACGGGTACGTACTGAAGCCGGGTGAGGAATTCTCCGCTAATACGGTGCTGGGCCCGCGAGTCTATGAATTGGGTTGGCAGCCTGCGCCGGCTATCGTGCGCGGCGGCAGCGAGGATCAGGCAGGCGGCGGTGTCTGCCAGGTATCCACCACAATGTATAATGCTGTGCTTAAGGCTGGGCTCGAGATAGTGAACCGGCGGGGACACTCAATTCAGCTTAGCTATGTAAATGGCGGATTGGATGCGACAATCAATACGGGAACGATCGATTTCGTATTTAGAAATAACACTGCGGAAAATGTCTATATATTCAGCTGGGTTGACGGAAGCGAAAAGAAGGTACGCTTTGAGATATATCGTATGGCTTTCCCGGATGCTTACGATGAAATCAAATTGATCTCCGAAAAAATGGAAACGTTGTATCCGTCCGGCGAGATGCTGGTAACGGTGGACCCTGCAAAACCAGCGGGCTATAGAAAAGTCGTCGTTGGGAGAAGAAACGGGGCTATCTACAAAACATACAAGCATTTCTATAAAAACGGTAAAGAGGTAGGGGAACCGGAGCTGGTCGCTAAAACGACTTACAAGGCGTACGCGGGGGAGATCATCGTGGGGCCTGAGCCGGTGGCTGTCGTCACTCCCGAACCTGAAGAGGAGCCGACTCAGGCACCGGAAGAGCAGGATAACCCCGGCCAATGAAAGAAGGATAGAATTTGACAACCAACCGGTATGCGTTTTATGATGGAGAAAATCCGCAGGCAGGGAGGTTCTTCATGAAGAGTTACAGAAAGGTGCTGACACTCAATATTCCAAACCGCCGCCAGTTTGTGAATATCACGCGGGAAGTGGAAAAGGCGTTAGCCGAGAGCGGTATTGTTGAAGGCCTGTGCCTGGTTAATGCGATGCACATCACGGCCAGCGTATTTATTAACGACGACGAGAGCGGCCTCCATGCC
Source organism: Bacillota bacterium (assembly GCA_023396555.1). Classification (GTDB taxonomy): domain Bacteria; phylum Bacillota; class Clostridia; order Christensenellales; family SZUA-584; genus SZUA-584. The sequence goes on from JAEWWC010000032.1 coordinate 7,242, forward strand.
GATTTTGAACGCTGGCTGGAAAAACTGGCGCCGGAGAAACCATATGACCAGTACGCGCACAACGGATTCGAGGACAACGCCGACGCACATTTAAAGCGCACGGTGATGGGACGCGAGGTGGTCGTTGCGGTCACGGCAGGCCGGCTGGATTTCGGGCCGTGGGAACAGATTTTCTATGGAGAATTCGACGGACGGCGGCAAAAAAAGCTGATGATAAAGATCATTGGCGAATAATGTGACAATTTTCCCAAAGGCAATTGAAATTATATCCCCGCTGGGATATAATTTTTTCTAATGTGTTTTTTTGAAAACTCTATCTGCAAAGGAGAAGATGAGGAAATGGGTGTATTAAAAGGGGCATGCATGTTCGGACAGTCCGGCGGTCCCACGTCGGTCATCAACGCCAGTGCGGCGGGCGTATTCATTCAGGCGCTGAAAGAGGAAGCGATTACCAAGGTGTACGGCGCGGCGCACGGCATACGCGGGGTGCTGGAAGAGAACTTTTATGACATCGGGCAGGAAGACCCCAAGGAGCTGGAGCTTTTGAAGACGACGCCGTCTTCGGCGCTGGGCTCGGTGCGTTACAAGCTGGCTGACCCGGACAAGGACGATACCGACTACAAGCGGCTGCTGGAGGTTTTCAAGAAGTACGATATCCGCTATTTCTTCTACAACGGCGGCAACGACTCGATGGATACCTGCAACAAGGTCAGCAAATACATGCAGAAGTCCGGCTATGAGATGAACATTATCGGCGTGCCCAAGACCATCGACAATGATCTTTGGGCGACCGACCACTGCCCTGGCTTTGCAAGCGCCGCGAAGTATATTGCCACCTCCACAATGGAAGTGTATCACGATGCGCGCGTGTACGACACCGGTATGATCACGATACTCGAGATCATGGGTCGAAACGCGGGCTGGCTCACCGCTTCCGCGGCGCTGGCGTCGCTCAAAGGGACAGGCCCCGACCTGATCTATCTGCCGGAGCGGGATTTCGATATGAAAGACTTCCTTGCCCGCGTGAAGGAAATATACGCAAAGAATAAGAACGTGATCGTGGCGGTTTCCGAAGGCATCAAGGACAAGGACGGCAAGTACATTTCCGAATACGGCAGCGACCTCGCCTGCAGCAAGGATTCCTTTGGTCATTCCCAGCTGGGCGGCCTGGCCAGCACTCTGGCGAGTTTTGTGAAGCAAGAAACGGGCGCGAAGGTGCGCGGCATTGAGTTCAGCCTGCTGCAACGCTGCGGTGCGCACATCGCCTCCAAGACGGATATCGAAGAGTCCTTCCTGGCCGGACAGACCGCCGTGAAGGCCGCGGTGGAAGGTAAGACCGACATGATGGTTGCCTTCGAGCGCGTGCCGGGCAAGGAGTACAAGTGCAACATCAAGCTAATTGGCCTGCATGAAGTGGCGAACAAGGAGAAGAAGGTTCCGGACGAGTGGATCACGCCCGACGGCACCGGTATCACGCAGGGCTTCATCGACTACGCGCTGCCGCTGATTCAGGGCGCAACGGAGCTGCCGTTTGAAGACGGACTCCCGCGCTTCGCAAAGCTGAAAAAAGTGCTTGCGAAAGCGTGACAATAAACACATATGCGGTGATATTAAGAAGTTCGGCAAAAAACCGGACTTCTTTTTTTGTATTGGTTTCATTGGTAGTTAAAGTATTCAATTAGACTTTATTTTTTGTGTCTTATACGCTATAATCATACAATATGAAGTACGGAAGCACGGTCAGAGCAGTACAGATCGACTTCGTGCAACTTTATGCGGAGAGGAATCGATATGATCTGGAACGAAAGAATAGAGTGCGCTTCGCGGGACGAGCTGAAGGTATTGCAGCTGGAGCGACTCAAAAGCACGGTAGAAAGGTGTTACAACAACGTACCGCATTACCGCAAAAAATTGGATGCCGCCGGCGTCAAGCCTGAAGATATCAAAACGCTGGACGATATTCGCCGGATTCCCTTCACTGTGAAGGACGACCTGCGCGAGAACTATCCGTACAAGCTGTTCGCTTCGCCGATGAAGGACGTGGTGCGCATCCACGCGTCATCCGGTACCACCGGCAAGCCGACCGTTGTGGGTTACACGAAAGCGGATCTGGACATGTGGGCGGAGTGTGTGGCGCGGCTGGCCTGTGCGGCGGGCGCGACGGATGAAGACATCGCCCAGATCACGTTCGGATATACGCTGTTCACCGGTGCTTTCGGCCTGCACTACGGGCTGGAGAAGGCGGGCGCGACCATCATACCGATATCCGGCGGCAACACCGAAAGACAGCTCGCCATCATGCAGGACTTTGGCACCACGATACTTGTCGGCACGCCGTCCTATGCACTGTATTTGGCGGAGACGGCCAAAAAGCTGGGCATCGATACTGAGAAACTGCCGCTTCGTTTGGGCATGTTTGGCGGCGAGGGCCACACCGAAGAAATGCGCCGTGAGATTGAGAAGGCGTGGGGCATACTGGCGACGGAGAATTATGGCCTGTCCGAAATCATCGGGCCGGGCGTTTCGGGCGAGTGCCACTGCCAATGCGGGATGCATATCAACGAGGATCATTTCTACTGCGAGATCGTGGACCGCGACACGCTGGAGCCGGTTCCGGATGGACAGCCGGGCGAGATGGTGATCACGTCGCTCTCCAAGGAGGCGCTGCCGATACTGCGCTACCGTACCAAGGACATCACGTGGCTGATAACCGAGAAATGCGAATGTGGCCGCACGTCGGCCCGTATGGCGAAGGTGCAGGGCCGCACGGACGATATGCTCATCATCCGCGGCGTCAACGTGTTTCCATCGCAGATCGAGAGCGTGCTGCTGGGCGTGGAGGACATCGGCCCGCATTATGAGATCATCGTCCGCAAGGAAGGCTACATGGACAAAATCGAGGTGCTGGTCGAGGTGATCGACGCGGCGCTGCTCGACAAGTTCAGCGCGTTGGAGAAGCTGGAGAAGAAGATACAGCACGCGCTGTTCACGGTGCTGAACATCGGTGCGGACGTGAAGCTGGTGGAGCCGCAGTCGCTGAAGCGGTTTGAAGGCAAGGCCAAGCGGGTGACGGACCTCCGGAACCAATAGAACAGGGTATAATACTGCGGCATAGGATTGCCGAACATGGATATTTGGATGATATGACAGAAAAACAACTAAGAGGTTGCTGATGAAGAAATTAATGCTGGGGAATGAGGCGTTTGCGCGCGGCGCATACGAGGCGGGGGTCACCGTGGCCGCTGCGTATCCGGGCACGCCGAGCACCGAAATCACCGAGAATATAGCGAAGTACAAGGAAATATACGCGGAATGGTCGCCCAACGAGAAGGTGGCTATGGAAGTCGCCATCGGCGCATCCATCGGCGGCGCACGGGCGCTATGCTGCATGAAGCACGTAGGGCTGAATGTGGCGGCGGACCCGCTTTTCACCGTGTCTTACACCGGCGTGAACGGCGGACTGGTCATCATCGTCGCGGACGATCCGGGCATGCATTCCAGCCAGAACGAGCAGGATTCGCGCTTCTACTCTCGCAGCGCCCATGTGACGATGCTGGAACCATCGGACAGCATGGAAGCCAAGGAGTATGTCAAGGCGGCGTATGAGATTTCCGAGCGTTTCGATACGCCCGTATTGGTGCGCTCGAACACAAGGGTATCGCACTCGCAGGGGCTGGTGGAGCTGTCTGACCGCGGCGCGGCGGAGCTCAAGCCTTATAAGAAGGACATCCCCAAATACGTGATGATGCCGGGCATGGCGAAGAAACGGCATATCGTCGTGGAACAGCGCATGAAGGATTTGGCGGCGTTTGCGGAAACGTCGGAACTGAACCGAGCCGAATACCGCGACACGTCCGTCGGCGTGATCACCAGCGGCGTGGCGTACAACTACGTGTGCGAAGCGCTGCCCGAAGCCAGCGTGCTGAAACTCGGCATGGTGCATCCGTTGCCTATGGGATTGATACGTGAGTTTGCGTCCAAGGTGGATAAGCTGTATGTCGTCGAGGAGCTGGAGCCTTTCTTTGAGGACCAAATCAAGGCGGCGGGCATCAGTGTCACCGGCAAGGAGATATTCTCCGTGCAGGGTGAGTACAGCGTCAACTTGATCGCAGAACGCATTGGCGGCAAAAAGACCGACGTGTTCGAGCCCGGCGCGCTGCCGCAGAGGCCGCCCGTGATGTGCCCCGGTTGCCCGCACCGCGCGGTCTTCTATGAACTGAAGAAGCTGGGCATCACGGCGATGGGCGATATCGGTTGCTATACGCTGGGCGCGCTGCCGCCGCTGCAAGGCATCGACGCGTGTGTCTGCATGGGCGCGAGCATCGGCATGGCGATGGGCATGGAGAAGGCGCGCGGCAATGCCAATAAGCTGGTTGCGGTGATCGGCGACTCGACGTTCTTCCATTCGGGCATTACCGGCCTCATCGACATGGCGTATAACGGTTCCCATGGCACCGTATTGATACTGGATAACTCTACGACCGGCATGACGGGGCATCAGGATCATCCTGCCACCGGCAAAACGCTGTGCGGCGAGATCGCACCTTCCATCGACATTCCGGCGCTGGTGAAGAGCATCGGCGTCGAGCATGTGCGCATCGTAGATCCGTTCGATCTGAAAGCGCTGGAGCAGGCGCTTAAAGAGGAGACCTCGCGCGACGCGCTGAGCGTGATCATCACCAAGCGCCCGTGCGTGCTGCTGGACAAGAAGTATATACTCCCGCCCTATGCCATCACGGAGAAATGCAGGAACTGCGGCGTTTGCCTGCGGCTGGGCTGCCCGGCCATCTCCAAGAAAGATGGCAAGATGATGATAGACGCCACCGTTTGCACCGGCTGCGGGCTGTGCCCCGAGGTGTGCGTGTTCGGCGCGATTGAGAAGGCGGGTGACGTGAAATGATGGATATATTGATCGTGGGCGTCGGCGGACAGGGAACGCTGTTGGCCAGCCGCGTGCTGGGCAATCTGGCGCAGGCACTTGGATATGACGTAAAGCTATCGGAAGTGCACGGCATGGCGCAGCGCGGTGGTAGCGTGGTCACGCACGTCCGTTTCGGCGAAAAGGTTTTTGCGCCCGTTATTGATGAGAGCGGAGCGGATATCATTCTGGCTTTCGAGAAGCTGGAAGCTTTGAGGTGGGCAGGCCGTTTGAAAAACAACGGCCGTATGTTTATCGGCACGCAGGAGATCGCACCGATGCCTGTGATCACGGGCGCGGAGCAGTACCCTGCGGATATCGAGGAGCGCATCAAGGCGCTCGTGCCGGACGCGGTATTCGTGGACGCGCTGCGGCTCGCTCAGGAAGCGGGCAACGCAAAGGCGGTCAACATCGTGCTGATCGGCGTGCTGGCAAAGCATATGGATATCGATAAGCAGGCCTTCCTCGACGCCATTAAGAATACCGTTCCGGCCAAGACGCTGGACATCAACTTGATTGCATTCGAGAAGGGTTACAACGCATAACAAATTTTGGCCATCGGTTCTGGCCTGACG
>JAEWWC010000194.1 GCA_023396555.1 Bacillota bacterium
TTCCTGACCAACTGTGAATGGGGGCTGATGGCTGCCCACTATATACGAAAACACCGCTCGGAAATTCAGGTGGTCACTATGGACTTTACAAAGGATATACAAAGTGCTATGAGCGACGGTTTGATCCATTTTGCAATCGGCCAGCGCGCTTATTCGTGGGGAAGCATGTCGGTCGATTTCCTGGATAAGAGCATGCATCGCAAGCCGGTCAAACGATATGTGGACACCGGCACGTACGAAGTCAACGTACAGAACATGAACATTTATAAGGGTTTAATAGAATAGGTTTACTGTGATAAGGCCAACCCGAATATTTCAAGCTGTTCATAAACGCTGCAAAGCTCTATATGAACAGCTTATATTTTTCTATGGCTGCCCGCCCTCGGGCACCAGCCGTGCTTTGAAGCTGATGGCTCGTACTGTGCCCAGTTCGTCGAACTGTATCTGATACGCCGATTTCACATAGTCGATACCCACGATCTCGCCCGGGCCCATCACGCTGTGCACCACCCGGTCGCCCACGGAGAGGGGCTTTTGTGTTGCTGCGGCTTCCATCGTGCGCTCACTGCTGCCGATATGCCAGCCGGATTCGGCGACGAGGCTGTCGGGCAGCTCCACGGTGTAATGCAGCAGCTCCTCGTCCACGTTGAATATGAAGCGAGACGGGTAGCGGTATGAGCCATCCAGATTGCGGCCTTCCGCCTCGGTGAGATACAGCGCGTTTTCGGCGCGTGTGAACGCCACGAAAGCCAGCCGCCGCTCCTCCTCCATCCCTTCCGCCGTGGAGGTCTTCTTGGACGGGAATATACCCTCGGACAGTCCGCAGATGAACACATGCGGGAATTCCAATCCCTTGGCGGTGTGCACTGTCATCATTTTCACAGCATTCTTGCCCGAACCGGCGTCGGCGCTGCTCATCATTGCGATGCTGGACAGATAACCCCCCAGCGTCGTCTCCTCACCGCAGGACACTTCGTATTCGTGCACGGACTGTTTCAATTCTGCGAGATTGTCCAGCCGTTCCTGGCTGCCTTCGGTGCGCAGCATCGCTTCGTAGCCGCTTTGGTCCAGCACCGCGCTCAGCAGCTCAGAGACGGGCATGTGCTGGTAGTCGGCGGCAAACCTCTCGACCAAAGTCAGCAGCCGTTTTGCCTTCGTGTTTTTGAATATGTCGTCGTCAATGGTCTTTTCCAGAGCGGCGTACAGCGTGCACTGATGCGCGGCGGCGTATGACTGCAGGAAGGCCATGCGCCGCTCGCCGAGATTGCGCTTCGGCGCGTTGGCGACGCGCATGAATGAGAGGTCGTCCTTGTACGCGATCAGCCGCAGATAGGACAGCGCATCCTTGATCTCCATGCGACCAAAGAACTGCACGCCGCTGTATATCGTGTAGGGCAGCTGCTCTTTTAGGAATACCTCCTCCAGCGTGCGCGACACAAAATGCGCGCGGTACAGTATCGTAACGTCGCTGAGCGGCACGCCACCGTCCACCAGCTGCTTGATCTGCGCCGCCACCCACTGCGCTTCCGCCTCCGCCGTTTTGGCATGGTGATAGGTGACAGTCGGACCCTCGGGCCGGAGCGCGACGAGGTCCTTCTTGATGCGCCCCTTGTTGTTGCCGATCAGAGAGTTGGCGGCAGCGACGATCTGCGGCGTGGAGCGGTAGTTGTTCATCATCATGATGGTGCGCACGTTCGGGAACTCCTTGTCGAAGTCCAGTATGTACTTCACGCTTGCGCCGCGCCACGTGTATATCGTCTGGTCCGGGTCGCCCACGATGAACAGATTCTTATGGTGGTCGCACAGCACCTTCATCAGGCGGTACTGCAGCTCATCGATGTCTTGATATTCGTCGATCATGATGTATTCCAGCCGCTGCTGCCACTTGAGACGGATGTCGTCGTTCGCCATGAATATGTGCAGCGTGTATTTGATCAGGTCGTTGTAGTCCAGCCCGAAGCATTTCTTCTGCTGGTAGAGGTAGCCCCAGAATATGATGTCGTCGGTGGTGGTGGAATCCAGATACTTCTGGTGCAGCTCATCCAGCGGCATCGCGATCATGTACTCGTAGTAGTCGGGGTCACGGTCGAGCTTGCGTATCTCGATCATGTCCCGCGCGTTGGAGAACGTCATGTGGCGCAGCGTAAGTCCACGCTCCTCGTAGATGATGCGCAGCATCGCGTCGATGTCGGCGTTGTCCAGCACCAGAAAGCTCTTCGGATACTGCACAGCGTGGCTGTCCTCCTGCAGCACGGTAACGCAGAAGCTGTGAAACGTACTGATGTAGCCGGTGTCGTTGTCACCCGTGAGTCGGCGGATGCGGCGCTTCATCTCGTTTGCGGACTTGTTGGTGAACGTCACGCAGAGTATGCTGGACGGCAGTATGCCCATTTCCTCCACGAGCCAGGCGAAGCGATGCGACAGCGCGCGCGTTTTGCCGGAGCCCGCCCCCGCGATCACGCGGATGAAGCCCTCTGTGGCGGTGACCGCCTGTTTTTGTGATTCATTCAAATCGCTTAATATATCGCTCATGAGTTCACCGCCTTGTTCATCGTGTTTTCATTATATCATACAACACGGGGCGCAAAACAGGACAGGCACAGCCTGTTTCGGGCCGCTAAAGGACTCATTTTTTACGAGGGCGCTGCCCTCTAGCCGCTTTTTTTGATGAAAGAAAATACAACACGGAAAATGCCTTCATGAAGGCATTCCCTGATGGGATTCTCAAGGGACATTTGTCCCTTGAGCGGTGGTTTGGAGGCGGAGCCTCCAAGGTCTTACAAGCTTGCTCATCACCTGTCGCGCTGCGCCTTGCGGTACTGGTGCGGCGACACGCCCTCGTGCGCCTTGAATATGCGGATGAAGTGGTTAACGTTGCTGTAACCGGACAACTGGCACACCTCCGAGACGGACTTGCCGGTGTGAACGAGCAGATCCTTCGCGATGGATAGTCGGTGGAGTATCAGATAATCGCGGAACGTGTAGCCCGTGATGCGGCTGAATATGCGGGACAGATGGTATTTGCTGATGAAGTGCCGGGCCGCGAGCTGCTCCAGCGATATGTCGTCTCGGGCGTGCTCGATGATGTACTTCTGCGTTTCGGTAACGATGCGCGCGGTGTCGTCCGTCGCGTTCACCGGGAAGGCGGAGCTGGAGTATCGAAACAGGCGGATCAGCAGCTCGGCCACCAGCGACGACAGGCGCAGCGTCCAGAACGCCTTTTGCTGTGCGGCTTCGCGTACCATCGCGTCCAGCACCTGCGTCAGGCTGCTTGACGTCTCATCATTCAGTACAATCGTGTGCGAGAAGCCCTCGGGGCGCTGCATCAGTATGGACAGCAGCGGGGAATCCAGCGGCATCAGCTGGCCGAAGCTCTGCGACAGCGACACCACGTAACGCTTGTAAGGCGCTTGTACGATGTGCACCGAATGCTTTTCCAGATTGCTGATGAATACGATGGCGTTTTTTGAGACGGTGTAGCTTTTGCCGCCTATATTGATGCGAACGACGCCGTCAGACACAAATATAATTTGGTGCACATTATGAAAATGCGTCCCGGCAGCAGTGAAGTCGGGCGTTTCACGATAATATACGTCTATTTCGCGCCTCATTGTATTTTCTGCATTCATAAATTCACCTGCGCATAAGCAAATAACGCTAATTTCTGAGCAACTCCATTATAGCTTATCTCGCGGCAATAATATACAATCAAACCGTAATCAATCAAACTGGGATTAAAATGCCGAATAAGGAGCTAAAGGATGGGACAGACGGCCATTGTGACGGGCGGCAGCCGAGGCATCGGATACGCCATCGCGGAAAAGCTGCTGCACGAGGGATACAGCGTTGCGGTGATGCACGCGCATATCAACGAAACGATACAACACAATCTGGACGCGCTGAAAACACGGGGCCGGGTGGTCAGTGTGCAGGGCGACGTGACCGAGGCGCGGGACAGGCAGCTTTGTCTGGACGCGGCGCTGGAAGCCTTCGGACGCGTGGATGTGCTGGTCAACAACGCGGGCGTGGGGCCGCTCAACCGCGCCGACCTGCTGGAGATGACGGAGGAGAGCTTCGAACGGGTGATCGCGATCAATCTCAAGGCCAACATGTTTTTCACGCAGTTGGTGGCGAAGCAGATGATATCTCAGCAGCCGGAGGGTGGCAGAAGGGGGACGATCGTCAACATCGGTTCGATATCCGCGGAGGTATCGTCCACCAGCCGCGGCGAATATTGCGTATCCAAGGCAGGCGTGTCGATGCTGACCCAGCTTTATGCCGACCGGTTGGCCCGCGAGGCGATATACGTTTACGAGGTCAGGCCGGGTATCATCGCCACCGACATGACGTCGGTGGTCAAAGAAAAATACGACGCGCTATTCGCGCAGGGCTTGTGCCCTATTGGGAGATGGGGGCAACCGGAGGATGTGGCAAAGGCCGTCGTATTGCTGTGCAGCGGCGGCCTGCCATATTCCACAGGTGAGGTGCTCAACGTGGACGGCGGTTTCCATATCAGAAGGTTATAGCCAAGGAGTAACGATGGATATCATGCATGCGGGCGGATGCAATATTGAAATTATATCTGCCAACACCGTAGTGGTGGGAGCCGGAGCTGCCGCGCTGAACGCCGCGGACAGGCTGCACGCGTACGGAGTTAAAGACGTTGTCATCGTCTGTGTGGACTTTGCCACCAGCACGTCCCGCAACACCGGCTCGGACAAGCAGACGTATTACAAGCTGTCGCTGTCGGGCGGCGAGGGGGATTCGGTGCGCGAGATGGCGCGGACGCTGGCAGACGGCCAATGCGTGGACGGCGACATCGCGTTGGCGGAGGCGGCGAACTCGGCGGCATGCTTTTTGCGGCTGTGCGAGTTGGGTGTGCCGTTCCCGGTGGACCGGTATGGCGAGTACATCGGCTACAAAACGGACCACGATCCGAGGCGACGGGCAACCTCCGCCGGGCCGCTGACGTCCAAACTGATGGTGGAGGCGCTGGAGCGGTCGGTGATGGCGAAAAACATTACCGTGTATTCCGGTATGCAGGCGGTGTCGATACTGACCCGGGACAACAAGGCGGCAGGCCTGCTTTGTCTGAACTTAAAGCGGCTGGCGCAGGACGAGGTACGCTATACCGCGTTCAACTACGTGAACATCGTCTGGGCGACGGGCGGACCGGCGGGGATGTACGCCGACACCGTGTATCCCGCGTGCCAGCACGGTGCAACGGGCATCGCGCTGGAGGCGGGCGCGCGTGGGCGCAACCTGACGGAGTGGCAGTACGGGCTGGCGTCGGTATCGCCCCGGTGGAACGTATCCGGCACCTATATGCAGGCGCTGCCGCGGTTCATATCCACCGACAGCAACGGGGACGACGAGCGTGAGTTTTTGGACGATTACTTCGATAACCGCGGTGCAATGCTGGACAGTGTTTTTCTGAAGGGTTACCAGTGGCCGTTCGATGTTCGGAAAGCGGCTGGCTCCTCGCTGATCGACATACTCGTGTATGTGGAGTGCTGCGTGAAGGGGCGGCGCGTGTTTCTGGACTTCACGCAAAACGCGGGCGGCGGTGAGCTGGACTTCGGCGCACTGGGCGATGAGGCTCGGCACTATCTGGACAGGGCGGGCGCGCTGTTCGGAAAGCCCATCGACCGCCTGATTCGCATGAATACGCCGGCATATGAGTTTTACCTCAGCCACAGCGTGGACCTGAAAACGGAACCGCTGGAGACCGCGCTGTGCGCGCAGCACAACAATGGCGGGATCGCGGTGGACTGCTGGTGGCAAACGGATGTGGAAGGACTGTTCGCGGCGGGCGAGGCGGCGGCGAGCCACGGCGTATACAGGCCGGGCGGCAGCGCGCTCAACGCCGGGCAGGTGGGCTCGATGCGGGCGGTGCGGTATATCACGGGGCATCGTGGCGGTAGTCCGGACAGCCCTGACAGCTTCGCGCAGGCGGCGGCGAAGCAGGTGGAACGCGTGATATCCATGGGCAACAACGCGCTCTCTCGCGAGGACAACGCGGCACAGCTGCTGAGTGAGGCGCAGCGCGACATGAGCCGTGCGGGTGCGGCGATGCGGGATACCTCCGCCATCAAAGCGCTGGCAGTCGAAACCAAGTCGCGGCTGGAGCGGCTTGTACATAATGCAGGGTGTTCGCCGAACACGCTGGGGCAGTTCTACAAGTACCGCGACGCGCTGATCGGCCAGTATGTTTATCTATGCGCGATGGCGGACTACGCCGATAAGGGCGGCAAGAGTCGCGGCTCTGCGCTGTATCATGACGCGGCGGGCGAGAAGCCGCATCCGGCGCTGGACGAGATGTTCCGCTTTACGGCGGGCGACGGCGGGCTGGGCAAGCGGGTGCAGGAGGTAGCGTACAAGGACGGTAAGTGTGCGTTCGAGTGGCGTCCGGTGAGGCCGCTGCCTCAAGACGACGACTTTTTCGAGAACGTATGGCGGGGCTACCGCGAAAACGGAAACGTATATTAAATGACAGCAAGTGAGGATGCAATGAAAAACAAATTCAAGACACTGGAAGAGATAGTGCGGTATTGTAATGATGAGAACGTCCGTATTGGGTTCTCTGAAAACATGGATGTTTATAAGAAGGGTCATGTGATAAACGGCTTTGCGGTGAGCAACTCGCTGGCTGTGCTGCCGATGGAAGGCGCGGACGCGCTGGAGGACGGTTCGCCGGGAGAGCTGACGCGGTGGCGGTATCTGAGCTTCGGCAAAGGCGGCGCGGGCATCATCTGGTATGAAGCGATAGCGGCAGCGGCGGAAGGCCGCGCGTCCATGCACCAGCTGCATTTGCATAAAGGGAATGTGGATGCGTTCAAAAAGCTGACGGACGAGGTCCGGGAGGAAGCGGTGCGGCACAACGGCTACGCGCCGATGATGATCATGCAGTTGACGCATTCGGGGCGGTACAGCAAGCCCGGCGGCGTGCCCGTACCCGTGATGGCGGCGCACAACCCGATGCTGGACAAGAAGTTTAACATCGCGCCGGACTACGCGCCGGTGACAGACGAGGCGCTGGAGGAGCTGGAGGATAAGTTCGCCGAGACAGCCTGGCTGGCTCAGGCCGCCGGTTTCGACGGCGTGGACATCAAGGCTAGCCATGGCTACCTGCTGGGTGAGCTGCTGGGCGCGCACACCCGCGAGGGCAAATACGGCGGGGATTACGCAGGGCGGACACGGTTCATCAAAAACGCGACGGAAAAGATAAGGCAGGCGGTGGATTCACGCATCACGCTGACCAGCCGTCTCAGCCTGTACGACGCGATGGCACCGGAGTACGGCTTCGGTGTGGGAGCGGATGGACAGCCGGATCTGACGGAGCCTGCACAACTACTGCGTGAATTATACGGACTCGGCGTGAGGATTTGCGCCGTGACGGTGGGCAATCCCTACCTGATACCGCATGTGAACAGGCCGTATGACGACGGGCCGTATGCGCCGCCCGAGCCGCCGGTGAAGGGCGTTGAACGGCTGCTGACTTTGGCGGCGGACGCGAAGGCGATGGTCCCGGAAATGGTGTTCATCGGTGCGGGCTACAGCTGGCTCAAAAGCTTTGCCGTGCAGGCGGGCGCGTATGCGCTGGAGCACGGACACGCCGATCTCATCGGGTTTGGGCGGCAGGCGTTCGCCAACCCGAATTTCGCGAACGATATACTGGGCGCTCAGGGGATTGCGTCCAATAAAACCTGCATCACGTGTACCAAATGCGTGGAGCTGATGCGCAGCATGCTGCCGTCCGGCTGTGTGGTACGGGACAAAACGTATGCTCAGCTGTATCAGCAGCACATTAAGAATAACGCTTAAGGAGGAACGGATATGAAGTACAGCATCGACAAAACGGCATTGCTGATCGTGGACCTGCAGAACGACTTCGTGCGGGTGGGGGCCGGTATGGAGGTGCCCGACACGCGCGGTACCATCGAAGCCAACCAGAAGCTGATCGCGTTTGCGCGCGAGAACGGTATGCCGGTGATATACACCAAGTTCATGGCAGGCCCCAAGCGGACGCTGCTGTGGAACTGGAGCCCGCAGATCGAGGCGGTGAACGCCTGTGTACGCGGCTTCAAGCGGTATTATCCCGACGTGGACAAGGAGCTGGACTGCACCGACGTAATCACTGAGCTCTATCCGCAGGAAGGGGATTACATCGTCGAGAAGTACGGCTATTCGTCGTTCCGCAACACCAACCTGCTGGACGTGCTGTACAGCATTGATCGGGACACCATCATCGTGACGGGCACGGTGACGCAGATATGCGTGGAGGATACAGTACACGAGGCGTTCCACAACCGCATAAACGTGATCGTCGCGGGCGACGCGGTGTCGTCGTTCGACAAGGAGCTGCACGACGCGGCGCTTCGAAACATCGATATGAAGTACGGTGCGGTGATGGATGCCGATAGTATCATCAATATGTTCAAGGGAGCCTGACATGGCGGTAAAAGTGGTGACGTTCGGGGAGATCATGCTGCGACTGAAAGCGCCGGGGCATGAGAGGTTCTTTCAATCCCCTGCCTTTGAGGCGACGTTCGGCGGCGGCGAGGCTAACGTGGCGGTGTCGCTGGCCAACTTTGGGCTGGATGCCGCGTTCGTAACGGCGCTGCCGGATAACGACATCGCGCATGCGTGTGTGCGAGAGCTGCGCGCGTTCGGCGTGGACTTATCGCACATCGCGTTTGGCAATGGGCGGCTGGGTATCTACTATCTGGAGGCGGGGGCCAACCAACGGCCGTCCAACGTGGTGTATGACCGCGAGTTCTCTTCTATATCGCTGGTGCAGCCGGGCAGCATCGACTGGGCACGCGTGTTTCACGGCGCGTCGTGGTTCCATGTGACGGGCATCACACCCGCGCTGAGCGCTTCGGCGGCGGAGACCGCACTGGAGGCCGCGAAGGCGGCAAAGGCGCTGGGACTGACGGTGTCATGCGACCTCAATTACCGCGCGAAGCTGTGGAAATACGGTAAGACGGCGCAAGAGGTAATGACGGAGCTGGTCCGATATACGGACGTTGTGATCGCCAACGAGGAGGACTGCCAGAAGGCGTTGGGCATTGAGGCCAAGGCCGATGTGACGTGCGGATATCTCGACAGGGAGGCTTATAGGACGCTGACGGATGAGATAAAGCGCGGTTTCCCCAATGTATCGGCGGTGGCCGTGACGCTGCGCGAAAGCCGGTGCGCGGACCACAACGAGTGGACCGCCTGCCTGAACGGGCGGGACGGGTTTGCGGTCAGCCGAACGTACAGCATTACGGACATCGTGGACCGCGTGGGCGGCGGCGACGCGTTTGCCGCCGGGCTGATATACGGCCTTATGACATATCAGGATGAGGCGCAAGCGCTGGAGTTCGCGGTGGGCGCAAGCTGCCTCAAGCACGCGATACCGGGAGACTTCAACCGCGTGTGCGTGAAGGAAGTGGAGCGGCTGGTGACCGGCGACGGTTCGGGACGCATCCAGCGGTAGATAATAAAATCAAGGGCGGCGGATGGGTTTAAGAAAGTATCACGCCGCCTTTTGCATTTTTTGAACGATAAAAATTACCTTCTGGGAAAGACAGCCAAAGAATGATCAGTCCAACATAGTGATTGTCGAGTGTTATCGTAGCTGATAAAAACAGTATCGTTTATTATTGAAAATTGTTATTCATTTTCATATTGACGTATTCCCTTAATTTTGATATATTCAATTTATTGATACGTTAAAAAGAACTTTTTGCATCAGGCACATTAAAAACCCATGTCATTTGCATGTCATGAAGAGCGGCTCATCAGGCAGGACCGGAAAACCGGCCAGTTGAACCGATGGAACAAGGACATACTAAAACAAAATGAACGGAGGAGTTTGTATGAAGATCGGTATCGACAGTTATTGCTATCACAGGTTATTTGGCGAAGTCTACGACTTTCAGGAAAAGCCGGAAAAGCTGAAAACAGTGGATGATTTTCTCGACCTGGCGAAGCGTCTGGATGTAGACGGCGTATCGCTGGAGACCTGCTTTCTGCCCAGCCTGGACGATGCTTATTTAAAGGATCTCGGCGACAAGATCAAGGCTTACGGATTCGACACAGTGTTTGCATGGGGCCATCCCAATGGTCTGGAGCGCGGCCTCAATCCGGCGGCATTTGAGGAGATGAAAAGCCTGATATACAAGACCCGGCTGCTCGGCACCGATGTGATGCGCATTACCGGCTCCGCGTTCGACTGGCGGCACGAAAACCACCGCGACCATATCGCACGGCTGGTCCCGATGTACAAGGAAGCCGTCAAGATCGCCGAGGACAACGGCGTACGACTGGCTACCGAAAACCACATCGACTATACGGCGGTTGAAATGCTGGAGATGATCGAAGCGGTAGGGTCGAAGAATTTCGGCATCAACTTCGATACCGGCAACTTCCTCCGTCTGCTGGATGACCCGATCGCGGGCATGGAAAAGCTGGCGCCGTACGTGTTCTCCACGCACATTAAGGACCTCAAAATGCACCCGACCGCAAGGCCGACGGACTGGTATTTCTTCTGCGGCGTACCGGTGGGCTTTGGCCTGATCGATAACTACAAGCTGGCCGAGCTGCTGAGCAAGGCGGGTTACACCGGTTTCCTGGCGGTGGAGATCGACGCGCCGGCACCGGAGTGGCTGGGCATGGAAGAGGAAGCGATTGCGATCAGCGTCAAGAACTTAAAGAAGATCGGCGCTGCGTTTAAATAATCCGGGAGGACTGTTATGGCAAAGAAAACACTGAACGTTGCCATGATCGGCGGGGGCTTCATGGGCAAAGCCCACAGCAACGCATGGCTGAAGGTCAATAAGTTCTTCGATACCGACTATGACGTGAACCTCAAAGTCATCGTCGGTAAGAACAACCCGCTCGAGGCGTTTGCGAAGAGATGGGGTTATGAGGAAGTCAGCTACGACTGGCGGGAGACGGTGAAGCGCCCGGATATCGATATCGTTGATATCGGCGCGCCCACATTCGAGCACATGGAGATGGCAGTGGCCGCCGCTGAGGCAGGCAAGCACATCGTCTGCGAAAAGCCGTGCGCGCTGACGTATCAGCAGTGTCTGACAATGGCGGAGGCCGCGAAAAAGGCGGGCGTGGTGACATATCTCAACCACAACTACCGCCGCGTGCCGGCCATCGCTTACGCGAAGCAGCTGGTGGAGGAAGGCCGTCTGGGCACGATATTCCACTGGATTGGGACTTACCTGCAGGACTGGATCATCGACCCCGAATTTCCGCTGACCTGGCATCTGCAGAGCAAATACGCGGGCGGCGGTCCGCTGTATGACCTGTCCAGCCACGCCTATGACATAGCGCGTTTTATCATCGGTGAAGCCAGCGCGGTGACCGCGGTCAACAAGACGTTTGTGACTGAGAGGCCACTCCCGGGCGCAGGCGCCGCCACGTTCTCGGCGGGCTCCAAGACGGAAACCGTGCAAAAAGCGCCGGTGGATGTGGACGACGCATCCTTCGCGGTCGTCGAATTTGAGAACGGCGCACTGGGCAGCATCCAGAGCTCGCGCTTTGCATCGGGCCGCAAGAACCATAATGACTTCGAGGTCTATGGTTCCAAGGGCGCGCTGAAGTTCAACTTCGAGAACATGAACGAGCTGTGGTTCCTCGACTATACCCAGCCGCAGGCCGAGCAGGGCTTCCGCCGCATACTGTGCACCGAGGGCGTGCACCCGTACGTATCGGCATGGTGGCCGGGCGGTCACATCATCGGCTATGAGCACACGTTTATCAATGCGTTCTACGACTTTCTGCAGGCGATTGCCGGCAAGGGGCTGCCCCTCAAGCCGGATTTCGAGGATGGCGCGAACATCATTCGCTTTGTGGAGGCGGTCATACTGTCCAACAAGGAACACCGCCGCGTAACGATCGACGAGATCAAGTAAAAGAGCATAAGGTGGAGAGAAGGGCAGGCTGTAATGGTCTGCTCTTTTATTTTGCCTTACACAAGAGGCTGCGTCACTAAAAAACTGTTGAGGCGATATTCGTACAGTGTATATGCTTTGTTTGGTTTATGGACAGTGGCATTGTTCAGGATAGTGAACATGAGCAGCCTGGCGATGTATTTTGGAGTCTTGGTTTTAACAGAGCAGTAATGCCGCCGGAGTTTTGTTCCGACGGAAAGTTGCATTAATTAATTATCCACGTGGGATGGAGAATGCATGTGTACATAAAAAAGGCCTTCAGGTTTTCCTGAAGGCCTTTCTCTTAAGCTTTAGGGCTTATTGATATGCCCATTCCATGAACTGGTCTACGTTGTCTTTCGTGATCAGCGTGGACTCTCTCACGTTGTCCTTGTCGATGCTGCCGGTCTTCAGGAACTCTCTGATGACTTCAACAGCCTGAGCACCGATTCTCGGGAAGTAAGAAGAGGTGGCCTTGTGGATGGTGTTGTCGGCTTTGATCTCGTTCTGCGCCGTCACCGTGCCGCCCATGCCCGTGATCAGTTTGATGTCGGTACGGCCCTGCTGCTCGATCGCAGTCATGGCGCCCGTCACGGCTTCGTCGTCGTGCGTGAACACTACGTCGATTTTGTCGTTAGCCGCCAGCAGGTCGGACATCGCGTTGAAGCCCGCGGTGCTGTTGAACTCGCCATCAGCTTCGCCGATGATCTCGATGTTGGGATAGTTCTTGATCGTGTCCGCAAAGCCCTGGTATCTGGCCAGGTCGATCGGGATACCGGTATAGCTTCTCAGGTTGACGAGCTTGATGTCCTCCTGGCCTTCGAAGAACTTGCCGATGTAGTCAGCCGCCATCACGCCGCAGGAATAGTTGTCTTCCGCAACGAAAGAGGTGTACTTGTCGGACGCAATGTTTCTGTCGATGATGATCGTCGGGATGCCGGCGTCATAGATCTCTTCCATGATCGTCGTCATCAGCGTGCCATCGCCCGGCAGGCAGGCAATCACATCATAGCCGCCATCTTTGAACGTGGCGAGCATGTTCTGCTGGTCAGCATTGTCAACAGCGTTCTTCACAGTCCACTCGATCTCGGTGTCGCCCGCGATGGCTTCCTGCACGGAAGCGAGCAGAGCGGCCTGCCAGGCGTTGTCCGCCGGGGGCAGCGAGATCGCCACCTTTTTCATTTCAGCGGGTGCAGCGGGAGCTTCGGTAGCTGCCGGAGCTTCGGTAGCCACAGGCTGTTCAGCGGGAGCTTCGGTAGCTGCCGGCTCTTCAGTCTTCGGGGCGCCGCAAGCGACCAGAGCGAAGCACAGAAGAAGTGCAAGAGCGCTTAATAGAACTTTCTTCATTTTTCATCCTCCTTGTATTATGTATAGGTTACTTCATAAACAAACTGTTATGCTTATGAAACTCAATTCTTGTCACGTGCCTGCAGCAGCACGGCGATCATGATGACGGCACCTTTGATTGCGCCTGTTAAGTATGTGGACACGTCAAGCTGTATCATCATGTTGTTTACGAAGAACAGTATGATGGCGCCGATGACGGTTCCGTAGATGGTGCCGCGGCCGCCGGCGAGGGAGGTGCCGCCCACCAGCACGGCAGTGATTGCATCGAATTCATAGCCCTGGCCTGTGGTGGTGGAGGATACGGCGACCATTCGGGATATTTCAATTGTACCGGCGATGCCCACGCATATACCCGCGATGATATATGTCCAGATCTTGATCCTGTCCACTTTGATACCGGAATATTTCGCCGCAAGATCGTTGCAGCCAACTGCGAATACGAACGTTCCGAATTTGGTTTTTACAAGCAGTATCGTCAGTATGATGGCAACCACAATCATGATAATGAACGGCGTAGGAATTGTAATAAAGTTGCCGTTACCGATGGACTTAAAGAACGTGTCCTGATTGTTGCCAGTTACCGTCGCGCCGTTGCCAAGGTACATCGTGATGGAACGGGCGATGATGCCGATGGCCAGCGTTACGATGAACGGAGGCACCTTGATTTTGGTGGTTATGATGCCGTTGATGAAGCCAAACGCAGCCGTTACAGCGATACAGGCGAGTATCGCAAGCACCAGCGGCGTGCCATTGCCCTGCAGGAACACCAGCACCATTCCCGCGGTTGCCATCACCGGGCCGCTGGACAGGTCGATGCCGCCGGAGATGATGACGAAGGTCATGCCCAGCGCGACGATGCCCACGGTAGACGCATTTCTCAGTATCGTTGTGACGTTATTCCAGGATGCGAATTTGCCGTTGGTGAGCAATGCGCAGATCAGAAACAGTATGACGAACACAAACAAGATGCTGTACTTGGACCAGACCTGGCTAAAGCCGCCTATAAAACTTTTGTTACTTTTTTCGTTACTCATAACATTTCCTCCAAATCATTAACACGCATTTGTTGCATACGACATAATTTTCTCTTCTGTTCTGTCGTTGTGAGTGAGTTCCCCTTTTATCGCGCCTTCGTGCATCACGATAACGCGCTGGCAGATATTGAGCACTTCCGTCAGATCCGACGAAACCACGATGATGGTTTTGCCGCTCTGGGAAAGCTCATGGATGATGGCGTATATTTCTTCACGCGCGCCCACGTCGATGCCCCGGGTGGGTTCGTCAAGAATCAATATATCGGAATCAACAAGCAGCCATTTGGCCAGCACTATTTTCTGCTGGTTTCCGCCTGAAAGATTGCTGACAAGCTGTGTTTGACCTGCACAGCGAATGTTGAGCCGCTTGATCATTTCTGCCGTGTTGACTTTATGCTTTCTGGCACTGTTGAAGAAACCTTTGTTTTTTACCTGTTCTATCAGGTTGATATTCTCCCTGATGTTTCTTTTTATAACAACGCCGGTTTTCTGCCGGTCTTCTGTCACAAAGCCTATCGATTTTTTGATGGCCTGCACGGGGACCTTATTGGTAATGTGCTTGCCGCGCAGATAGATTTCTCCGGTTTTGGGTTTGCGGATACCGAATATGAACTCCATCAGCTCGGAACGCCCGGACCCGACGAGTCCCGAGAAGCCGACGATCTCACCGCGGGCAACCTTGAAGCTGACATCTTTCAGCAGCGCATCGGAAACATTTTTGACTTCAAGTATGACATCGTTGCAGTCGCCGCAGAAATCCGTAGCCTTTGAAACGCTGACCTCACGGCCCACCATGTAGTTGGCGATCTGCTGCTCAGAGACTTCCGCCACAGGTTTGGTCACGATGAACATGCCGTCGCGCAGTATAGTGACGCGGCTGCAAACCTCTTTGATCTCCTTCAGACGGTGAGAGATATAGATGATGCCGATACCTTCCTTGGCCAGCTTGCGGATCAGGTCGAACAATATATCCGTTTCTCTTTGCGTCAGCATCGCGGTCGGTTCGTCCATGATCAACACTTTGACGTTGAACGAAATGGCTTTGGCGATTTCCACCATTTGCTTCTGAGCCGTTTTGAGGGTGCTAACCATATCCGTGGGACTGATGCTGTCCTGACCGAGTGAGATCAGCAGCTTTTTGGCTTCCGCGTTCATTTTACGGAAGTTGATCAGGCCGTTTTTGCTCACGGGTTCGCGCGTTAAGAATATGTTCTGCGCAACCGTCAGATGCTCCATCAGGTTAAGCTCCTGGTGAATCATCGATACGCCTCTCTTTTGCATATCCAGCGTTTGCAGATGAGCGGGCAGATGCTCGCCGTCCAGAATTATCTCGCCTTCATCGCTTTTGTAGACCGCGGCGAGGATCTTCATCAGTGTTGATTTCCCCGCGCCGTTTTCACCGCAAAGAGCAACAACTTCGCCACGGCCCAGACTGAAGCCAACCTGCGACAGCACTTTGACACCGTAAAAGCTTTTTGAGATATTTTTCATCTCTAATAAATTAGCCATTGTCTCTCTTTTTAGTTCCTCCCATTACATTTTCTTTGTCATTACAGGTCTTCACACAGTTCTATTACAACACCATTCGGATCCTTGAACAACAGCACTTTCTTGCCAAGGTGCTCCAGAGAACACAGCGGCACGGTGAATTCTACATTGTACTTTTTAAGATGGTCGTTCCAATCCTCGATGCCTGTTACGCTCAAGCAAAAGTGAGCAACTCCCGATGCATCTCCCGGGCATTCGTGGTGATGAATCGCCTTATCATGATCGAAGAGCTCGATCGCGCTGTGGTCGTTGACCTTCATGTAGACAAGTACGCTGTCTCCGTTGGGGACGCGCTTTAATTCCGTCAGGCCCAATACTTCAGTGTAGAACCTGACGGACTCGTTAATATCCACCGTGTTGACGGCGATATGGTCGAACGCATGCAATTTCATAAAGTGTTACCTGCCTGATGCCAGTTTGTCGCCCGTCTGCGCCAGCCAGCCAGCGATATAGCGGGACATCTCATAATGCGGGCGGTAGAGAGCCGCGTTGGTTTTGTCGGGCTTTTCAATGCTCTGGAGCTGATGTGCTTTGTCGATGGTTGAATAATCTGTCCAAAGTCCGAGGCCAAAAGCCGCGAGCGCCGCTGCGCCCAGCGATGCAGCATTCTGGTCCACGTTGGTCTTGATCATATTTCTGTCAAAAATGTCCGCAAACATCTGTCGCCAGTAGGGGCTTTTAGCGCCACCGCCCACCATCAGCAGCTCCGGAACGGAAACGCCGCAGCTTTCCAGCACGGTCATGGCATACCACAGGTTGTAAGTGATGCCTTCCAACGCTGCCCGCACCATATCGTTGCGGTTGTGCGACAGTTGGAGGCCGATATAGCCACCCACGATGTTGGGGCTCTGTTCGATCATCGCGCCGCCGGCCAGACTGGGATTGAACTGCAGGTTGTTGGCGCCGACAGGCGAATGCGCTGCCAATTCGTTCATCGCGACATAAGCGTCGGATATGAGCCCTGCCTTTTCCTTTTCAACCAGATCGGAGCACAGCACGTCGCGCACCCAGCGGAAACTGGAACCGGCCGCGAATATGCTGGTGGCCGACGCATACATGCCGTCAATCACATGTGCAAATATAAAAGGTTTTTTCTCTGCATCCACCAGCGGCTTATCGCTGACCACCGCGATCCACGAGGAGGAGCCCAGCGAAATGTAGGCCCGGCCATTCTCAATACCGCGTGCGCCCAGCGCCATACACGAATTGTCGACGCCGCCCGCTACCACTTTTACATCGGCAGACAGCCCCAGTTCGGCTGCCGCTGTCGGCGTCAGACTGCCGATCACGTCGTGCGAATGCATAATCTCCGGAAACAGGTCCCGACGAATGCCGGAAGCCAGTATGTAGTTTTCATCATAGCAGTTTTTGAGCAAGTCGTAAACACCGCTGCCCGACGCGTAGGAATGATCGGTGCACATCACGCCTGTCAGGCGTAGGTTGCAGTAATCCTTCGAGCCCAGAATCTTATGGGTGTTGGCGTACATTTCGGGTTCGTTGTCCCGGTACCACATCATTTTGAAAACGGAGTAACACTCTGCCGGAAACCCATTACCGGTCTTAGTATACCATTCTGCGTACGGGACTTTGGCGAAGAACGCCTTTGTCTGCTGCCTGGAGCGGGTATCGCTCCAGATCGGCGTCATGCTGCGCAGCAGCCTGCCGTTTTTATCTACCGGCACCACACCGAGGGAATGGCCGGAGATCGACAAAGCCACGATGCTTTTGGGATCGGTGCCGCTCTTTTTGAGCAGCAGCTGCGTGGTGCTGCAGATGCCGTCGTACCACACGTCGGGGGCCTGCTCATGAAAATCGCTCCCGGTGTACACCACGTCATATTGGCTGAACGTATCGCAAAGGGAGCGGCCGTCAAGGTCAAACAAAGACGCTTTGATGCCGCCTGTTCCCAAATCGTAAGCGATGATCATATCCTTTTTCAGCATAATGCGATTACTCCTGGTTGAAGCTTTCCACGATGGACAGTGCGGATGCGATGTTGATGCCAAAGCGCTCCACTCCGAGCGCCAACAGAGCGTCAAACTCTTCGCGAGTGCGTACACCGCCGGCGGCCTTCACCTGTACCTTGCCGCGCGTCAGGTCCTTGATGCGCGCGATGCGTGGAATGTTGGCGTCGCCCGGAACCCAGCCGGTACCCGTTTTCAGGAAATGAGCACCGCTGTCCGCAACGATGCTGCATGCATCGGCAAGCTCGCTGTCGTCAAGGCAGTTCAGCTCGATGATCACCTTAATGAGTATGCTTTCGGGAGCCAGACGAATGATCTGCTTGAGTTCGTCGCTGACATAGCCGAATTCGCGGTTTTTGAACCTACCAACGTTCATCACGATGTCCATTTCCTCGACACCGTCTGCGATAAGCTGCTCGGCCTCCTGCATTTTGACCTGCGTTTTATGCCCGCCGCCGGGGAAGCCCACGGGTGCGCCCACGCGAACATCCGGGTCATCTTTGAGCATATCACTGACCGTTTTCGTCCAGCAGGGCAGCGTATGTACATTAATGAAACGATAACGGCGGGCGATGTCCACCATTTCGATTATGTCCGAAAGGGAATGATGAGTTCTTACAGCGCTGATATCGATCAGCCTCGCTGCGTCTTTTGCTGTCATTTATTGAATTCCTCACACGAAAATTATGACACGTTCCAATTG
Source organism: Bacillota bacterium (assembly GCA_023396555.1). Taxonomy (GTDB): domain Bacteria; phylum Bacillota; class Clostridia; order Christensenellales; family SZUA-584; genus SZUA-584. The sequence continues at coordinate 18,533 of JAEWWC010000194.1, forward strand.
ATATTTTATATTGAGTTTGAGACAAATGCAATAGTTTTTTTTCAAACTTTGATTTACAGCGTGTAAAGGGTGACGTTTTTATTCGTATTTAATATCAAAAAGGCCTTGAATTATGGAGTTCTGCACATAATTGTAGCAAACGAAGATTAAATGATTAATATTGTTATTGTAACATACAGATAAAAAAATGCGCAGAAAAATAGATAATTTTAGATGATTAATTTTTTGAACGGTTCCAAAAATGATCAAGTGTAATTAATTGAAGGTTAATATAAATTTTATGACTTGTAAATCGATATTGGCATGATATGATAAAATTATTGAATTATCAAAAAGCATCAATTTAGACGAAACAGTAAACGGGGTATAATGGAATGGCCACAATGAAGGATGTCGCAAGGCTGGCAGGCGTATCTCATGGTACGGTTTCCAATGTGCTGAATGGATCAAAATCGGTCAGCAGCGATAAAATCAGACGCGTGGAGCAGGCGGTTGCGGAATTGGGTTATAAACCCAATGCGCTGGCGCGAAACTTAAAGACCAACCGGACGGGGCGCATCGAAGTTGTGCTGCCCGATATCGCGAACGCGGCGTATTCAAGAATATATGAGGAAATCGACAGATATGCCGCCGGCAAAGGTTATGAAGCCTATCTGCGCGTCTGTTCGGATGTGCCCGGGCGGGAATGCGACATACTGGAGCGCGCTCAGATGATGGGCACGGACGGCGTTATATTGCTGACATGTCAGCCTGGGAACACAGAATTCTTCAATAAGCTGATTGACGGCGGGCTCCCCATTGTGTTCATCCACCGCAAAGTGACCGGATACCGCATGAACAACGTGGATATGGATGTGCGGACCGCCGTGATGGCTCATGTGCTGGAACAGATCGAGTCGGGCTGCCAGAGGATCGCGATTGTGGCGGGTCCGCAGGAATATTCCTTTGAACTCGAGTGTGTGGACGCGTATTTTAACGCCATGCAAAGGGCCAAAAAGAACATCGACGCCAGATATGTGGAAACGGTGAACAGCAATAAGGAGAGCGCGATGCGCGCGGCCATCCGCCTGTTGGAGCTGGAAAACCCGCCTCAGGTGATTTACACGACAGACAGGGTGCTCAGCGAAGGCGTGGCATGCGCACTGAACATCGGTGCCAAGCCGAGGAGCGCCAAAACCAGGCTGATTACGCTGGATGCCGAGGAGTGGACAAAGGTGAAAAGCGGTAAGGATCCCATACTGCCGTTGCCCTATACCCAGATGGCGTTGGAAGCGTTCAATATGCTGGACGAGATCGTATCGAACGATGATTCACGGGGCGGCCGCAGCATGTCGGTGCCTTGTACCAAACGCCGCGGTCTGGCAGCGGCGCGCTGCCACGACATCGGAGCTTTTCGCAAAATCAGGATACTGACGCAGGATTCACCGTCCAGCCATACCATAAAATCCTTGGCGGCTGATTTCAAGCGCAGCACCGGCATCGACTTTGA
>JAEWWC010000200.1 GCA_023396555.1 Bacillota bacterium
AGCGACGCCATCAGCCGGCTGCTCGCATTGATGGCTCCGCTCACGCCGCTCATCTATCTGGATTTCGTCGTGGACTCGATGATGAACGGCCTGGGGCAGCAGATGCGCACGCTCAAGATCAACATACTGGACTACGTCATCCGCATTGGTCTGGTGGTGCTGCTGATACCCCGCTTCGGGCTGATGGCTTACCTGCTCATACTGTACTTCAGCGCGATGCTTAACGCCACTTTGAGCATACGCCGCTTGCTTATCGTAAGCCATGCTTCCATCCATGTCGTGGAATGGATCATTAAGCCGCTGATCTCCGCCACCGCCGCGGGGCTGCTGGTCGTACTGGTTTTCCGGTTGCTACCGCTGACCCAGCCCGACGCGTGGGTGCTCACCGCCAAAATACTGCTGCTCACCGCAGTGTACGTCGCGCAGCTTTTCGCGCTGGGCTGTCTGAATCGGTACGACGTGCGCTGGCTGAAAAGCATGGTCAAATCTGCAGGGTTGCGATCCAGCTAAAACTTGCAAACAACCAGAAACGTATTCGGGGAGCCACAAATAAAAGAGGACAGCCGCCACATTGGGCGCCGTCCCCTCACTAATACAGCTTGCTCACAGTCCACTGTTATTTCTCACCGGTGTCCGGGTCTCCTTTTGAATACTTCTCAAAACCCGCCCGGCCCTCGGCTTCCCACCATCGCTCGTACATCTCCTCATATTCGGCGTTGGCTTCGTTGCCCATCTTCTTCCCGTATTCCTTCTCAAACTCTTTGGCAAACTCGCGTCTGATTTCATCGCGAATCGGGCCGCTTTTCTTCTCCTTCTTTTTGCTGTCCGACGAACCGCCGCCGCCCAGCCGTCCAAAAAGTATCGACGTCAGAACAATGATACCCAGCCCCTCCCAATAGGTGATCGTCGGAAGCTCAAACAGCTTAGGCATCAGCCAGTTCCATAGCAGCTGCGTCACCCACCCAAAGGCAAACACCGCGGCAATGCCCAGCAGCACCATGCCGATAATCTTTAACACCTTCATTGCGCCTTCCGGCGTCATGCATTTTTCTTCATTATGGCTCATGTCATCCTCCTTTATTGATATATCCGTATATCATCACTCTCAGCTTTTTAACCGCGCGGCTCTTGCGGGACAGCAGCGTCCCTATCTTCTCCCCAGTCTCCGCAGCGAGGTCGGCATAACTGCGCCCTCTGAGTTCCGTTTCCACGAACACATACCTCTGGCCGGGCTCCAGTCTGCTTACTGCCCGCATAATGACTGCTTTGAGTTCCCCCGCCAGTATGCTGTCCTCCGTAGTCCCGGTGCTCTCTTCCGTATGATCCGGAGTGAGCGTTTCCCGGTTCCGTTTCCTGAAATGGTCCTTCGCTCCGTTCTCCAGCGCAGTGTATACATATGATGTCAGGTTTTTGATGCCGGCGAGGTTGTCACTGTACAGCAGCTTCAAAACCGCCTGCTGAATCAGGTCCTCAATGTCGTAGTCGTTCAGACTGAAAAACCGGGCCTTTAAGAATCGCTTGAACCAGCCGTAGTTTTCCTCGAATACCTGTCTGATCACATTCCTGTCCAGCGCTGCCGCACCTCCTTTTCGGCTATTTATAACCGGTTACATCTCCATGACGTTTGAGAATCAGAAATATTGCGCCTTTTTTACCAGTAAACCACTTTTTACAAAATAAAAATACCTCCAAATAACAAAAGGTCGGCAGCCATCCAACAGCCAATCGCTCTGTTGGTTAGTATTTAAATTTTTACCTCTCTATTGACAGACCTATTGTAATAGTGTACTATCTATCTCATACAGTTGAAGCGAGGTGAACTAATGCAATATAACAGCCGTGAACCGATATATCTACAGGTGATCGACGATATTGAAAAACGAATGATCAAAGGAGAGATTCTGCCGGGGGCGAAACTGCCTTCAACCCGCACGCTGGCGGTGGAATACGAAGTGAACCCCAACACGGCGGCAAGAATTTACAAGGAGATGGAAACAATGGGTCTGTGCTACACCGAGCGGGGCCTCGGCACCTTCATGACGGACGACAAAAACGTGGTGGAAAAGCTGCGGTATGAGCTGGCGGATAAGCTGACGCGCGAATTCGTCAAGGAAATGCAGTCGCTGGGCTTCACCGCGCAGGATATGAAACAAGCGATTGAGGAGGAAATCAAATGATGCAAACACTGTCCACAACGCAGCTGACCAAACGCTACGGCGGCCTGAATGCCGTGTCCGAGGCGACGGTTGCGCTGAATCCAGGGCGAATCTACGGGCTGCTGGGACCCAACGGCAGCGGCAAATCCACGTTCATGAAGATGGCCGCAGGGCTGGCGCACCCGACATCCGGCGCCATCAACATCATGGGCAAGCCGATCAGCGCCGAATCGCGCGGCAACATCGCGTTTATGCCCACCGAGCCGTACTTCTACGGCTATATGACGGTCAAGCAGGTGGGCGCGTTCCATGCGGACTTCTATACGGACTTCTCTGCCAGCGAGTATACCCGGCTCATTCAGTCGATGGGGCTTGATATGGGCATGAGGGTGTCCTCCCTCTCGTCCGGCATGGCGGCTAAACTCAAGCTGGCAGCGGCAGCCGCGCGGGACGCCCGGCTCATCATGCTGGACGAACCGCTGAACGGCATCGACATCATCGCGCGGGATGTGATCATGTCTACGATCATTGAGAAGGCGAATGAGACCAACACCATCATGATCTCCAGCCACCTGATCGATGTGATGGAGAACATACTGGACGAAGTGATATTCATCAAACAGGGCTGCATCGTGCTTCAGGGCGAAGCCGAATCCGTACGCGAACAATACGGCAAATCCATCGTGGATCTTTACAGGGAGGTGTTCGCATCATGACAAAGTTGATCAAATACGAGCTGCTGCGCAGAAAACCCATGCTGATCGGCGCGTTGCTGTCGATGGTATTTATCGAAGGCGTCACGTTGTTCGGCGTGTACATGGACGGCGGCTGGAACGCCCTTGCCATCATCATGACGGCGCTGCTGGTGGTGGGCGGGCTGGTACTGGCGTTTCTCGACGGCATCACGCGCCTCTACTCGGACCTCAAACAAAAGCAGGGCTACATGCTGCTGATGACGCCGCAGAACGGATACCGCATCATCTGGGCCAAGACGATATTCTCCGTGTTCGAGATCATCGCGGCGGGTCTGCTCATCACCGGCTGCCTCGCGCTTACCGGGGTGGCATTCAACCACACCCACGGCCAGATGGTTAGCGCTTTCCTTGCTCAGCTGCCCTTTGATTGGGGACTCATTTACGGCTCCGGTGCGCTCGGTCTGCTCCAGTTGATGGCCCAGTTCTCCATCGCGATACTCGCCGTTACGGTGAGCCGTACGTTCATGCAAAGCCGCCGGTACAACTGGCTGATCGCGCTGCTCATGTATTTCGCTCTCGCCATGGTCGTTAACTTTGTTGACGGTGCGCTGCTGCTGGCATTCGGGGTTGTCGGAGATGTGATGCAGGTCACCAATGACGCAATGCTGCTGAATAGCGGTCTGCTGGCCAAATACTTCGTTATCGGTGCAGCCACTTACTCGATATGGTTTGTCGCCTGTACGTTCATATCGGGCCGCCTCATCAACCGCGGCATCGACCTGTAGGGAGGTGCATATGAAGAGGAACAGGACCATAGCCGCCGCAGTGATCGCGCTGTCCCTGATGGCCGCCGCCCTGCTGGGCGGATGCTCCGTGACCAGCGGCGTATTCACCGGGATGAGCGAGTCGTCAACGGAGACGTCGCTCAGCGCCAGCTACATCAGTTTCGACGGTTCGTTCGCACGACAGATGTCGCTTCAGTCAGGCGATGAAGTCACGTTCAGCCTGTCCGGGGGCGAAGGTCTGGATGCCTCCGTTGAAAAGGATGGCGAAGACATATTCAGCATATCCGGCGGTAACGCGTTCACCGCACCGGAGGACGGCACCTACACCTTCATCATACAAGGCGAGAACAACAACGGTTCATTCTCCCTCTCCTGGGAAGTCGAATAGAAGCTGCCGCATCGAAAAGGACGGGTACACTCAAGTGGCCCGTCCTTTCATGTCAGTATAAATCCCGCTGATACGGTCTTCAGTTATTCACCGGATTCACTTTGCACAGCGTCAACGCCCGCTTCCCGGTTGTCGATCTTCCCCCTGAAAACAAAGTACCGCTGAAACAGAAACTCTGTGACGAAATTGACCACCAGCGTGCCAAAAAAGACGATCGTATCAATTCCGGGGCTGCCAGCATAGCGCACCTCCACCAGCCAGTTGCCCAAAATGGTGGACAGCGGCGTGAACACGGCATAATAGGCGAACACCTTCATCATCGCCACCGGAACGTTAGCGGCAGACTTGAAGGTAAACCGTCGGTTCAGCGTAAAGTTCCACACCACCGAAGCAATCAGTGCCGGCAGATAGCAAACCCAATAATTGGAGAACAGAAGACCCAGCAAATAAAACAGGCCCGTTTGAATAAGCCCTGCGGAGGCGGAGAAAAGAGTAAACTTAACAAACCTTATGAACTCTCTTTTACCATTACGGTTATCCTTGTCCATATTTATCCCCTATTCTCGAATGATATTTCAGGAATTCCGGTTGGGCTGTTGGGTTAAGTGCCCCGATAAACACTTTATCACGCTCATGTCAGTTTGGCAATGCACAGCGGCACAGTGGATCCGCTCTTATAACCACTCTACAGCCCGTTCAGCTCTTCGATGAACTCATCCGCCAGCACGATCGTGCCCACCCGGCTGACCGTCCCTGTCATATAAACGGATTCATCCGCGCCGACCTCAATATTGAGTTCGCCGCCCGGCATCTGAACGGTAACCGGGCTGTCTGCCAGCCCCAGTTTAATCGCCGCACAGGCCGCTGCACAGCTGCTGCTGCCCGATGCCAGCGTATATCCCGCGCCGCGCTCGAATATCTCAATACGGATAGTGTGCCTGTCGATCACCTGCAGCAGCTGTACATTGATCCTGTTCGGAAAATAGGACGCGGATTCCACCAGAGTGCCCAGCTCGATCGCCTTTTCCTTGGACACCTTATACATGGGTATCACGCAATGCGGGTTTCCAATGGACAGGCACGTCACATTATAGACACGTCCCGAAAATATCATGGGCTCGTCGATGACCTCACGGCTGCTGCCCGCCACGGGTATCTTGTCGCTCTCGTACGTCACCTTGCCCATCAGCACCTT
>JAEWWC010000207.1 GCA_023396555.1 Bacillota bacterium
GCAAGCTGACGGAGGTTGAGGTCAAGGCCGCGCTGCGCGAGATCAAGCTGGTGCTGCTGGAAGCGGACGTCAACTTCAAGGTGGTCAAGGAATTCCTGAACCGCGTGGGCGAACGCGCCGTGGGCAAAGAAGTGCTGGAAAGCCTGACGCCCGGCCAGCAGGTTATCAAGATCGTTCGGGACGAGCTGGTGCAGACGCTGGGCGAGCGGTACGAGGGCGTGCATTTTGCGGCCAATCCGCCCACCATCGTGATGATGTGCGGCTTGCAGGGTGCGGGCAAAACCACGATGTGCGGCAAACTGGCGAAGCTCTGGGCCAAGGACGGACGCAGCATCATGCTGGCGGCGCTGGACATATACCGACCGGCGGCAATCAAGCAGCTGGAAGTGGTGGCCGGGCAGGCGGGTGCGTTGTTCTTCGAGCGCGGCACGCAGGACCCGGTGAAGACGGCCAAGGAAGCGCTGGAGGAAGCGCGCCGCAAGCTGGTGGACGTGGTGATACTGGACACGGCGGGCCGTCTGCATATTGATGCGGAGATGATGGACGAGGTCAAGCGCGTCGCGGCGGCGGTGAAGCCGCACGAGAAGCTGCTGGTGATAGACGCGATGACGGGCCAGGACGCGGTGAATGCGGCCACGGCCTTCAACGAACAGCTGGAGCTGACGGGCGTGGTGCTGACCAAGCTGGACGGCGCCACCCGCGGCGGCGCGGCGATATCCGTTCGGGCCGTCACCGGCAAGCCCATCAAGTTCGCGGGCGTGGGCGAGAAACTGACTGACGTGGAGGTGTTCCACCCGGACCGCATGGCGGGCCGCATACTCGGCATGGGCGACGTGTTGTCGCTGATCGAGAAGGCGGAGCAGAACTTTGAGGTGGAGAAGGCAGCGGCGCTGGAAAAGAAGCTGCGCAAGGCCGAATTCACGCTGGAAGACTTTTTGGACCAGATGGCGCAGCTCAAGAAGATGGGCGGCCTGCAGGAGATGCTGGGTATGATCCCGGGTGGCAACAAGCTGGGCAATGTGCAGCTGGACGAGAAGCAGATGGGGCGCACCGAGGCTATCATTAAATCGATGACGCCTGATGAGCGGCGGCGTCCGGCCATCATCGGCGGCAGCCGAAAGAAGCGCATCGCGCGGGGCAGCGGCACCAGCGTGCAGGACGTCAACCGGCTGCTCACGCAGTTCGAGCAGATGATGAAGCTGATGAAGGGCATGTCGGGCAAGCGTGGACGCAAAGGCATGATGGGATTGCCGTTCTAACAATACTGGCGGGAAACCACAGGTTTTTCGCCAAACCGGACACGTTAAGAAAGGGCATGCCGGGCATGCCGTTCTGATAAACCGGCTTTGACGGTTATAAACCGGACGAAGCCCCACAATAATATATTTCGGAGGAAACCATGGCAGTAAAGATCAGATTGAAGAGAATTGGCGCAAAGAAAGACCCGTTCTACCGCATCGTTGTGGCGGACGCCCGCGCTCCGCGTGACGGCCGTTTCATCGAAGAGCTGGGCAACTACGACCCGATGAGCAAGAAGTGCGTGGTGGACGGCGAGAAGGCGCTCGCCTGGATCAAAAACGGCGCACAGCCCACGGAGACGGTTCGCTCGCTGCTGAAGAAGAACGGCGTTCTTTCTTAAGGTGGCGAATATGTTGGAGCTTGTAAAGTACATAGCGGAATCGCTGGTGGATAAGCCCGAAGAGGTCAAGCTCAAACAGACCGAGAGCGACAAGACGATCGTCATCGAGCTCTCCGTGGCGCGGGAGGACATGGGCAAGGTGATCGGCAAACAGGGTCGCATCGCCAAGGCCATCCGCACCGTCGTTAAAGCGGCTACGCCGCAGTCCGGGAAGAAGTACGTGGTGGAAATCGTCGAGCATGATTGAGATCGGCAAGATACTAAAGCCGCACGGTATTCAGGGTCAGCTGAAAGTGCGGCTTTATTCTGACAATTTTGAAGCGTTTGAAAGCCGGGGCTACGCGTTTATCCGGCAGGACGGCGAGGTGCGGCGCATCGGCTACGCGGTTATACGCGAAGAGTCGCCGTTCGTTTACGTTCTCGTGGGCGGCGTTTCGACGCGCACGGATGCGGAGGCGCTCAGCGGACTGCCGCTGTTTTTGCGCCGCAGCGACCTCGATGATCCGGAGGAGGGCGAACACTACATCGTTGATCTGATCGGCCTCAAGGTGGTAGACGAAAGCGGCGTGGAGCTGGGCGTGTTGAAGGATATACTGCAGCACGGCGCCGCGGACGTGTACGTGGTGAAGGGCGCGAAGAGCTTCATGTTCCCGGCCATCAAGCGCGTGATCTCCGAGGTCGATCTGGATGAGGGCGTTCTGCGTGTCAACGCCCAGGCACTGGAGGAGGTGGCGGTGTATGACGGCGTATAACGTGCTGACGCTGTTTCCCGGCATGTTTACCTCTGTCAGTGAGTCCAGCATATGGGCGCGGGCAATATCCGCCGGACTGATTTCCGTTACGACAACGGACATACGGGATTACACGACGGACAAGCACCGCAGGGCGGACGACTATCCGCTGGGCGGCGGCGCGGGCATGGTGATGAAGCCGGAGCCGGTGGACGCCTGCTTCCGCGACGTGGTTTCGCGCTGTGAAAGGCCATATGTCAACATCTACATGTCGCCCTGTGGTAAACCGCTGAACCACGTGCTGGTAACGCAATTGGCGTCATACAAGACCGTCAACATGCTCTGCGGCCATTACGAGGGCGTGGATGCGCGCGCGCTGAACCGCCACATCGATATGGAGGTGTCCGTGGGCGACTACGTGCTGACAGGGGGCGAGCTGGCCGCAATGGTTCTAATCGATGCGTGCATCCGTCACATCGATGGCGTGCTGGGCAACGACGAGTCGGCCATCGGCGAATCGTTCGCGAACGGGCTGTTGGAATATCCGCAGTATACACGTCCCGCGGTGTGGGAGGATGAAGCCGTGCCTGAAGTGCTGATATCCGGCCATCACGCCAATGTCGAGAAGTTCCGGCGGGAGGCGTCGCTGCAGGAGACAGCACGGCGTCGGCCCGACCTATTATCCAAGGCGCGGCTCTCGCGCGCGGACATCGAATACATCACGCGAATCGACGAGATGTAAGCGCAAGTAATATGTTGTGAACTTAAGGCTGTCGTTCTGACAGCTTTTTTAGTTATTGATAAACACTGAACTGTCATTCCGAGCTTGCGAGGAATCCCATGTCTGGTGGACTACAGTGGGAGATACCTCAGTCGCTTACGCTCCCTCGGAATGCCACAAGGGGTTTTTTGATAAGTGTGGGGCTGCCGTTGTCTGGTAGCTCTTTTTGGTGTTATAATAAACCAAAGGGAGGATGCACAAATGGCAAAGTTTATCATAGTGGTGATGGACAGCGTGGGCATCGGCGAGCTGCCGGACGCGCACCTGTTTGGCGACGAAGGCTCGGACACACTGGGCCACCTCATCAAGGCTTACCCGGATATCAAGCTGAACAATTTGGGCAAGCTGGGGCTGTGCCTGATGAAGGACCTGCCGTGTGATGCGGGCATCACCGGCGCGTACGGCAAAGCCGCGGAAAAATTCATGGGCAAGGACACAACAGGCGGACACTTCGAGATCGCCGGGCTGGTGATGGAGCAGCCGTTTCCGACTTTTCATAACGGCTTCCCGAAGGACTTCATTGCAGCGTTTGAGAAAGCGGTGGGGCGCAAAACGATTGGTAACTATGCGGCGTCCGGCACCGAGATCATCAAGGTACTGGGCGCGGAGCACGTGAGGACGGGCGATTTGATCGTCTACACCTCGGCAGACAGCGTGTTCCAGATCGCGATGCACGAGGACGTGATCCCCATCGAGGAGCAATACGAGATATGCCGTAAGGCGCGAGAACTGCTGGTGGGGCCGCTGGCAGTGGGCCGTGTCATCTGCCGCCCGTTCACCGGAACTGAGGGCAATTTTGCACGCACCAAGAACCGGCGTGATTTCTCGTTCGAGCCGCCGGGCGAGACGATACTGACCGCAGTAAAGGCAGCCGGCCTTGAAGTGGCGGGTGTGGGCAAGATTGAGGATATATTTGCGGGCGTGGGGCTCACCAAGGTCAA
>JAEWWC010000269.1 GCA_023396555.1 Bacillota bacterium
TGGTTCATCTACATAATTTCTACAAATCTATCTGATAGATTGGGTTTATTGAAATAACGGGAGCGGTGTTATGTCTTTATGGAAGCGAATAAAGAAGGCCTGGCTAAATTATTTGGCCCGTATGGAAAAGGCAAATAAAGAAGTATTGGGAAGCGGAACGCCTGACTGCTGCAAACTGAATCGTGATCCAAAAAACAGGATGCATTGATGACGTGTCAGAATGACTGAATATTGGGAACAAATTGTGAATTGGCTTTGTTCCACATAATTTCTACATATCTTCCCGATATTCTAAGCCTTAAGGACAAGAAGGAGGATCGTTTATGGATTTTGGCAAGGCGAAGACCAAGAGATTGCGTATTGACGGGATGACCTGTGTCAGCTGCCAGAACAAAATTGAGAAAAAGCTGCGCAATATCATCGGTATTCAAAGCGCGGATGTGAGCTACAGTGGAGGCACAGCCGTCGTGGCTTACGATCCGGACGCTATCTCACTGAAAGATATCGTTGCAGCCATCCAGAAACTGGGGTATCAGGTGCGGACGGGCGGGGTACAGCCAAAATCAGGCGCAGCCCGTGTCGTGGGACTCCTGGTTATTATCGTGGCCCTGTACGTTATCATGGATCAGTTTGGTATTTTGAACCTGCTGGTTCCGGGCCAATTAGTGGACACCAATATGGGATATGGGATGCTGTTTGTGATCGGCCTTATCACCTCGGTGCATTGCGTGGCCATGTGCGGCGGAATCAACCTATCCCAATGCATTCCGCGGAGCGGAAGCAGTGAAGACGGGAACCGTTCTGTCGAGGACAGCACGCGAAGCCAGCGTTTGGCTGAGGGCAACAGCCGTGTGGCGGTACGCAGTTACCGGAACGGTAACCAAGCTGTGAAGGGCAGCCGTACGGCGGCGCTTAGGCCAGCGTTTCTTTATAATCTGGGGCGGGTGATATCTTACACGGTCGTGGGTTTTATCGTGGGTGCGCTTGGCTCGGCGATTAATTTTTCCAACACCGCGCAGGGCATACTGAAGCTGATTGCGGGCGTTTTCATGGTGATTATGGGCATCAATATGCTCGGGCTTTTCCCGTGGCTCCGCAAGCTCAATCCAAGGATGCCCAAATTTATTGCCCGGAAAATTGATTCGGAGAAATCGAAAAGCAAAAGTCCGCTGATTGTGGGGCTGCTGAACGGGCTGATGCCGTGCGGCCCGCTGCAGGCCATGCAGATTTACGCGCTGTCCACGGGCAATCCGTTTGCCGGTGCATTATCCATGATGCTGTTCAGCCTCGGAACCGTACCGCTCATGTTTGGCCTTGGGGCACTCAGCTCCATTCTGAGCAAAAAGTTCACACATAAGGTCATGACGGTGGGCGCGGTGCTGGTGGTGGTTTTGGGGCTGTCCATGCTGTCGCAGGGAGGAACGCTTTCAGGATGGCTGTCGCCCGATTTGTTGCTACCCATTATTCTCGGCCTTTGCGCGGTAGGCATTGTATCCAGCATACCTTTCCGCAAGCTGTCATACAAAATGGTTTCAACGGCCGTGGCGTCGATACTGGTGATCGTCGCTTTTGCCGCCTGGAATATAGGCGCTGCCAGCGGCAGCACCGGCGTCGAAAATGGCGGCAGCAGCAAGGTTGTGGACGGCAAGCAACTGGTCACCAGCACGCTTTCTTCCGGGAGCTACCCCGACATTACGGTTCAAGCCGGGACTCCTGTCAAATGGGTCATCGACGCGCCGGAGGGGAGCATCAACGGGTGCAACAACAGAATCAATATTCCGGAATATGGGATCAGCAATTATTCGTTCAAAACCGGCGAAAACGTAATTGAGTTCACCCCCGATGAAACGGGGAGATTTCAATACAGCTGCTGGATGGGCATGATCCGGGGCACCATCACTGTGACGGAAGCGGGCGCGGCGGCAGCTGCCGGCACGGACGAGCCGGCTGCGGATAATGGCGCCAACGAAGATTATACGGATAGTGACGGCACGTATTCCTCCGATCCGGTTCCGGCGGGATATAAGATTCCCACCGACAGCATCGCTGTCGCACAGGAAACAGTGTACGAGGACGTTTATCCGATTCAGGAGGTCACAATTGAACTGACCGACGACGGCTTCACTCCCGCCATTGTGATTGTGAAGTCGGGGCTGGACGTGCAATGGAATATTAAGAACTCGTCTTCCGCCACACAGCTGTTGATTCCCGGTTATGCCACGCAGGTTCCGCTCGAGGCGGGTGACAACTCGCTGTTTTTCACCCCTGCCGACAGCTTTGACTTTTCCACTGGAGACAATGCGTTTTACGGGTATGTCAAAGTGGTTGACGATATCGTTACGGCGGACATCGAGGCGATCAAAAAGGAAGTGGGCGAGTTTGAAACTTTGATATGGCCGCCGGAAACCTTCCAGACGAATGCGTCGGCGGGCGGCGGTGCATCGGGGCAGGAGGCCGAGGCGACGGTGGAGGACGGAGTCCAGTATGTCACATCCACTGTGAGCGGTGGAGGGTATGAGCCCATCACGGTTCAGCAGGGGATTCCGGTCAAATGGACGCTGAACGCTCCCGAGGGTTCATTGAACGGCTGCAACAACGCCATCGTGATCCCGGAATATGATCTGCAGATGGACCTGAAAACCGGCGATAATGTGATTGAGTTTACGCCCGACCGGTCGGGGACGTTTACGTTCAGCTGCTGGATGGGCATGGTGCGCTCCACGATTACGGTGGTGGGCGAGGACGGTACGGTAGCTCCAACGGAGGACGACGGCTCGGACGAACTGCCCTCGTGCTGCGGATAATAACAAGTCAGGAGTGTATGGTATGGAGTTTTTATTGAGTCATTGGCACTGCATATTGCCTGCCATCGCCATTCTCGTCGCGGTCATTCTGATGAACCGCGGCAAGGCCAAAAAGGCTGATGACAGCCATGCAGGCGACAGAGACAACGGGCAGGAGTTTTGACAGCACGGATAAACGAAGGAGGAAGCATTAAATGTTACGGAAAAGCAGAATTAAAGTAGTTCGGCGGTATGCCATTTGCAGCATTCTTTTGGCGCTGGCCCTGACGGTTGTATTGGCGGGATGTTCTTCGCTAAGCGACGCACCCGGCGATACCGCCCTGACGCCGCAACCCACAGAAACGGGGTCGGTGCCACAGGAAGCATCCGTGGGTGATGCGGCGCAAGATGGAGCTGATTTGGTCATCCCCGTAAGCGACATCTCGGAAAAAGTAACGTTCTACCCCGTGGATATCGACGGCACAAAAATGGAGGTGCTGGCGGTGAAGGCCCCGGACGGCAGCATCCGGACCGCGTTTAACACCTGTCAGGTTTGCTACGATTCCGGCAGAGGATATTACAAACAGGACGGTGACGTGCTGGTCTGCCAGAACTGCGGCAACCGTTTCAGAATGGATCAGGTTGAAGTGGTATCGGGCGGATGCAATCCGGTGCCGATTTTCCCTGAAAACAAAATCGTGGATGATGAAAGCATTACCATACCCTATGCGTTACTGAACGAGGCAAAGGTGATCTTTGCCAAGTGGAAAAATTAACAAGCTGCTTTGGGAACTATTTTGGCCGGCGGTCTTCTGCCGGCCAAAAAAATGCGGCAAGCGCTGCAGTTTTACTCTGCTGGCGCGGTCAT
>JAEWWC010000279.1 GCA_023396555.1 Bacillota bacterium
TTTTGAGCATCTGGGTCATGTTGATCAGCATATGCGCATCCTCCTTCGCTTACAGTGCGGCCCGCCACGCTTTGAACGCGGCGTCGTCCAGCACCTCAGGGTTCACGATGAACCGCGCCTTGTCGCCGCTCAAAAACCGCGCGACGTCGTCCATCAGCAGCGCCGGGGAGTTGCCCAGCGCGTCCGCCGTGGTGCCCGCGATATGCGTGGTCAGCGTCACGTTATCCAGCTCCAGCAGCGGGCTGTCCGCCGGCACCGGTTCCGTGGGGTACACATCCAGCGCCGCTCCCATGATGCGGCCTTCCTTCAGCGCCTCCGCCAGCGCATCGTTGTCCACCAGCCCCGCGCGTCCCGTGTTGACGAGGTACGCGGTTCTTTTCATCAATGCCAGCTGTGCCGCGCCGATCATGTACTTGTTCTCGTCCGTCAGCCGCGCGTGCAGCGTGACGAAATCGCTCTCGCTCATTAGCGTTTCGAGGTCCGCCTTCACGCAGCCCGCGGCGGCGATATCCTCTTCACCGGCGTACGGGTCGTACACCAGCCGCTTCACGTTGAAGCCGGATAGCTTCTGCGCCACCAGCCGCCCGATGTAGCCAAAGCCCACGATGCCCACGGTACGCCCTGTCAGCTCGGGTATAAAGTCGCTGTTGACGAACTTCTTGCGCCATGTGCCGTTTTTGATTGCGTAGTGCGCCCGCGCGATGTTGCGGCACTCGGCGAGCATCATGCCCACCGCGAAGTCGGACACGGCCTGCGCGTTGCGCCCCTGCACGTTGAACACCAGTATGCCGCGCTTTGTCGCCTCGGCGACATTCACGTTCTCCAGCCCCGCGCGGGATACGCCGACGATGCGCAGCTGTGGCATCGCATCCATCACCGCCGCCGATACGGGCACGAACAGCCCCATCAGCATCTCGCGGTCCGCGCCTTTTTCCAATATCAGCGGGTCTGCCGGCTCGATATCCGGGCCGTGCTTTTCCACCTCCAGCCGCCGGTACTGCAGCTTATCCCAGTTCAGCTCCCAGCTGCCCGTCACCACATCGTTTCCGTATGCTCCGAGGCATTTGTGCCACGCCGCCTCGAATTTCTCCCCAGGTATCATCGCGTCGCCCAACAGCAGGGCTTTGACTGCCTTCATTCCCACGCCTCCATTCGATAGTATTATTACGTTATAATATATATAAATAGTAGTTTTTTTACTTTCACTATACAGCGGCGCGCAAGCACTGTCAATGGAAGTCCGAAGACAAAATAAAAAACAGCCCGAAAAGGTGTTTTCACATAGGGATTTGAGATAATATCTTTTGCGAACATCTGACAGTCGGTAAATATGAACACCACCGGATACTCCGGTGGTGTTCATATTGAGCTTTACTTGCTTTAATATTCTCCTTTAATCACGAAAAACGAGCCTCGAATTGTTCCAGCCAGTTTAGACTTCTGCCTGGCAAACTTAAACTTCCCTTCCAGTTCCTTTGGTACCTCCATCCCCTCGGAAAGCTTAAAACCAACGGCCCGCTTTTTAGGATCATCAATCGTATACATAACGTTGACCCCAAGACCATCCTCATAAAAGACGTAGGCTATTTTTATATTTTCCACTTGAAAACGCGACGTTTCTATAGGTTTGGCCGCAAACTCAATATCACGTTCATTTTTCAAAATACGGTTCACATAATCAAGAGTCTCCTGGCTTTCACTGGCCGGTACAACCGTAAATTCATGCTTGTATTTGTTCATAAAGTAACGGGCTTCGTTAGCACGCATACCAGCAAGCGCCTCTGCTACCGGTGAAGACTCTAAACCAACCATAGAGACATTTTTAAAATCAACGATATAGGACATGTCCGTGCCTCCTTTTATCTCTTTGCTTCCTGACAACATTTCATTAAAAATAAGCAGTTAAGTTGTCCCATCTCAACCGTTATATTTTTTCTATTTTTAGTATATCAAAAGTAGAGTATGCATGCCAGACTGATTACATCAAAGTCTGAGGTAAGTTAACATTTTTGTTTTGGAATCAAAATGATTCCAGGAAACAAAAAAAACCTATAAAAACCGACACAATTGATCCTAAAAACGGCATAGCCGCTTATCACGACTTACACGTCTTTTAAAGATTAAAATCCCTATTTGGCCGCCCCAAAGACGGACCTTTTATCAAAGTTTCAATTTTAGCGCAGAGCGCTTCAGCCCTTGAGCGACATCACGAATATCCTGTGGGCTTCTCTCGCCGCCCTGAACTTGCCCGCGATGGAGAATATCAGCCAGCTGCCTTTGGGCAGGCGCATCACGGCTTCCCTGTCGGTGAGATACAGCGTTTTTTCATGCCGGATGTTGCCAAACGCCTCGATCTCATCCGGCGTGTCCACGCCCCAGCGTATCACCGCGCCGGTCTTTTTCAGCGACGGGTGCCTGGCCGAATGCTTCACGGTAGCGTGGGAGTACGCGTCGAATATCAGCGTTACGCCGGCAAACTTTTGCCGCAGCCTGTCGAACAGCATCCGGATGTCGTCTTCACCGAGATACATGAACAGCCCTTCGGCGATCACCAGCACATCGCCGCCGCTGGTCACGGCGTCCAGCCAGCCCCATTCGGTGACGGATGACGCGATCATGCTGTAGTGCGGCGTTTCGTCAAACAGCTGCCGCTTGATCGCGATCACCTCGGGGAAGTCGAGATCGTACCAGCGGACGGCGGGATACTGTAGGCGTTTGGCCCGCGGATCCAACCCGCAGCCGAGGTACAATACCGCAGCCTCCCGATGCTCCTGAAGATACCCCGCCGTGAAATCGTCGATCAGCGCACTGCGCAGCGACAGCATCAGCTGCGTTTTGTCACGGATCTTCAGCCGGGAGAAATCATAGTCGATGCGCGCCACCGCCTGTTCGGCGTCCGTATCCGGGAACAGCCCGCGCCGGCTCATCTGCGCCCGCCCGTACAGCGGGATCAGCAGCGTTTCCATCGCGCCGCTCAGAGCAACCTTCATTGTTATATCACCTCACAGCTTCAATCCACCAGCTTCGCAAGCGTTAAGTCTTCTTCTTCGCCACCGCGATGCGCGACGCGTTCAGCCGCTTCACGCCCTCCGGCCCGATCTTCAAAACCACCGCCACATAGAGTATATCGATGATCACCAGCTGCAGTATGCGCGACGTCATTGCGTCGGAACGGTAGGCCGTCTCTCGGGACGGGGTGAGCACCGCGATATCCGCCAGCCGGGCCAGCGATGAGCGCGGGTAACTGGTCACCGCGGCGAGCGTCGCACCGCCCTCTTTGGCCAGCGCCATCGCGTCCAGTATTTCACGGCTCTCGCCCGAGTGCGAGAACGCCACCACCAGATCGCCCGGCTTCAAGTGCGCGCACTGTATGCTCATCATGTGGGAGTCGTTGTATGTTGCCGTCGGCATGCCCAGCCGCAGGAATTTGTGGCAGGCATCCGCCGCGATCATGCCGGACGCGCCCACGCCGATGAAGAACACGCGCAGCGCACCCGCCAGCGCGCCCGCCAGCGCATCGAGGCGACCTTCGTCCAACACGCTCAGCAGATCGCCCATCGCGTCCGTCGTGGAGCGGATGACCTTTTGGCTGATTTCGGCCACGCTGTCGTCCGGGCCAATCTGCTCATACACCGCTGCTGTGGACTCCGCCGACAGCTCCTGCGCGACGCGCACCTTGAACACCTGATACGAGTCGTGGTCCAGCTTGCGCAAAAAACGCAGCACCGTGGTCTCGCTGGTGTCGCAGGCCTTAGCCAGCGACGAAAGCGACGAGAGTATCACCTCGTCGGTATGCGCCAGTATGTAATCCGCTATGCTCTTCTGCGTGGGCGAGAGCGTGTTGTAACGCGCCCGCATCAAGCCCAGTACGCTTTCCTCCGCCTTCACGCGGCCCTCCTTTAAGTCGTTTGGTTTCAGCATAATATGTGCGGCGCGCGCTGTCAATTGCCTGGCCAATTATGAACATACAGATTATGTATCACAGGCAAAGCCATTCAATTTTTATACCGGAACTGATCGTATAAAATAATGTGTGAGCTGCGGTTATATACTGTAACCTTTTTTCAGTAAACAAATATTATATTATATATCTACACTAATTGGGAGGTATAAATTATGTCTTGTTATTGGGATAGACGTTTTTCGCAGACGCAGGATCAGGACCAGGCGCAGGCACAGGCGCAGGCACAGGATCAGGATCAGGATCAGACTCAGAGAACGGTATTCAAAGAGATTGGCAATGTGCACATTGATATCGATAATGAGAATATCTCTGTAGCCGTACTGGCCATCCTTGCTTTCTTATTGGGGGCACTTGACGGCCCCGGAATCACCACGCTTTTGGATAAGTATACCAAATAGTGATTGACCGAATACTTTATTAGCAGCTTTGCCCCGATGCTGAATTTAATCCGGCGTCGGGGTTATTTTCATATGGGCAAATGACGATCACGCAAAATATTGCCCGACAAACCAGATGATCGCCGGCAGCGTGAACGTGCACAGCGCCGTCGTCACCAGCACCACCTGCGCCGCATAACCCGGCTCCGCGTCGAATTCGCGCGACAGCACTGCTGCGTTGACCGCGGTCGGCGTGGATATGCCAATAACCAGCGCCTGCGCCAGCAGCCCCTTGACGCCCAGCAGCAGCACGAGCGCGAATCCCAGCAGCGGCGCGGAGAACACCTTGACGATGCTGGTCACCATCACGCCCTTCAACCCCTGCCCCAGCTTCACTTCCGCCAGCTGCGCCCCCAGCGACAGCAGCGCGACGGCGATGAACGCATCGGCCAGATAGTGCAGCGGCACCATCACCGTCACCGGCATCTCCACATCAAAGCCCTTCAGCAGCGCCGCCAGCGCCATCACGTATATCGCCGGCAGTTTCGCAGCGCTCACCCACGCCTGACGGCGTGTCTGCTTTCCCCTGCACAGCTGGTAGACTCCGAACGTGTTGGTCGTGATGTTCTGCACCACGACGATGAACAGCTGTGACGCGGACGCGACCGGGTTCGCGCTGAACACCAGGTCAATCAGCGGTATGCCGTAGTTGCCGGTATTGAGCAGCACCAGAGTGTTGACCGTCACACAGCGCATCTGGGGCGGCTGGCGCAGCAGCCGTGCCGTCGCCACGCCGGTCAGATACATGAACACCTGCAGCAGCAGCGTAAAGCCGGTCACGGTGAGCAGCAGGTTCCATGTTATTTCCGCCTCAAGTATCTTGACGAATATGACGACCGGGATCAGCAGATAGACGAGCAGCCGCGTCAGCGTACGCACATCCGTTTTGAATATCTTCTGAAATATGAAGCCGGAAAGTATCAGCAGTATGATGGGCAGCGATATGTGTTCTAGTATATAAAACAGTTCCGTCATTCCCGGGTGGCCCTTTCGATATCGATGCCCCTATTATATCAGAAATTTATGCATCAGTCGCGCTCCCGGCGCCGCTGGCTTATACGGCGCATCAGCAGCACAAAGCACACCACCACGGCTACGATCGCCCCGGCCAGCATAATAATACTGAATATATTCACAACAGCCAAAGAGTTTATTCCAAGCATTGAGTTTCTCCTTTTCCGTCGCCGCTCTGCTGAGCCTTGCGCCCGAGTATGCGGAAGGCGAACGCCATCACAATCACCACCAGGCCGGATGTCGTCATGGCGGAAGCGAAAGGCAGCATCCAACGTGTGAAGTACCAGCCCATCTGCGTCATGCTGAGCAGCAACAGCAGACCGAGCACCACAAGGCCGGCACCGGTCAGCAGCATGAACTTCAGCCGCTTCGGATGGCTTTTCAGCACGGCGAACAGCGCCAGTACATAGGCCGCCGCCAGCAGATACCTCACGACCGCCAGCAGCCAGCCGACAACCATATAAAGCTCGTACCCCAGCGGGAAGTCGAGCCAGCCGGAAAACATTGCGTTCGAGAAATCATAATTGATGGGGATTATAAACCATCCAGCCATCAACAGCAGGAACCCCGCTGTGACAGCGATAAACCCAAACCATGTTGTTTTCATAACAGATCCTTCACTATATTGATTGAGCGCCTTACTGCGGCTCTGGGTAAACGCGGTATGTGAGGTATATTATAACATACTCGTCAAAAGAATCTATAGAAACTTTTGTCTCCGCTTATGAAATTTAATTCATTTGCTGCCCACGAAAAATTCTGCAGACCGCTTGACATGTATCACGTCGTGATATATAATCAGTATATCACATCGTGATGTATCTTGATGTGATATAAAGGAGGTGCGCATGAACATTGAGAAAGCGCGGCAGCGATACATTCCCATGAGCGAAACGATGCTCTATATACTGCTCTCGCTGCGCGAGGAGCGCCACGGATACGGCATCATGCAGCACGTGAAGGAACTCACGGAGGGGCGCATCGTGCTGGGCGCGGGCACCATATACCAGAGCATTGGTAAGCTGGAGTCAGACGCCCTGATAAGAGCGATGCGCGAGGAAGACCGCAAGAAGATTTACTTAATCACGCCGCTGGGCTCGCAGATTTTAAACGAGGAAGCGGCCAGGATACGGGAAGTTCACCGTCATTTGGAGGTGTTGTTATGACAGATAAAAATGTGCAATGGCTGACGCCGTTTCGTTATGTGGTGCCGGCGGATTATGAAAACTGGTTTGAGGAGAAAGCGGCGGCGGGCTGGCATCCGGTGAGGATAGGCCAGTGGAGCAGCATCGCGATGCGCTTTGCCAAGGGCGAGCCGAAGAAGTACCGCTACGTGGTGGATATGCAGCCTGTGCCCAAAAAGGACTACATCCGCACCTATCAGGAGTTTGGCTGGGAGTTCGTGGGCCAGATGGCGAGCGCGATGGTATGGCGGCGCGAATACG
>JAEWWC010000029.1 GCA_023396555.1 Bacillota bacterium
TTGCATGGCTGCTCTTAACAATAAAGTAAATGATAACTCCTAATAATATCAAACCAAAAAACATAATCAGGCCTCCTGTCCATCCTGTCCCTATACCGTATCCACCTGCACCAAAAAGACTTCTGCAAAATTCATACATGGATTGCCCCTCCTTCTTGATTTGAATTATAACGCAACAATGTGGAGAAATTATGGAGATTAAGAATATTATTGATAACACTTATAGCTTCGGGCTTGACTGTCGATAGGAAAACAGCAGCTTGTTTCTCTTTTTCGGTTTGAGCTCTAAATCCAAAACCATCATATATTCCACCTCCTTAAGAATTATATCCGTCTCCACTCAACACCGGAGAAACAGGGTGTGGCACATCGCGGCATGTCGGAAATATGATGGAACAAAAACCGGCAAAAAGGAGTCAAGTAAAATATAAAGTATGTATACAGGGCCGGCTATAAAATACCGATAGATTCATTACCGGAGGCTGCGGCTTTTGGCGACAGACACATCGGGAGATAAGCACTATGGACGAAAAGCTGAACACATTATACCATTTGGGCGTGAGCCTGTACGAGGCGCAGGAATATGCTCCCGCGGTTTTATGCTTTAAGGAAGCGGCGGAACTGTTTCATCCGACGGCGCAGTACTGGTACGCGCGCTGTCTGGAATGGGGGCTGGGCGTGTCGGCGGACGCGGATGAGGCGTTCACATGGTATGAGCGCGCGGCGCAGCTGGGTGACGCGCAGGCGCAGTGCCGGGTGGGCGACGCCTGCCGGAACGGCGAGCGCGGCGAGCCGGATGTTCAAGCGGCGTTCGGCTGGTATAAACGCGCGGCGGAGCAGGGCTATGCCCCGGCGATGGAGTATGTGGGCGGTATGCTGATAAACGGCGACGGCGTGGAGAAGAATGAGACTGCCGGCGCCGAATGGCTGAAACGGGCATCGGAAAGCGGAGCGGCATGAAGCGCTTGGGACAGGAGAAACAGCGTAGGAAAGGACGCGGAGGGATAACGATATGACGGACGCCTTATAAGAGGCGTTTTCTTTTGAACAGGAAGGATTTGCATCTATTCAGGGAGAAATATCCACAGGAGCTATCAATGCGAGGGGAGAGTGGAGCATGGAAGAAAGAGAATATCGCGAACGGATGGAGCGTCTGCAAAATGAGGTGAAGGGAAGCGGCACGGACGTTTTTCTGGTGACGGGACAGGAAAGCATTTATTACCTGACAGGCGCGTCTTATAAACCGATGGAGCGGCCATTCTTCATACTCGTGTGGCCGGAGCGCACGGCGCTGCTGGTGCCGCAGCTGGAGCAGGCGCACATGCAAAAAGCCAAGGGCTTTGAAAGCGTGGAGGCGTACTGGGAATACCCGTCCCGGGTGGGCGAGGGATATATGGATAAGCTGGCGGCGCTGCTGGCGGACGCGCAGACGGTGGGCATCGAGCCGTCGTGCAGGGCCGAAATCGCGCAACACCTCAAAGGTAAGATTGTGCGCGTGCTGCCGCTGGTGGAAACGCTGCGGCTGGTCAAGTCCGCCGCGGAAGCGGATGCGATAAGGGCGGCGGCGAAGCTGGCCGACGAAGGGCTGGCATTGATGCGGGCGGCGGCGTACCCCGGCGTGACACCGCTGGAGGAGTTTTCCGTCGCGCGGAAGCTGCAGACCAAAGTGGTGATGTCGGGCGTGTACGAGCCGCTGGAAAGCGAATTTCTGACGGCGTTCTGGCCCGCGCCCTACAGCGCGCAGCCGCACGGCATACCGCCGCTGGGCGCGCGGCTGGGCAAAGGCCCCGCGCAGATGATGTGCTTTCTGCGCGTGAACGGGTATGCGGCGGAATGCGAGCGTACGGTGTTCGCCTTCCCGCCGTCCAAAGAGGAAGCGGAGCTGTTTGGCCATATGCTGGGCGCGCGGGAGGCGGCGTTCGGGATGCTGCGCCCCGGCACTCGCGCGGAGGATGTGGACTCGGCGGCGAGGGAGTATTTCGCAAAGCACAGGCTGGAGAAGTATATGCTGCACCGTGCGGGGCACGGCATCGGCATGGGCAACCATGAGGGGCCGTGGCTCAGCGAAGGATCGGAACACATGCTTGAGGAAAATATGATCGTAAGCATAGAGCCGGGGCTGTACGTGCCGGACATCGGCGGCTTCCGTCACTCGGATACGGTACTGGTGACGAAGGATGGGTATGAGCGGCTGACGACGCATCCCACGGCGCTGGACGATGTGATGATACGCGGCGCGAAGGTGGGTAAGCGGCTGAAGGGCGCGCTGGTGAAGCGTATGGCGCGGGTGTAGTTTCGGATACAGTATAATTGTTAACTTGAAGCCATATGATGATTATGGTAATGTGACAATATTATTGCACGAAATATGGATCGTCAGGGGGAACTATCTATGAGAGACCGGGCACAGATCAAGGAACTGGCTAAATTCCAGTTCAAACAGCGGTATGGCATGTCAGTGGGGGCGGCGCTGCTCTTTGGACTGCTCGCAGTGGGCAATGGGACCCAATTCAGATTCGGATATGAACAGAACATTCATATTCCAAATGAGTGGCTGGCGCCGTTTTTCGGCATACTGTTTGGTTTTCTGTCTGTCATGTTTCTGGTATACATACTCATCGGCGCGCCGCTGAGGGTGGGGTATGCGCACTTCAGCCGCTGCATATACAACAACTGGATCACCAGCGTCGGCGACATGTTCCACCGGACCTTTGGCGATTATGCCCGGAATTTGGGCGGCATGCTCTGGATGGACCTGTTCATATGGCTGTGGTCGCTGTTGCTCCTCATTCCCGGTATCGTCAAGTCGTATGCTTACTTCGCCGCGCCCTACATACTCGCGGAATTTCCGGCTGTCCGTGCCACGGACGCTATCAAGATATCCATGCGCATGACATACGGCTTCAAAGCCGATATCTTTGTTCTGGATCTCAGTTTCATCGGCTGGCATCTGCTGTCCGGGCTGACGCTGGGGCTGCTTGGCATTCTCTATGTCAATCCGTATTACTACACGAGCAAGGCGGGCATGTACGAGGAACTGAAACAGAACGCGCTCAACACAGGAGCAGTGAACTATTACGAACTGGTGGGTTATCCGCCGCAGGCAGGCGGCATGTAGCCGCAGAGCTAAGCTGAGATAAAAGAACTGGAAAGAATCGAAAGGGTCTGCGAATGCAGGCTCTTTGCATTACATGGGAATGGAACGGAAAACAGCGGTCCTGACGGATTCCGGTGTGCTGACAAAGCGGTGCTTGCCGCTGTGCTTCGCGTGATAGAGACGTTCATCCGTCTGGCGGACAAAATCGTTCAGGGTTTCGCCGCGGTACAGGCTGATGCCGCCGCTCACCGTGACTCGGGGCTGCGAGATGGCGCAGGCCAAAGCGGACTGTATGCTCTCGGCCAGCGCGCACGCCTCTTCCAGCCCGGCGCCGGGCAGTATGATAAGAAATTCCTCGCCGCCGTACCGCCCGACAATGCCCTTGCCTTTCACCACGCTCTTGAACACGGCGGCCGCGCGGGAGATAACATCGTCTCCGAACTGGTGTCCATAAGTGTCGTTGATGGCCTTGAAATCGTCGATGTCCGTCATGATAAGGCACAGGGGAAAGTCTTCCGTTTTTGCACGGCAGATTTCATCTTCCAAGCGGCTGAGCGATGCGGCATGGTGATAAAGGCCGGTCATCACGTCCCGCTGCGCCAGGTCTTCCAGCGCCCGGTTCTGTTCATGGAGCTGTTTGCGGTTCATAAATGCGGATGACCTCGACCGTAGTGCGATAAGGCTGAAGACCCACGCAAACAGATTGAAAACTGCGGAATTAACCCGGAGTGATGACAGATTTTCCGGCTTTGCGCCGGCATATGGAAGCAGCAGCGCAAATACAGCATAGACGGCTCCATATAGTATCGCCAGCGGCACAGGCTTTATATAGAGGAACATCGATACCGCGAGAACAGTCATCAGATAAACGTACGTCACATCCATCTGACGGAGTACGCTCAGTGCCAGCGCTGAACCGAGAGAAAGAGCAAGCAAAACATAGGAGTATAAAACGGCCAGTTTGAATACATCCCGTACAGCGCAGAAATTCTTTTTGATATAGAATATCAGCGGTATAAGCGCAAGGTTGATCAGTAAAAACACGATCATGATATATATATGCATCGGATGTTTTTCAAACAGCAGGAGGAAGAATTCTGTGACGAACAGCGCTGCTGAGGCGATGGCAAGACGTGAGAAATTTTCTTCGAGTAAATCACACCCAAAGTCGTTTACATGTTC
>JAEWWC010000088.1 GCA_023396555.1 Bacillota bacterium
TTCGGCTATCTGGAGAAGCATTTCATGCCGTCGTCCGCAGCGGCGAAAAAGAAGGTCGTGATGGCGACGGTGAAGGGCGACATCCATGACATCGGCAAAAATCTGGTGGCCATGCTGCTGAAAAACCACGGATTCGCGGTGATTGACCTCGGCAAGGACGTGCCCGCGAAGACCATCGTGGATACGGCAGCCCAAGAGGACGCCGATATCATCGGGCTCTCGGCGCTGATCACGACGACGGCGCGCGAGATGGAAAAGGTGGTGCTGCTCGTTCGCGAGGCCGGAATCCGGGCCAAGGTGATGGTGGGCGGCGCAGTTATAACTGAAGATTATGCCAGGAGCATCGGCGCGGACGCCTACGCCCCCGACGCGGCGGGCGCGGTGAAAGCGGCCTCAGCGCTTCTGGAATAAAATATTTTAATGGAGTCCCAAAATGAATATCGAAATTGACACCCATACCCACACGGTGCTCTCCGGCCATGCCCATTCCACGCTGATGGAAAACGCGGCGGCGGCGGCCAGGATCGGGCTCAAGGGCTTCGTGGTGACAGACCATGGTCCGGCGATTCCGGCAGCGCCGCCGGATTTCAACCTGTCTACGCTTGAATATCTGCCTGATGTGATCGAAGGTGTGCGCGTCTACCATGGCGTGGAAGCTAACATCGTTGATTTTGAAGGGAATATAGACATACGCGAAAAGTACGTCAAGCTGGCGGATTTCACCATTGCGGGTATGCATGAGGTGGTGATCCGCACCGGCGGACAGAAAAAGGATACCGACGCGGTGATGGGCGCGCTGAACAACAAATACGTCGATATGATCTCGCACCCCGACAATCCGTCCTATTCGCTGGATTATGAAGCGGTGGTCAAAGAAGCCGCCCGTCTGAACAAACTGATGGAGGTCAACGACCATTCGTTTGAATACCGCAAGGGCGGCATCGAACGAGCGATGATATTCCTGCCGATGTGCAAGCGCTACGGCGTCCGTGTGGCGGTGTCCAGTGACGCGCATTCCGCGTTTGGCATGGGGAAATTCGGGGTAGCCCTGCAGGTGCTGGATCAGATCGGTTTTCCTGCCGAGATGATCATCAACGCCACACAGGAAAGCTTTGAAGCATATCTGAAGGAGCGGGTCAGCCGTAGGGAATGCTGCGCCTGACAGGCATTGAAAACTAAGACGATATAACAACTGCGGGTTATGAGCAGCTGTCTGGAAGCAGCCGTTCATAACCCGTGCTTTTTGCGCAGCCGTATCGGATTCGAAAAACCATGCTATTCTTTCACCAGAATTTATGATACTATATAAACATTATTAATTAAAAGTTTCTGGAATCATACATACTTATTCGGAGGGCCTGTTCTCATGGAGATGATCTTTGAAAAGCTGGGCGCGCTGAAGGAAGAGCGTTCGATGAAGAACCTCTTTTCCATCATATGCAGCTACGGCGACGCTGTTGCGGCGGAATATCAGGAAGAAGGTTCGATCAGGAAGCTGACTTATGCGGATTATGAACGCATATCGGTGTCCGCTGCCGGCAAGCTCGCGAAGCTGATGGACGGAACGGAAAAGAACACGTTCGTGGCGCTGCGCTTTGCCAACAATCCGCTGTGGTCCGCGGCGTTCTGGGCAATCATCATGGCGGGTTATCGGCCGCTGCTGGTGGACGCCAATGCGGACGACGCGGCGGTGATGCACATACTTCGTCAGGCGGGCTCGCGCACCATCGTGACGGACAGCCCTGTCGGCGTAGGCGGTGTCACGGCGGTCAAAACGGACGATTTTTTGAACATACATGCCGACGATACGTCTTATATGCCGGTGTTCTCCGACGCCATCGCGCTGTGCACTTCGGGTACCACGGCGACGCCTAAGGTATACGTGTATAACGAGCAGGCCGTGTGCGATCAGGTGCTGCTGGCCGAATACATTTACAAAAACAACAAGGAAATCATACACAACGGGCCCATCAAACAGCTGGCTTTTTTGCCGTTCCACCACATTTTCGGGCTGATGGCCGTGTACATGTGGTACACATTCTTCGGTAAAACCATCGTCTACATCAAAAATCGTACGGCGGACGTCATACTGGATGCGTGCAAATCGCACAAGGTCACGCACATATACGCGGTGCCGCTGCTCTGGAACAACGTCGCCAAGGGCATACTGCGCAAGGCAAAGCTTCAGGGCGAGGCAACGTACGAGAAGTTGATTAACGCCAGCGACATCAGCATTAAGATACAGCGGCGGCTGGGCAAAACGGGGCGCAAGCTGGTCTCCAAGCTGTTCTTCAAGGACCTACAGCAAAGGCTGGTGGGCGACAGCATACAGTTCATGATCAGTGGCGGCGGACACATACAGCCCGAAACGCTCAAGATCATCAACTCCATAGGCTATCCGCTCGTATCCGGCTTCGGCATGACGGAAACGGGAATCGACTCGGTGGAATTGTCCAACAGCATCGACAGGAAGCTGGATGCCAGCGTGGGCAAGCCGTTTGAGCCGATGGAATATCGCATCGTGTACGAGAACACGGGCGACAAGACGGGCGAGCTGCAGATACGCGGCGACGCCATCCATTCGGGCCGCATGGTAGACGGCGTGTACATCGCGCGGGAGGAGGGCTGGTTTTCATCCGGCGATATCGTACGCGAGGTGGA
>JAEWWC010000089.1 GCA_023396555.1 Bacillota bacterium
GGTCCTGTGTCACCCGTCGGTCCTGTGTCACCCGTCGGTCCCGTGTCGCCCGTCGGTCCCGTGTCACCCGTCGGTCCGGTATCGCCCGTCGGTCCCGTGTCGCCCGTCGGTCCCGTGTCGCCCGTCGGTCCCGTGTCGCCGGTGGGTCCCGTGTCGCCCGTCGGTCCCGTGTCGCCCGTGGGTCCCGTGTCGCCGGTGGGTCCCGTGTCGCCCGTTGGTCCCGTATCACCTGTCGGTCCTGTGTCACCCGTTGGTCCCGTGTCGCCGGTCGGCCCCGTGTCGCCGATCGGCCCCGTATCACCTGTCGGCCCGGTATCTCCTGTCGGCCCGGTATCTCCTGTCGGTCCGGTGTCGCCCGTCGGTCCCGTGTCGC
Source organism: Bacillota bacterium (assembly GCA_023396555.1). GTDB lineage: Bacteria > Bacillota > Clostridia > Christensenellales > SZUA-584 > SZUA-584. The sequence goes on from JAEWWC010000089.1 coordinate 374, forward strand.
CTGTCGGTCCCGTATCACCGGTCGGCCCGGTATCTCCTGTCGGTCCGGTATCTCCTGTCGGTCCGGTGTCGCCGGTCGGCCCCGTGTCGCCGGTCGGCCCCGTATCACCTGTCGGCCCCGTATCTCCTGTCGGCCCGGTATCTCCTGTCGGTCCGGTTACGCCAATATCGTCTTCGATAATAACCAATGTTGCGCGCAATGCCGGCAACGTTGCAAAGTAAAAAGTTTGGGCCGTTGCGTTAATCAGCGATGCTGTGACCGGAGCTTCAACGACATCTACAATACCCGTGCCCACAACTTCAGTGGTCTTAATCGGTGAAGAGCCTTCCAGCAAATCTCCCTGTGAGGTCGATATGGCAAACACCGCACCAGTCTGGGACTGCGATGATTGCGTCGCCACCCACCAATCAAACACATACCGTCCAGGTTCATTGAAAGTAATAGCTCCCGTTACACTGTTGTAGGTGATATTTCCTGCAGAATAAATGACCGTATCAAAAATCACATTACTGCCCGCCGCAACCGTTCCAGCGGTTGTTCTTTCAATTTGTAAAGCTATATTCATAAGCCTTCCCCCTTGATCTTGTCAGATACGATTATCTCATCAACGAATTAAGGCCTGCACCATCTGCAACGCCGGCCTTGTTTTACAGAATCGCAGCCAACTCATGTTACCTTTTAGTTAATAATCAAATTGCTGCTCACGGAGCACCGGTAACAACGCTCCGTGAGCATCCTGATCAAGACTTTATACTGATAGCTCTACGATCAGCATATTTGCCTGTACTGTTGTGTTGGGTATAAACACAGTATCACCTGTTACGTTTACCAATTCAACTGTCGCGGGAGTCGCACCTACAACAATCAGCGCACTTCCATTCAGTTGCCCTGTCAGTGCCGGTGATGAGCCAATAACTCCGGGCCCACCATCCAGGCTGACCCCAAACGAGACCTCAATTGCCGGGCCGGCACCGTCCGTCGCCACCCACCAAGTCACATAGTAATTACCTGGTGCAGTGATGATAAATTCTCCTGTCGCAGGATTATAGCTGATGTTCAGACTCTGATCCTCAAGGACTGTATCAAAAATAACCGGTGCGCCATCCGCTATTGTGGTGGCTTCTCCAGTCTGAAGCTGTACCTGAACACCCCGCAGTTGAACGGCTGCAGCCGCCGGCCCCGTGGGACCTGTCGGTCCGATATCGCCCGTATCACCTGTCGGCCCGATCGGCCCCGTGTCACCTGTCGGTCCGGTATCGCCTGTTGGCCCTGTTGCGCCTGCTGCACCTGTAGCTCCGGTATCGCCTGTCGGCCCCGCGGGTCCTGTTGCGCCTGCTGCACCCGTAGCTCCGGGTTCGCCTGTCGCGCCTGTTGCGCCTGTCGCGCCGGTCGCGCCCGTTGCGCCCGTTGCGCCCGCTGCACCCGTTGCGCCCGTTGCGCCTGCTGCACCCGTTGCACCCGTCGCGCCCGTTGCGCCCGTCGCGCCCGTTGCACCCGTCGGCCCGGCCGGTCCTGTCGGTCCTGTCGGTCCTGTCGGTCCTGTCGGCCCCGTCGCACCTGTCGGTCCAGTGCAGCAGATATATTGAATACTCACTAAAGGATCATATTTTTTGCCTTTATTGTTCGAGCTGGCAAATATCGCGATCCCATTTCCGCCGTGCACCTCCGTCAATCCAATACCCAGAAATGATCCATGCATGCACAATGCTTCCCTTACCAGCCCGCTGATGTCTATCTCAACAAATTCTTCCGACTGGCGATAATCCACTGTAAACACGGTGGATGTGGGGGCCATTGGCGGCGCTGTATTCCATGTGACCGTACTGGTATTGAAATTAGAGGTGATGCTATCGACCCTAATTGAAACATTATTTGCGCATACAAGCTCGTGAACATAAAGCCTTAAACTGGCTTTAATGAACTCACATCCGCGCGGTAATTCAGGTATGTCGAACTTTAACAAGCTCCTGTATATATTTTTCCTGCGGTATTCAAGCCCCGCCACAAGAACCTCCTGCTTGGAAAAATTCGCATTTGCCTGACATCTTGATATATAAGTGTCACCCTTTGGTGATAATATAATTGAAGGCATAGTATCAGAACCTCTTCCATTGAGTTATACTATATATTATAAAATAATTAGAATTCTGCTACTCTAATGGGGAAGAAGATTGAAGCAAACCTGAATAAATATGTTCCTCGTAAGCAACAGTCATAATATTATAATCAACTTACCGTTTGCAGGCCGGTATTAAGACTTAGTTCGGTATCACTGTTTTTATTAATGTTAGTATATATCTGTGGTACAGCTTTAATGCTGTTTGACAGCCGGACAAAAAAGTCTATAATGAACAAAGTACGTTCGTTTACAAGCGAGTAAATAATAAGCTGGTTCTTTCCCCTGCAGGGGTAAACCGGGTTGAAAGGAACCCCTCTGACATGCATGCAGACATCGTTCGAAAAGACGGAAAACTGGAACTGAAAAACTTAAGCTGTACCTGTTCGCTCAGCCATAAAATGCCTGAAATGGACATATACATTAAGCCTGGCCTCATCAGTGAATGCGGGGTATGCCTGCGCAGCGTTGATATGGGTACTAATGTGCTGATGATCGCGGACAGCATCACGTTGGCCGTCGCCGCCCAAACCGTGAAGGATAATCTGGAGCGCGATGGCTTTAGCTGCCGCCTGTGTGTACTGCCAGGTAGTGAGATCGAGCCCACGCCCGAGATGGCGGACTATATTACCTCGCATATTGACGCGGACACGGAATTCCTGCTTGCCGTCGGTTCAGGCGTCATTACCGACCTCACGCGGCGGAGCGCATTTTTGAACAAGCTTCCATTCGCCGTTTTCGGCACGGCCGCCTCCATGGACGGCTACACCTCCATCACCTCCGCGATGATGATCGAAGGCATGAAAACCACGGTTTATGGCAGCTCCGCGCGGCTGTTGATGTTTGATTCGGAGATACTGGCTGCCGCACCGCGCCTGATGCAGGCCGCGGGCATCGGCGATATGCTCGCCAAATATAACGTGCTGGTGGATTGGAAGCTGGGCAGCGTCGTCACCGGCGAGGTTTTCTGCCCCTTGTGCACGCAGATGGTGGAACGCGCGCTGGAACGCTGCCAGGCCACGATGGACGACATACTCGCCAGCACGCAGGCAGGTATGGAGGCGCTGATTGAAGCGCTGATACTCGCGGGGCTTACCGTGCTGATTATCGGCAATACTCGCACCGTTGCGTCCGTGGAACACAACATGTCTCACTACTGGGAAATGCGATCATTGGCTTACGGTACGCCGTCGCCGTCGCACGGCGTCAGCGTGGGAATCGGGCTTGTCTATTCACTGCTCTATCACTCCATGCTGCGTGAAGCCGACCTGTCCAAAATAGACAAACAGACCGTCAAAGCTGCCCGCATGACACAGGAGGAGAAGCGTCAATATCTGATCAAGAGCTTCCCGCCGGGTGTGGGCGAAGAGATTATGTCAGTTAACTCCGACTGGTATATCAGCTGGGAGGAGCAGGAACGGCGTATTGACATGCTCGTTGCTTATCACGATACCTACAAAAAGTATAGTGAAATATTGCCTGATTACCGCGATATCATTCGCTACCTCGAAAACTTCGGTGCGCCCACCAGTGCCACCAAAGCGGGCATCAGCCGGGACGACCTAAAAAGCACGCTGATCGCCACCAAGGATTATCGCAAGCGTTACAGTATATCGGAGGCTCTTTCGGAACTGGGTCTGCTGGAGGCCTGCGCTGAAAAAATACTGGAGATGGAAGACAAACTGTAAACATCGATCAAAAGCTGTTAGCCAAAGTTACTAAAAAAACCGTTCAGGAGATTCCCGAACGGTTTTATGTTTCTGGTATTTTCATACTATGCCGGATGGATCACGATGCGTTCGCCCGCAGCGTCCACTTCCTCCAGCACCAGCAGCGTCCGGTAGTTATCCACCAGCTTGCGTTCGGGCTGCTTCGTGGCGATGGCCGTGCCGCAACCCACAACGGTGATGGAAAACTCCTTCATCATCTCGCACAATGCGTGTACGGTGCCGCCCCCCGCGATAAAATCGTCGATCAGCAGCGCTTTTTGACCGGGGCTTACGGCGCGCTTGGACATCGACATCGTCATCATGCGCCGGGAGGAGCCGGTGAGGTAGTTGATGGTCACCACAGAACCCTCGGTGATCTTGAGGTCCCGCCGGGCGATCACCAGCGGTTTGGACAGCGCACGCGCTACGCTGAACGCCAGCGGTATGCCCTTGGTCTCCACCGTGGCCACGAAGTCCGGGTTGGCGCGTGCGAACATGCCGGCCAGTATATCCCCCATCGCCGTCACATACTGGGGATTGGAGAATATATCCACGGTGTATATGTATCCGCCGGGCAGTATGCGGGACGGATCGGAAAGCTGATCAGCGATCTCCTGTAGCGCTTCTGCCTTCTGTTCCGCCGAAGGCGCCGGTACAAACCGCACGCCGCCTCCCGCGCCCAGTGCCACCTCGATATCGCCCTGACCATACTTCTTGAACATGCCGCGCAGTATCGCGATATCCTCGCTCATCGTCGATTTCGCTGCGCTGAACATGTCACAGAACACCTTGAGAGAATAGTATTTTCCGGGGCTGCGCTGCAGCATGGCGGAAACCACGGCCAGACGCGTTTTCCTGTCGGCTTTTTCCATCCGGACGCACCTCATGAAGCATTATTCATATGTTATTATAGTGCGTTCCCTCCCTTTTTTAAAGAGGCGGATACCTTTTTTATTGATATATAACGGCTGTTTGGAGTATAATGCTATGGCACCCACGAAATTGTGTGGTGAGCAGGAGTGTAATTATGGTGAGTTTACAGGAATTTCTCGGTCAGACAGTTCATTTTATCGGCATCGGCGGATGCAGCATGAGCGGTCTCGCTGTGATACTGAAGAACCTTGGATATAAGCCCAAAGGCTCGGATATAAACGAGTCCCCGTTTACCAACAAGCTGGCAGAAGAAAATATACCGTTTACCATCGGACATCATGCGCAGAACGTTGAAGACGCGTCTTTGGTCATCTATTCCGCCGCCATCAAGCCGGGCAATCCGGAGTACGACCACGCCAAAGAATTGGGGCTACCCATGCTGGAGCGCTCGGAGCTGCTGGGACAGATCAGCCGACAGTTCGAGACGGTGATCGGCATCGCAGGCTGCCACGGCAAAACCACGATCACATCGATGTGTGCCCTCATACTGCGCGAGTGCGGCGTCAATCTGACGGTGCACGTGGGCGGGATGGTGGACTTCCTGGGCGGCGGCGTTGCCATCGGCGACTATCCGGCGTTCCTCACGGAAGCCTGCGAATACGTGGAGAGCTTTCTCACGCTGCGCCCCACCGGCGCGCTCGTCAACAACATCGACGACGACCATTTGGACTACTACAAGAGCATCGACGATATATACGCGGCGTTTGTCAAGTTCACGGCGCTGCTGCCCGAAAACGGCACCCTATTTGCCTATGCGCACGACCCGCTGGTGCAGAAGCTCGCCGCGCAATCGGGCCGACGCGTGGTAACATACGGCTTCGAAAATGCTGACTACATAGCCACGAATGAGGAATACGACGCAATGGGCTGCCCGTCATTCGACATACTGACCCCGGACGGGGCCGCACGGGTATCACTGGCCGTCGTGGGCCGCCACAATATGAGCAACGCGCTGGCCGCCATCACCGTTTGCCACGACACGTTTGGCGTGAACCTGGACGAAGCCGCCAAGGCGCTCGCGCACTACCATCTGGCTGGCCGCCGGTTTGAGCTGATGGGCGAGAAAAATGGCGTTAAGGTCATTCACGACTACGCCCACCACCCCGCTGAGATATCCGCTTGTCTGGAAGCAGCGAAACGCTATCCGCACAAAAAGCTGTGGGTGGTGTTCCAGTGCAACAGCTACACGCGTGCCAAAACGCTCAAGGACAAATACGCGACGAGCTTCGGTTCGGCAGATATGGTGCTGGTGCCGGACATCTATCCGGGGCGGGATATCGACCGGGGCGAGATTCACGCGCGGGATCTGGTCGCCGCCATAGCGGCGAATTCACCCTGCGAATACATACCCACCTTTGAAGAGATCAGCGCCTATCTTGACGAGCACGCCGTTCCCGGCGATATCGTGATCACCTTGGGCTCCGGCAGCGTGGGCAAGGAGACCCGGAAGCTGCTGTAGTCAATATTAACAGCCTCGCGGGAGCTTATATCTCCCGCTTTTTATTTGCCACTATTGTGCTAAAAAGCAGCACTTTACAGCATCATCGCATATTTACGCGAATAGTAATATCTGATACAATAAAAGTACTATTGTGGTACTATTTGCTTTTAAAGTTCCCCATACAACAAAATAATCCAACGATGGAGTGGAGGTAGTTACCATGAACATTCAGGCGGAGTACGATGCCAGATTAAAAAGGGTGATGGACGCAACCAAACTCGTTGAGCCGGACAGGGTGCCGCTTGTGCCGGTCTTTCAGGCTTTCCCTATCTATTATGCGGGATCATGTACGGTGCAAGACGCGATGGAGGACTTCAATAAGGCGGCGGAAGCATACGACATATTCTATCGGCATTTCAAGCCGGACCTAGGGTGGGACCCGATACTGTTCTTCCCCACCAATTACATGGAATCTGCGGGCATCACATGGTTCCGGTGGCCGGGCAAGCATATAGAGGACCCCAACATCATGTATCAATACATTGAAGGCGAATACATGAAGGGCGACGAGTACGAGGAAGCCATCGACGACATCACCAAGTTCATGATGAACAAGTGGATACCGCGCAGCTTCGCCAACCTGTCCGGTCTGGCCAAGATCGATTTCCGCAACTCGATGTGGTTCGGGCACATGGGCGAGTTTGCGGCGTTCTCCGACCCTGAAGTGATCGCATCGCTGGAGGCGCTGGTGACCACGGGCAAGCACCTGCTCGACTGGTTCGGCAAGCTGGGCGGTTACCGCCAGAAGATGAAGGAGCAGTTCGGCATGCCGCTGCTGTATTCGGGCTTCGCCTACGCCCCGTTCGACATGATCGGTGACAGTATGCGCGGCACGGAAAACATACTGATGGACATGTACGACCACCCGGACGAACTGCTGCGCCTGATCGACGTGGTCACCAAGTTTGCGATCAAAGATACCATCGCGAGCTGCTCAGGACAGGCGACGCCCTTCGTCTGGTTCTGGCTGCACAAGGGCGTGGACGAGTTTATGTCGGATGAGCAGTTTAAAAAATTCTACTGGCCGTCATTGCTCAAGTACCTGACGGCGGTCGCGGACGCCGGTCTCACGCCGGTGGTATATGTCGAAGGTAGATACAACAATCGGTTGGAGTATTTAAGAGATGTGCCGCCGGGCAAGTGCATATTCTCGTTTGAATACACCGACATGCAGAAAGCGAAGAAGGTGCTGGGCGGCCATTCATGCATCATGGGCAACGTGCCAGCGGTGACACTGTCCTATGGTACCAAGCAGCAGGTGGTTGACTACTGCAAGATGCTGATCGATACCTGCGCGCCGGGTGGCGGCTTCATCATGGACAGCGGCACGATGATCGACGACGCCAAGGTGGAGAACATCGAAGCCATGTTTGAAACCACCTTCACCTACGGCGTCCGGTAAGCTCTGCATACTGCAACAGGCCCGTACAGCCCTCCGCCCACACAGCGGAGGGCTTTTTCCGACTTAGACCTCTGCGGTGGATTTTTGGGGAATAAAAAATCCCTCGAGTCTGATTGTTCAAGCCCGGGGGATTTTCTATTTCCCTGATCAGCCTCCCATCGGGGAGTTTTGCTGATTGTTTTGTTGTGCACCCTGTTGCTGTTGGCCGCTTTGTTGGCCGCCCATCCCCATACTGCTGATGATCTGTGGTATCTTACTAATCACCTGGTTCATGCCGCCAGGTGCCGCTATGGGCGCCAACATTACATTGTTATTGTCGATCACAATAACCGCGTCCGCGCATAGCTTGGCACCCACTCCCAGCGCACCCCCGCCCATATTGCTCGGAACCGCAGCGGCTGCCGGGCTCGTTGAAGCGGTTTTGCTTTTGCTGGAGTGTGTATCCCCACCGCCATATCCCAGAGTAATGGACATCACGGGTAGAAATGTTTTGTCCCCTTGGGTGACCGGCTTGCCGATCAGCCCTTCCTTTTGTGAAAAAGTCTCCATGTTTGTAAATAATGTGTCTACGTACTGATTTAAGCTTTGCTCCATTCTCCTTGCCTCCTGCTTTTTTTGTTATTGTCTGCGAAATTTAAAAGCGTATTCCCGATTCTAAGCTGCGCGGACGCTTCCACATGCACGTAGCTGTGCAGAGCTGTGAAATCCGGAGAATACGACAACCTGTCCACCTGGACGAAGGATAAAACCGCTCCGGCCACGCCCGACGCCAGCCCCGTCACAAAGGGATCACGCAGGGAGTACCTCGCGTCCGCCTCTATGTCCGATACGTCAGCGGCGCGTAGCCAGTCCAACGCTTTCCCTTTTTCACTTGTGTGACCCAGCGCTTTGCGCCACACTCTAATATTTAAAACAAAAACCGATATTATGGGGCGGTTATTTTTCAGCTCTCCCCGAACCTTAACAAAAAGCCCAAGAACGCTGGCCTTAAGCCAGGTGGACTCGTTGTCCATATGGAACACGCATGTTACCGGCAGCGGGCTGATCAGAAAAATGCCCACCAACAGCACCAGGATCAGCAATACAATCAAAAAAACCATGATTCCCCTTTTTCCGATAAGGTTTCTCATGGTATTTTGCTCTTTCAATAATCGTATATACGTAATTACAATTGGTATTTTTTACGTTCTATTTAATCATCTCTTCAAACTCCGCCTCGCTGATGACAACTACGCCCAGCGCCTGCGCTTTCGCGAGCTTGCTGCCCGCGCTCTCCCCTGCCAGCACATAATCGGTCGCCTTGCTGACAGACGACGCCACTTCGCCGCCGAGTGATTCGATGATGTCCGATGCTTCCTTGCGCGTGTACTTCGTGAGCGTGCCGGTCAGCACCACCTTCTTGCCGGTAAACGGGGACTGCTTTGCCGCCTTGCGCTCAAACTGCGGATGGACGCCTGCCTCCTCCATACGCCGGATGATACGGCGCACGCGTTCGTCTCCGAAGAAATCGACGAAATTGCGGGCCAGCGTAGGGCCCACGCCGTCTATGGTCAGCAGGTCTTCCTCCTCCGCCGCTGCGAGCGCATCCACGCTGCCATAACGGTTAGCGAGGTCCTTGCCCGTCTTGGAACCGATGCCCGGTATGCCCAGCGCGTAGATAAACGCCGCCAGCGGGCGTGTCTTGCTGCGCTCTATCGCCGCCCGCAGGTTTTCCGCCTTCTTGTCGCCGAAGCCGGGCAGCTCCTTGAGCTTCTCATAGTTTAGATAGTACAAATCGGACACATCGGCCAGGCCCATATGGTCGTACAGCGCTTCCGCCGTCCTGTCCGAAAACGTCTCGATGTTCATCGCGTCCCGCGACGCGAAATGCGCAATCGCGCGGGTCAGCTGCGGGCGGCACAGCAGTATGTTCTCGCAGAACAGGTGCGCGCCCTTTTCCGTTACCGGATGCCCACATGCCGGGCATATGTCAGGTGGCACGATGTCCTGCGACTCGGGCAGGTATTCCGCCACGCCCAGTATCTCGGGTATCACGTCGCCCGAGCGACGCAGAAACACGCGGCAGGGTACCTTCACGCCCTTGCGCTGTATGTCGCCGTAGTTGTTCAGTGTCGCGCGCGACACCGAAACACCCGCAATGTCCACCGGCTCCAGCACTGCGCCCGGTGTCAGCTTGCCGGTGCGCCCCACCTGCCAGATCACGTCCAGCAGCGTCGTCGTCTTCTCGTCCGCGGCGAACTTATAAGCCACCGCCCAGCGGGGAAACTTCTGCGTGAAGCCCAACCGCTTGCGTACGGCGTAGCTGTCGATCTTAATCACCGCGCCATCGATCAGGAAATCAAGGCTGCTGCGCTTCTGCTCCGCCTCGGCCACGGCGTCCATTACGCCCGCAAGACTGCGCTCCGTCCGCGAGAAATCACTGACCGGGAAGTGGTTGTCGCGCAGGAACTCCAGCATCTCACGGTGGGACGCAAACGGTTCCCCATCCTTATATCCCACGCCGTAACACACGAGGCTTAAGGCTCGCCTTGCCGTCTCTGCCGGGTCCAGATTACGCAGCGCGCCAGCCGCGGCGTTGCGTGCGTTCTTCAACGGCTCGTCCGCCGTTTCGTTATACTTCTTCAGCTGCGACAGGCGCATGATGCCCTCGCCCTGCACCTCCAGCAGCCCCTGATACGGTATGGACAGCGGCACAGATTTGATCGTCATCACCTGCCGCGTGATCACCTCGCCCACGCTGCCATCGCCGCGCGTCGCCGCGGAGACGAGAAAGCCTCCATCATAGCGCAGGTTCACCGTCAGCCCGTCGAACTTATACTCCACCACGTAGGTGTACGGCTCGTCGGCGATCTTCCTTGCGCGTTGCTCCCACAACTGCAGTTCCTCCTCGGTACGCACCTTGTCCAGGCTGTACAGCGAAGCCAGATGCGCCTGCTTTTCGAAGCCGAGCAACACGTCGCCGCCCACCCGCCTCGTGGGCGAGTCGGGGCGCACATAGCCCGTCTGCGCTTCCAATGCCGCCAACTCGTCGTAAAGTACGTCATATTCAACGTCGCTAACGGTAGGACTGTCCAACGTGTAGTACCGATAGGCGTGAGCATTGAGCTCACCAACCAGCACGTCGATCCTCTGCTTGTCGTCCATACACCAAGTCCTTCTATACGATCTCAAGCGGCGCGAACGCCACAAACATCTTCTTCTCTCCGGCGGTGTCGAAACGTACCACCGCAATCTTTTCCTCGCCCGCACCGTTGGTGGACACGATCTGGCCGCGACCAAACTTGGGATGCGACACCACCCGCCCGGTTACAAACTCATCCGGCGAATGCTGCGCCTTCGCTTTGGGCTCCGCTGCCGCCGGCATCTTCACCCGCCCCTGCGCGAACGAATACGGGCTGTTGCTGGTCGGCTCGTTCGAGAAGAACGCCGGCGTGTTGCGCTTCACCCCTGCCGGTTCCATGCAGCCGTCCGGCACCTCGCCGAGGAAGCGGGAACGCTTTGCCTCCATGCGCTCGAACCCGGCCCCCACCCGCACGAACCGCGTAGTGCTCCAGGTGAGGTAAAGCCGCTTCTTCGCGCGCGTCATGCCCACGTAGCACAGCCGCCGCTCCTCCTCCACATCGCCGTCCATCAGGCTGATCTGGTGCGGCAGCAGTCCTTCCTGCAGCCCCACCATGAAGACGATGGGGAACTCGAGGCCCTTGGCGCTGTGCAGCGTCATCATCATGATCTTGTCGTCCTCGTCGCCTACGTTATCCACGTCGGAAACCAGAGCGTTGCGCTCGAGGAACGCCTCCAGCGATGCGCCTTCCCCGGCTTCCCGCTCGAAATCTGACACGCTGCGCAGGAATTCCTCCACGTTCAGCACGCGCATGCGCCCCTCCGCCGTGGTGTCCGCCATCAGCGCAGCGCGTAAACCGGACGCATCGATCACCTTCTCCACCGTCTGCAGCACCGTGCGCTGCGACATCTGCGCGCGGATGCCGTCCATCATATCCACAAAGCTTTTAAGCGCATCGGCGGTTTTCTTGGCCAACAACGCGTCCGCCTCGCGGCTCATGCGCATCAGCGAACACTGGCTTTCCTGCGCGGCTTCGTTTAGTTTGCCCAGCGATGCCTCGCCGATACCCCGGCGCGGCACACCGACAGCGCGCATGAAGCACAGATCCGCGCTCGGGTTGCACAACAGGTTCAGGTACGCAAGCACGTCCTTGATCTCCTTGCGGTCGTAGAAGCTCTGGCCGCCATATATCACGTACGGCACACCGCGCTCCTTGAACTTGTTTTCCAACACGCGCGACTGGCTGTTTACGCGGTACAACACCGCGATGTCGGCTGCGGTATACTTGCTCTCGCGCAGCAGGCTGGCCGCCTTTTCGGCCACGAACTGCGCTTCCTCGATATCGCTTTCCGCCTGAAACTCCAGCGGTTTCTGGCCCGTTGTCATGGACGACCACAGCTCCTTGCCCATACGCGCGCTGTTGTTGCGTATCACGCCGTTGGCCGCGTCCAGTATTCCCTGATGCGAGCGGTAATTCTGCTCCAGCCGGATTACCTTCGAGCCCTTGAAATCCTTCTCGAAGTCCAGTATGTTGGAGATGTCCGCGCCGCGCCAGCCGTATATCGACTGGTCGTCGTCCCCCACCACGAATATGTTGCCGTGCCCGCCCGCCAGCAGCTTCACAATGCGGTACTGCACCGCGTTGGTGTCCTGATACTCGTCCACCATGATGTAGCGGAAGCGCCGCTGGTATTTCTCCAGCACATCCGGATACTCTTCAAACAGCAGCAGCGTCTTAATTAGCAAGTCGTCGAAGTCCAGCGCGTTGCTGGCACGCAGCTTGTCCTCATACCGCGCGTAGACACGGGCCGTCAGCTTCACCGTATCGCCGCTGCCGGACACCTGTTTGTACTGTTCCACATACTGTGCCGGGTTCACGCCGTCGTTCTTCGCCCGGCTGATGGCATTACGCGCGCTGCGCGGGTCGATCACGTCCTTATCGATGTCCAGCTCCTTGAGGCAGTCCTTGACCACGGTCAGCGCGTCCGTCGCATCGTATATCGAAAAGCCGCGCGCGTAACCCAACCGGTCGCCCTCCATGCGCATCAGTTTGGCGCACATCGCGTGGAAGGTGCTCACCCACATTTCGCCCGCATCCGGTACCAGCACCGCAATGCGCTGCTTCATCTCCGCCGCCGCTTTATTGGTAAACGTTAGCGCCAGTATCTGCCATGGCGCTATCCCCTGCTCAATCAAATATGCCGCCCGTGTGGTCAGCACGCGCGTTTTGCCGGAACCGGCTCCCGCCAGCACCAGCACAGCCCCTTCGGTCTGCAGCACTGCCTCCCGCTGTCTGTCATTCAGTCCGCTTAGATTCATCTGTCCTCCCTGATAGTCGTTTCAATGCCATGCCATATCCACCCGTGCCATATAACAAACACCGGTTTACGCGGCTGATCGTTGCCGTGCTCGCGCCCGTCTCCGTGGAGATATCGTGGCAGGTGTGCTTGTCCTTGAGCAATTGGGCTACCTTGAAGCGCTGTGCGATGGAATTCAGCTCGGATATCGTGCACAGGTCCTCGAAGAACATGTAGCACTCCTCCACCGTCTTCATTGTCAGCATGGCCTCAAACAGCCTGTCCATATCCTGGGATTTCAGCTTCGATTCATACATAGCCTATCCTCCTTATTGCCTAATGGAGCTCCCTCAATATTGATTTCATCATTGGGGGGATCGCCCCTCACCACTCGAGATATAAAATAGTCTAAAATTACGGAAAATGCCTTGACGGGCATTTTCCTTATGGGGTTCTCATACCCCTCCGGGGCATAGGCGGGATGCATCTCTTGAGTGGTGGTGTGGAGGCTGAGCCTCCACGGTTGTACTCCATGATGCTTCGCCGGGAACCCCGATTATATCACGCTGTTGCGCAGCGTCTCCAGCCCCTCGATGCGTATCTCGATCACGCCGCCGCGACGCATCGGCCCGATACCTTCCGGCGTGCCCGTCGCAATGATATCGCCGGGCAGCAGCGTCATGCACTCGCTGAGGTAGCTCACCAGCTCCGCGGGCGCAAACAGCATGTCGTCCGTATTTCCGTCCTGCTTGATTTCGCCATCCAGTATGCTCTGCACACGTTTACCCACCGGGTTAAAATCCGTCTCCACATACGGCCCCACAGGGCAGAACGTATCGAACGACTTGCCGCGCGTCCACTGCCCGTCCGCCTTCTGCAGGTCGCGGGCCGTCACGTCGTTCAGCGCCGTATAGCCGAATATGTAAGCTGAGGCTTCCTCCGTCGTCACGTTCTTGCACTTTTTGCCTATCACCAGCGCCAGCTCCGCCTCGTGGTCCACCTGCGCCGAAACCACCGGCCACACGATCTCCTCGCCGTGCGCAATCAGCGCGGTCGTTGGCTTTAAGAATATCACCGGCCGCCCCAGCAGCGTTTCCTTCATCTCGGCGGCGTGTTTGGCGTAGTTAAGCCCTACCGCCACGATCTTGGTGGGTTCGGACGGCGGCAGCAGCTTCACATCATTGAGGCTGTATTCTTCACCCGTAAACTGCGCGCCCTCATACGGGAGACCGCTCAGGCGTTTCACGTGCCCGTCTTCCAGTGCGGCGTAAAAATCCTCACCGTCATAGCACGCTCTTAAATATTGCATAATTTACTCCTTGCAAATACGCGTAAAAAAATATAAGAGTCCGGCTCTTATATTTTAACATACTATCACGTTTTAAAAAAGCCTATTCCGTTTCCTTATGCAACCTCGCGATGGAGACCTCATAAGCGGTGCGCACTGTCACTTCGCCGCTTTCCAGCAGCTTTTCGTAATCGCGGGACTGCACACGCCCATTCATCGACACCTTGTCGCCCACTGTAAAACCTGATGCATACCGGGCGTTGCGGCCCCACACGATGCAGGGGATGTAGTCGGATTTGTTGTACGCACGGTTCACCGCAATCAGCAGGTCGGTGATCTCCCGCCCGAACGGCGTCACACGAAACACGGGCGGCTTGCACACAAAGCCTTTGAGTTCGATCTCGTTAGCCGATGTCGGATTTTCCTCCAGTTCCCGCGCAAATATCGTCAGATACAGCCGCGTCCGGCCATCCACCAGCTTGTTGTACGAACGCAGCTGCCCCTTGACGCCTACCATCGCGCCATCACAAAGCGGGTACTGTTCCAGCAGCCGTTCCGATACCGTCACAGGAAGCTGGTCCGCCTTTTCACTCAGGCGCGCACATTCCAGCAGGAATGTGTAGAAAGCCTCTCCGTATATCTTATGCGACAGCTTAAGGCCGCTCAAACGCCCCGCCACGCTGACGCTGTTTGTCGTATCCTGCATATTTTATCCCCAAATCGTTTTTCGTCAGTCCTCAAAATAGCGCTGTGTGCCCGTCGCATCCACAATGGCGTCCCCGTCCAGCAGCAGGTCGGATACCGTCACGATCTTAAAGCCCTGTTCACGCAGCCCCAGTATTACCGCAGCCAGCGCCTCAGGGCTCGCAGGCATGTTGTTCTGGAACATGATGATGTCGCCGCTCTTTACCGTGTTCAGCACACCGTCCGCAATCTTGGCAGAATCGTATCCCTTCCAGTCCTTGGCATCCAGGCTCCATTTGACAGGGATATATCCGTCGCCCTCCAGCGCCAGGATGCTTTCGGTATTGAACGCGCCATAAGGCATGCGGACGAGCTGTGTATCAAACCCCGTTTTGTCAAACAGCATCGTTTTGGCTTCGCCCGCGTCCTTAATCACTTCGTCTGCGGTCATATCGGGATACCGCGCATGGTTCATCGAATGGCTGGCAATCTCGTTGCCGCTCTGGGATATGGCATCCAGCGCTTCGGCATTGTCCTTTGCCCACAGCCCCATCACAAAGAATGTGGCTTTGGCGCTTTCATTGTCCAGCACCTTCAGTATATCCTGCGTGTAATCCGCGTCGCCGAACGCTGTATCGATCGTCAGCGCCACCGCTTTCTCGTCCGTGTTCACGCGGCAAATGGGCATGGGCTCCGACATCGATGTCGTTGGCGCCGACTCATTCAGCGCCACCTGTGTATACACAATGGCTCCGACAATGAGCAGTAAAAATATCCCCGCCCGGATCAGAGTGTTTTTCTTCACCACGAATATGCGCATAACAACACCGCCTTAAATAGTCGAATAGGATATAATAATAAGTATTGTATAAGCGGCCCAATTATGCGTGGGGCACCCAAATAAGGCGGCCTACTCCCCGGGCTTTGGACTATTCATATTTGTCTGTTCAGACTTTCCGGGACATGAAAAAGCCGCCGTGACTTTACTCACAGCGGCTTCAATTTAATGATGTTATTCTTCAGGCTTATCTTCTATCTTGGTTTCCGGTTTATCGCCCTTCTTACGGTCCTCCGGCAGCAGGCCCTTGCGCGTGAGGTTCACGCGGCCCTGCTTGTCGATCTCGGTGACACGTACGAGTATCTCATCGCCGATGTTGACGACATCCTCCACCTTCGCAACGTGCTCGTTGGATAGCTTGGATATATGTACCAGCCCGTCCTTGCCGGGGGCCAGTTCCACGAACGCACCGAAGTTCATGATGCGCACCACTTTGCCGAGGTAAACATTGCCGACTTCGATGTCCTTGACGATCGCATCAATGGCGGCGCGCGCTTTGTCGGCAGCGGCTTCGTCGGCGGAGAGTATGAACACTCGCCCGTCATCCTCGATGTCGATCTTCACGCCGGTTTCCGCAATGATTTTGTTGATGACCTTGCCGCCCGAACCGATGACCTCGCGGATCTTCTCCGGATCGATAGTGAACTGATAGATGCGCGGCGCGTACTTGGACAGGTTGTCCCTCGCGGCCGGCAGCACCGCGTTCATTTTGCCCAGTATGTGCATGCGGCCTTCATTAGCCTGTGCCAGCGCCCGGGTCAGTATCTGCTCGTCGATGCCCTTGATCTTGATGTCCATCTGGATGGCGGTGATGCCTTTGGAGGTGCCTGCCACCTTGAAGTCCATATCGCCGAAGAAGTCTTCGAGCCCCTGAATGTCCGTCAGTATCGCAATGTTGCCTGTGTTGTCGTCCTTGATAAGGCCCATCGCCACGCCGGCCACCGGGGCTTTGAGCGGCACTCCCGCGTCCATCAGAGACAGCGAGCTGGCGCACACGCTGGCCTGAGAGGTGGAACCGTTGGAGCTGATGCACTCGGACACCGTGCGGATAGCATAAGGGAAATCCAGTTCACTAGGCAACACCGGTATCAGAGCCCGTTCTGCCAGCGCGCCATGGCCTGTTTCGCGGCGGCTGGTGGAGCGCATCATCTTCGCTTCGCCCGTGGAATACGGCGGCATGTTGTAGTGGTGCATATAACGCTTGCCTTCGATATCCGAGATACCGTCCAGCCTCTGCGCCTCGCTGATGGAACCCAGCGTTGTCAGCGTGAGCGCCTGCGTTTCGCCGCGGGTGAACATCGCGCTGCCGTGCGTGCGGGCAAACAGGCCCACTTCCACGGATATCGGGCGCACCTCGTTCATCGCGCGGCCATCCGGGCGGATGCCCTTGTTGATGATGCGGTCACGTACCAGTTCCTTACGCAAGCTATACAGCACGTTCTGTATGTCCGCCGCGCTGTCTGGAAATTCTTCGGCGAAATGCTCAAGGACTTCGGCAGTCATCGCTTCCGTCCGCTCCTCGCGCACGCTCCGCACATTGGTATCAATGCTGTAAGCCACCTTGTCCAGCGCGTACTCGCGCACCTTGGCTTCCAGTTCCTCGTCCGCGTGATAGATTTCTACGTCCATCTTGGGCTTGCCGACTTCGGACACGATGCCTTCGATGAATGCAATGATCTTCTTGATCTCCTCATGTGCCAGCAGTATCGCGTCCAGCATCTCCTTCTCAGAGATCTCGTTCGCGCCCGCTTCCACCATCATCACGGCATCCTTGGTGCCGGAAACGGTGAGATCCAGCACGCTCTTGTCACGCTGGGTCGAGTCGGGATTAATCACGTACTCACCGTCCACCATGCCGATAACCACTGAAGCGGTGGGGCCCGCGAACGGTATATCCGATATCGACAGCGCCACCGACGAACCGATCATGCCGTATACGGCCGGGGGTACGTCCTGCTCCACCGACAGCACGGTGCTGACCACCTGCACATCATTGTAGTATCCCTTGGGGAACAGCGGCCGGATCGGCCTGTCGATCAGCCGCGATGTTAAAATCGCCTTCTCGGACGGGCGACCCTCGCGCTTGATGAAGCCGCCGGGTATTTTGCCCACCGAATACATCTTCTCTTCAAACTCTACGCTCAGCGGGAAAAAGTCAATACCTGCCCGCGCCGTCTTGGATGCTGTCGCCGTTACCAGCACCGCCGTCTCACCGCACCGCACCAGGCAGGTGCCGTTGGCCTGCTGAGCGAATTTTCCTGTCTCTATCGTCAGCGTCCTGCCGGCGACATCCATGTTGAATACTCTGTGTTCCATTTTTTAATTACTCCTTCTTTCCTTAACCGGACCCTGCGCACCTGCGCAGCGCCCCATGCTTACCGCATGTTGTTTTTATTAAGAACAAATAATAGAGCGGTCGCCCGCTCTATCAGTTGTTACTTTCTTAAGTTTAAGCCCTTGAGCACTTCCCTGTACCGTTCAATGTCTTTCTTCTTAAGATAATCCAGCAAGCCTCTCCTCTTACCGACCATTTTCAGGAGACCACGCCGCGAATGATGATCCTTGGCATGAATCTTGAGATGGTCGTTCAGGTGATTGATCCGCTCGGACAGCAGCGCGATCTGAACCTCCGGCGACCCCGTGTCGCCCGCACTCTGGGCAAATTTTGAAATAATGCCCGCTTTGGTTTCCTTATCCACTTTTAAAAGTTCCTCCCGCCTTTTAGGCAACCCCGCAAACAGTGTAAGGCGTCGGGTGTTCGCAAAACAGTGTAAGCGGTTAAAATTCAGAAAACATCATAACACAGGCGGTCAAATTTGTAAACAATGGTTTGATCAAAACACCAAAGCTCCATAATTTCTCCCGGTCTGCTATTAATCATTTGCTGACGCTTTTCTTTTTATACATCTTTTTACTGCTTAGATAGTTTTACACGTTCCACGCCATTCCATTTATTGCATATTTTCTTGCATCAAATTTTTCACGACTTTCTATGCAAATAATTCGCGTTTATGCTATAATAACTGTCTGGAATCATTACTTTTAGATTTCAACAACCATTTTTCTACTATATTGAAGGAGACTGTATGGCAAGCAGATTCAGTTTCAGAGGCGGCATTCATCCGCTTTCACGCATCCATCATGGTAAGCGCTTCACTGAAGGTCGCCCCATTGAACGGTGCAGCGTTCCGGACGAGGTGGTCATCCCGCTGGCACAGCACATCGGAGCCCCGTCTACGCCCATCGTTGCGGTGGGAGACATCGTGGACATGGGCCAGAGAATCGCCGACGAACGCGGCTATGTAAGCGTTCCCTGCTTTTCCAGCGTGTCCGGCAAGGTGAAGGCTATCGAGATGCGGCCACATATATCCGGTCAGAAGAGCATGGCCATCGTGATCGAGAACGATCACGAGGACAGGCTGCATCCCGGAATCAAAAGCCCGGGCCGTCTGGAGGACCTTTCTCCGCAGCAGATTATTGACATCATCAAGAACGCCGGTCTGGTGGGCATGGGCGGCGCTGCTTTTCCCACGCATGTCAAGCTCTCTCCGCCGGCTGAGAAAAAAATCGATACTGTCATCGTCAACGGCGCGGAGTGCGAACCCTACCTCACGGCGGATCACCGCATCATGCTGGAATACCCGGATGAGGTGGTGCGCGGCCTTAAAGCCGTCGTGAAGGCGCTGGGCGTGAGCAATGCGTGGATCGGTATCGAGGCCAATAAACCGGACGCCATCGCCGCGATGCAGCAGGCTTTGAAGGGAACTGATATCAGCATGGCGGCATTGAAGGTGAAGTACCCTCAGGGCGCGGAAAAACAGCTGATCAACGCCATCACCGGCCGCGAAGTCCCCTCGGGCGGCTTGCCGATGGACGTAGGCGTGGTTGTGGTCAACGCGGGCACCGCTTACCAGATCTGCCAGGCGATCGAGAAAGGGATGCCGCTGTTTGAGCGTGTGGTCACCGTCACGGGCAGCGTGGGACAGCCGTCCAACCTGCTGGTGCGCATCGGCACGCCGGTGTCTTACGTCATCACGCATGCCGGCGGTCTGGCCGGCAAGATCGAGAAGGTGATCGCGGGCGGCCCGATGATGGGCATCGCGATGCACAATATCGACGCGCCGGTAATGAAGGGTACATCGGGCATACTGGTTCTGGACGACAAAATGGCGCGTCCGGTGGACGAATCGCCCTGCATCCGCTGCTCCAAGTGCGTGTACGTATGCCCCATCGGTCTTCAGCCTTACCTGATCGATGCCTACGCCGAAAAGGACCGCTTTGACGACGCGGAAAAGGCGGGCGCGATGGACTGCATCGAGTGCGGCTGCTGCGCGTACACCTGCCCGGCCAACCGGCACCTCGTGCAGGGCATGCGGCTCGCCAAATGCGAGATCACAAACAAGCGCAAGGCGTGCAGCAAATAGCCGGCGCGGTATTATAGTTTTTTGATATTTTTGGAGGTGTATATGGACAAATACGTTTTGTCTTCGTCGCCGCATGTCCGCTCCGCAGAAACCACGGGCAGCATCATGCGCGACGTCATCATTGCGCTGCTCCCGGCCACCGTGCTCGGCATCGTCTTCTTCGGCTTGTCCGCACTGTGGGTGGTGCTGGTTAGCGTTGCAGCCGCCATTGCGACCGAAGCGATATTGCAGCTGCTGATGAAAAAGAAAGTCACGGTGAGCGACGGCAGTGCCGCGGTCACGGGATTGCTGCTGGCGCTCAACCTGCCGCCGTCCGTTCCGCTCTATATTCCGGTGATCGGCTCCGTATTCGCCATCGCGATCGTCAAGCAGTGCTTCGGCGGACTCGGCCACAACTTTATCAATCCGGCGCTGGCCGCGCGCGCGTTCCTCGTCGCGTCCTGGCTGCCGGCAATGACCACCTGGACGATGCCCGCGGACGCGGTATCCGCCGCGACGCCGCTGGCGGCTCTCAAAGTGGCCGGCGCGGGCGCTCCCAGCCCCTATCTCGATATGTTCCTCGGGAATGTCGGCGGCTGTATCGGCGAAACCAGCGCGATCGCATTGATCGTCGGCGGCCTTTATCTGGTGGTCCGCCGCGTGATCGACCCGCGTATTCCGTTCGTCTATATCGCCACCGTGGCCGTATTCATGTGGGTGGCTGGGCCGGAGGGTGTGTTCACCGGCGACGCGCTCTATCACATACTGGCCGGCGGCCTGATGCTGGGCGCGTTCTTCATGGCGACTGACTATGCCACATCGCCGATGTCGGCCAGCGGCAAAGTCGTGTTCGCATTCGGCTGCGGCGTGCTGACCAGCGTGATACGCCTGTGGGGCGGATATCCCGAGGGCGTATCCTATTCGATACTGCTGATGAACCTTGTCGTTCCGCTGATCGACAGGGCCTTTCAACCGAAAAGATTCGGAGGTGTGCGCGCATGAAAAATATTGTCGTTATCACCATCAAGCTGCTCCTGATTACGCTGATCGCCGGTGTTCTGCTGGGCGTTGTCAACAGCGTGACCAGAGGACCCATCGCCGAGCAGGCCCGAAAGGAAGCAGAAGAGGCGCGCCGCGCCGCCTTTCCCGAAGCCGTCAGCTTTGAGGAAAGCACCGCTGCTGTACCGGAAGACTACGCCATTATCAAGAGCGTATATACCGCGCTGGACGCGGACGGCAGCGAGATCGGCATCGTCGCGTCCGTCGTCACCAAGGGCTACAGCTCCGGGCTAAACCTGACAGTAGGCGTCGGTGCAGATGGCACCGTCAAAGGCGTCATCGTGGGCAGCCACGGCGAAACACCGGGCTTGGGCGCCAAAGCTGCTGAGGAAAAATTCCGCGGCCAATATACAGGTATTCCTTATTCTGAGCCGCTGACCGTCGTCAAAAACCCGCCGTCGGCAGACAATGAGGTGCAGGCGATCACCGGTGCGACCATCACGTCACGCGGCGTAACGGATGCGGTCAATACCGTCGCCTCTTACTACACCGAAGAAATGGGAGGTGCTCAATGAGAACCAAACCTCTTGCCATATTGAAAAACGGCATACTGGACGAAAACCCGACGCTGCGGCTGGTGCTGGGCATGTGCCCCACGCTTGCCGTCACCACAGCAGCCTCCAACGGCATCGGCATGGGTCTCGCAGCCACGTTCGTGCTGATCGGTTCCAACGTGGTGATATCGCTGCTGCGCAAGTTCATCCCCGACAAGGTCCGCATTCCAGCCTTCGTTGTCGTCATCGCAGCGTTCGTGACCATCGTCCAGATGGCAATGAAGGCCTATGTACCGGCACTGGATAAATCGTTGGGTCTGTTCATACCGCTGATCGTCGTGAACTGCATCATACTGGCACGCGCGGAGGCGTTCGCGTCCAAAAACACCGTGGGCGCATCGTTCTTCGACGGCCTCGGCATGGGGCTTGGGTTTACCGCGGCGCTGCTCGTGATGGCCACTATACGCGAGATACTCGGCAACGGCTCGTTCTTCGGACTGTCGCTGTTCGGCGAGAACTTCCAGCCCATGTTGATCATGGTGGCGGCGCCGGGCGGGTTCATCACACTTGGGCTGCTGCTGGGACTACTCAACAAGTTGACAATGAAAAAGAAAGGAGCGCGATAACACATGGAAGGCTTTACAGGCATATTGCTGATATTGCTCAGCTCAATACTGGTCAACAATTTCGTGCTGTCGCGGTTCCTGGGCATCTGCCCGTTCCTCGGCGTATCCAAGAAGGTGGAAACCGCGCTCGGCATGGGCATGGCGGTCACGTTCGTGATGGCGCTGGCGTCCGTGATCTCTTACCTCGTGCACTATTTCATACTGGTGCCGCTGCAGATCGAATACATGCAGACCATCGCGTTCATACTGGTAATAGCGGCGCTGGTGCAGCTGGTGGAAATGACGTTGATGAAGCTGGTGCCGTCGCTGTATCAGGCGCTGGGCGTATACCTGCCGCTGATCACCACCAACTGCGCGGTGCTCGGCGTGGCGATACTAAACATAACAGAAGGATACAATCTGCTGCAGACGCTGACACACGGCATTGGTGCAGCAGTCGGATTTACGCTGGCCATCGTGCTGTTCGCGGGTATCCGCGAGCGGCTGGAGCTGGCTGACATCCCCGAACCCTTGAAGGGCTTCCCCATCGCGCTGATTTCCGCGGGGCTCATGTCCATCGCTTTCCTCGGGTTCTCGGGGCTGGTTTAAGAGGGAGGTAAACTATGATCAACGACATCATATGGCCGGTAGCCGCATTGGGCGGCCTCGGGCTGATTCTGGGGCTGGGGCTCGCGATCGCGTCCAAGCTGCTGGCGGTGAAAACGGACCCGATGGTGGAGAAGGTCCGTGAGCTGCTGCCTGGTGCGAACTGCGGCGGCTGCGGTATCCCCGGCTGTGACGGCTTCGCCAAGGCGGTGGCCGCGGGCGAGATGAACGCGGCGAAATGCGTGGCGATATCCTGTGACAACCTCGCCGCCATATCGGCGCTGCTGGGCGTGGAAGCCGAGCTGTCCGAGAAAAAGGTGGCGCGTGTGCGCTGCCACGGCGACTCGGAGAACTGCGTCTCCAAATACACATACACGGGCATTCACGACTGCCGCGCGGCGGCGCTGCTGGCCGGCGGCCCGTCGGCGTGTGCGTTTGGCTGCGTAGGCCTTTTGACCTGCGGCAAGGCATGCCCGTTCGGCGCGATATACCTCAGCGATAAGGGCATCGCGGCGGTGGATGAAAGCCTGTGCACCGGCTGCGGCCAGTGCGAGGCGGTTTGCCCCAAGCATGTGATATCCGTCATGCCCAAAAAGAACGACGTGTTCATCGCCTGCCGCACGACGGAAAAGGGCAAAGCCGCAGCGTCCATCTGCAAGGCGGGCTGCATCGCATGCACCCTCTGCGCCAAGAAATGCCCCGAAGGCGCGATCACGATGAAGGACAATCTGCCGGTGATCGACTACGACAAATGCACCGGCTGCGGCGTGTGCGTGGGCGTTTGCCCCAAGGGCTCCATCGCCATGAATCAGGAAAAGAACAACAATGTCTGTGCCATCTAATCCTATCTGCGGCGAGCGCCGCGTGATACTCGCGTCCGGCTCGCCGCGCCGCCGGGAGCTGCTGGCCTACATCGTGCCGGCATTTGAGATTATCCCAAGCGGCATCGAAGAAATCGCAACGGGTTCCCCCGCGCAGCAGGTGGAAACGCTTGCAGCGGACAAGGCGGCTGACATCGCAGGCCGGTATCCGGATGCCATCGTCATCGGCGCGGACACGCTGGTCGCGGTGGACGATCTGGTGCTGGGTAAGCCCGGTGATGTCGCAGAAGCCGCGGCCATGCTGAAACAGCTGTCCGGGCGCACGCATACGGTTTACACCGGCGTCGCCGTGATCAGCAACGGCAAAACGCATACTGCGGTGGAGGCCACACAGGTCACGTTCTGCCGGATGACAGACGGAGAGATAAGCGATTATATCGCCACAGGCGAGCCGATGGATAAAGCGGGCGCGTACGGCATACAGGGCTACGGCGGTAAATACATCACCGGCATTGAAGGCTGTTTCTTCAACGTGATGGGGCTGCCGCTGAACCGGCTGTACAATATGCTCAAAACCATCTGACTCAAGTCAATATCAAACGGCGGGACGCATGTCCCGCCGTTTATTTATTTTATATTATTTAGGTTCCGACTTTAGATGAATAATACTTACGGGAAAAGCCTTTGCGCAAAAGACTTTTCCCCGATGGGATTCTTAAGGGACAAAGTCCCTTAAGCAGTGGTTTGGAGGCGGCGCCTCCACGGTCTTAACTTTTATCGATAGTATAAACGACAGATCCTTCGTCCACCTTTTCGTTATACGCTCAGC
Organism: Bacillota bacterium; assembly: GCA_023396555.1. Lineage (GTDB taxonomy): Bacteria > Bacillota > Clostridia > Christensenellales > SZUA-584 > SZUA-584. The sequence continues at coordinate 25,020 of JAEWWC010000089.1, forward strand.
CCCTCCTGTTCAGCGCCGACACCAGCAGCATGCCGGTGTAGTGCACCGGGTCCCTTGCTGTCGCGAACGGCGGCGCATAAGCGAGGTCCAGATCCTCCAGTTCATCCGCCGTGGCTTTCTTCATGATCATGGCGGCATACACGTCCAGGCGCGTGTCCACGCCGCCGTAGCCGATCACCTGAGCGCCCAGCAGCCGCCGCGTTTTCCTGTCCGCCACCGCCTTGATGGTGAGCGGTTTTCCGCCGAACACATCGTATTTGTCTATGTTCTGGTGCTTTACCGTCACCACGTCAAAGCCTTGTGCAAGCGCGCCTTTTTCCGTCAGTCCGGTCAGTCCGGCCGCCATGTCCAGCACCTTGAATATGCCGGTGCCGAGGCTGCCGCCGTACTCCATGCGCCCCCCCGTTACCGTGTCCCCCGCGATGCGCCCCATCTTGTTGGCCGTGGAGCCCAGCGGATACCAGGCCGGCTCTCCCGTGACGGCGGAGAATGTCTCCGCGCAGTCGCCGCAAGCGTATATATTCTCATCGCTGGTGCGCATGTGCTTGTCGACGCGTATCGAACCCTTCGCACTCAATGCAAGCCCGGCCTTTTCTGCCAGCTCAGCGTTGGGCCGTACGCCCGCCGCCACGATCACCAGCTCCGCGTCCAAAGCCTCACCGCCGTTTAGCGTCACGCCCGTCTGCGAAATGCGCTCCACGCGCCGGGACGTGTAAAACTTCACACCCTGCGCCTTAAGCTTCTCCTCCAGCGTTGCCGCCATGTCCGCGTCAAACGCGGGCACGATCTGCGCCGCGATCTCCACCACGGACATGTCGATGCCGGGCAGGTTCTCCAGCATCTCCATGCCGATGTTGCCCGACCCCACGATCACCGCGCTCTTTGGCTTATTCGTCTCAATAAACGCGCGTATCGCTGTTGCGTCGAGCACACTGCGCAGCACAAACACGTGGTCCTGCCCGATACCAGGGATGTCGGGGATAAACGGCGACGCCCCCGTAGCGATCACCAGCCGGTCGTACCCGTCCTCGAACACCTTATTGGTCTCAAGGTTCTTCACCGTTACCGTTTTGGCGGCACGGTCCATGCCCAGAACTTCATGGCGTGTCAGCACGTCCACGCCGTTTTTCTGCCGGAAATAGGTGCTGTCCCGCGGTGCCAACTGTGTCCTTTCTGCGACGCGTCCGCCGATATAATACGGCAGAGAGCAGCCGGAGTATGATATGTCCGTGTCGCGCTCATACACCGTAATCTGCGCATCCGGCATATTCCTTCTGGCCTTGGCCGCGGCGGACGTCCCCGCTGCCACCGCACCGATAATCACGATCTTCACCGTCATCCCTCCTTTGGTCTCAGGCCCATTATATCATAATCCGCCGCATTCTGCCGCATCAATCTCCATTCAGCAATGCTTCACTGATGGAAGTGATATTCCGGAAAAGCCGGGTACGCGGGCGAGCTCTCCCAGCGTCATCTTTTCGGGCAGATGCTGATCGATATAATCACATACCTTGTTGACCCTGACGATATACTCATTGGCCTGTGTCTCATTCATAAGCCGCCCTCCCTCATGTCTTCATACCATGTGAAATATGCCGCCAACAACATCCCGCCCATGCATGTATAAAATTATGGCTATACAGGCAGAATGATAGCATAACATATGGGAGGTTACTGAATGTTTTCATATCTGGCGCCGAATCTGGGCATAGACCTCGGGACGGCGAACACGCTTGTTTACATGAAGGACAAGGGCATCATACTGCGTGAGCCCTCCGTTGTCGCGATGAGAAACAACCGCAAGGAGATACTCGCGGTGGGCGAGGAAGCCCGCAAGATGATCGGTCGGACACCGGGCGGCATCGTCGCGGTGCGGCCGCTCAAGGACGGCGTCATCGCCGACTTTGCGACCACGGAGATCATGCTGAAATATTTCATACGTAAGGCAGTGCCGCAGGGGCTCATCCGGCGCAGCCCGCGGCTGGTGGTCTGCGTACCGTGCGGCATCACTGAGGTGGAAAAGCGCGCCGTTGAAGAGGCCGCCCGGTCCGCCGGCGCGCGCGAGGTGCTGCTGCTGGAGGAGCCGATGGCGGCGGCTATCGGTGCAGGGCTGGATGTTAACCAGGCGAAGGGAAACATGGTGGTGGACATCGGCGGCGGCACCAGCGAGGTGGCTGTGATATCGCTGGGCGGCATCGTCGTCTCCCGCTCGCTGCGCATCGGCGGCAACCATATGGACGACGCCATCATGAAGCAGATCAAAAAGATCCACAGCCTGATCATTGGTGAGAGCACCGCCGAGCAAATCAAAATCACTCTGGGATATGTGATGGACCGTGCCAAGGAGCAGACGATGGAAGTCAGAGGGCGCGAGGTGACCTCCGGACTGCCCCGCTCCGTCACGGTGGATTCGCAGAGCATCAGCGAGGCGCTGCTGGAACCCGCGCAGGCCATCGTGGATACCGTCAAAAGCGTGCTGGAACAGACGCCTCCTGAACTCGCGGCGGACATCATCAACGAGGGTATCGTGATGACGGGCGGCGGCTCACTGCTGCACGGCCTCAACCGCATGATCGCCCGGGCGACGGGAATGCCGGTGCGGCGCGCCAAAGATCCGATGGATGCCGTGGCTACCGGCGCAGGTCTCGCGATCGAGACAATGGAGCCGGGCGCGCTGGAGCGGGAGCTCAGCATCGAACCCAGCTGAATAATTTTTTGTACGTTCAAAAAAAGCGGCTGCGACAGGCATTGCCGCTTTTTTGCCTTCATAGCGGCATTTCTCTTTTCTTCTCTTTGCAGCCGTTCCTGCATAACCGCTTGCAAAGCCCTTTTTTTGTTGACCTTCAGAATAAAAAAATATATAATAATGAAGATTGTGAATATACTAAATTTGGCGGTTTTAACCTGACGGCAGGTTGCAAATAAAGAGTTATTTCATGATTGGATAATCATTTACTAAGGAGGATATATAATGGCACAAAAACAAACAATCGATGGGAATACCGCCGCGGCTCACGTAGCCTATGCGTTCTCGGACGTCGGCGCGATATACCCCATCACCCCGTCTTCGCCCATGGCGGAAACCTGCGACGAGTGGGCGGCTCACAATAGAACCAACCTCTTCGGCCAGAAAATGCGCGTTGCCGAAATGCAGTCGGAAGCGGGCGCAGCCGGTGCGGTGCACGGCTCGCTGGCAACCGGTGCGTTCACATCCACATTTACGGCTTCACAGGGCCTGCTGCTGATGATACCGAACATGTACAAGATCGCAGGCGAATTGCTTCCCAGCGTGTTTCATGTAACGGCAAGATCACTGGCGGCCCACGCGCTTTCGATATTCGGTGACCACAGCGACGTCATGGCGACCCGCCAGACGGGCTTCGCGATGCTGGCCGCTGGCAGCGTACAGGAAGTCATGGACATGGCGGCAGTGTCGCATCTCGCCACGCTGAAAACCAAGGTTCCTTTCCTGCATTTCTTTGACGGCTTCCGCACCTCGCACGAAGTTCAGAAGATCGAGATGATCGACTACGATGTGTTTGAAAAGCTGGCCGATAGAAAGGCCATCGCTGAGTTCCGTGCCCGCGCGATGAACCCGGAACACCCGCACCTGCAGGGGACAGCGCAGAACCCGGACATCTACTTCCAGAACAGGGAAGCGGCCAACAAATACTATGACGCCACGCCGGACATCGTGCAAGCCGTAATGGACGAGCTCGCCGCAGAGATCGGACGCAAATATAAGCTGTTCGATTATGTGGGCGCTCCGGATGCCGAAAATATCATCATCATGATGGGCAGCGGCGCTGAAGCCACCGAAGAAGCGATCAACTACCTGAACGCCAGAGGCGAGAAGCTGGGCATGATCAAGGTCCGTCTGTACCGCCCGTTCAGCGCGAAACACTTCCTGTCTTCTCTTCCGAAGACCGCCAAGAAGATCTGCGTGCTTGACAGAACCAAGGAGCCGGGCGCCGCGGGCGAGCCGCTCTATCAGGATGTCATCACTGTGCTGGCCGAAGCGGGCCGCGGCGACATCAAAGTAATCGGCGGACGTTATGGTCTTTCTTCCAAGGAATACACCCCGTCGATGGCCAAGGCTGTGTACGTCAACCTTGCCGGCGAGATGAAGAACCACTTCACCGTTGGTATCAACGACGACGTGACGAACCTCTCCCTCGACTATTCCGACAAGATCGACGCCGCTCCCGAGGGTACCTACCGCTGCAAGTTCTACGGTCTCGGCAGCGACGGTACCGTGGGCGCTAACAAGAACTCCATCAAGATCATCGGCGACCACACCGACATGTACGCTCAAGGCTACTTCAGCTACGACTCCAAGAAGTCGGGCGGTCTCACCGTTTCTCACCTGCGCTTCGGCAAGAGCCCGATACAGTCCACGTACCTCATCGACGTCGCGGACCTGATCGCCTGCCACAACCCATCCTACGTGACGCGTTATGACATGCTCTCCGACGCGAAGGAAGGCGGCATTTTCCTGCTGAACTCGCCTTGGACCACGCTTGAAGATCTGGAAAGGGAGCTGCCGGCGTGCGTCAAGAACATAATCGCGAAAAAGAAGCTGAAATTCTATAACGTCGACGCGATCGACCTCGCCGAGAAATCCGGCATGGGCGGACGCATCAACACCATCATGCAGGCGGCATTCTTCAAAGTCGCAGGCATCATCCCCGAAGCCGAAGCGATCGACTACATGAAGCAGGCTGTCAAGAAGACCTACGGCAAGAAGGGCGACAAGATCGTCCAAATGAACAATAACGCCATCGATATGGGCGCCGAAGGCATCGTGGAAGTCAAGTATCCCGAATCCTGGGCCACCGCCACCGAGGGCGCGGCTTATGCCAAAGCCCCTGCGGAAGCGGGTGAGTTCTTCGTGAAAACGCTATACCCGATCATCGAGCAGAAGGGCGACGATTTGCCGGTGTCCGCGTTCGACCCGCGCGGCTTCTTCCCGACGGGCACCACAAAGTACGAGAAACGCGGCATCGCGGTGAACGTTCCGCGCTGGATACCCGACAACTGCATCATGTGCAACCAGTGCTCGTACGTCTGCCCGCACGCCGTCATCCGTCCGTTCCTCGCCAAGGAAGAGGACCTGAAGGACGCGCCGGAAACCTACATCACCAAGGATGCTCGCGGCAAGG